>JBATUY010000568.1:0-1629 GCA_049671465.1 Pricia sp. | reverse complement strand
GTCCTCGGTGCATTTGTCAATGTTGATTATGCACTGACCGAAAACCTCATCGTCACGGGCGGCCTGCGCTACTCTGACGAAAGCAAGGCGGCTGGTGTAACCTTTGTCCAGCCACGTTTGGCCGAATGTTCTGTGGTGGGTGATACTTGCCCCTTCGGTGGTCTGAACTTCACGGGTGCGCCAAATGGTTTTGTGGATGACAATAGCTGGTCGAACTTCACGCCGAAGCTCGGATTGCAATACTTCATCAGCGACGACTTCCAGACCTATGGTACCTACACGAAGGGCTTTCGCTCGGGCGGTTACAATTTCCGGGTCACTGACGTTCCGGTCTTCTTGGCTGGTCTGGCCGCGAATAATGGTGAGCCTTCTTTTGATGAGGAAGAAGTCGACGCGTTCGAAATCGGAACCAAATGGACCTCTGAGGACCGCCGTATCAACGTCAACGCCGCGGGCTTTTACACAGATATCAGTGACATGCAGCGAGAGCTGAACTTGCCGTCCGCCGCTGGTGTCTCGCAGGTCATTTTGAACACGGCTGACGCGTCCATCCTTGGCTTTGAGCTCGATGGTCGCTTCACGCTCAACGACTTCCTGACACTGACCGGTAATGTTGGCATCATCGACGCGGAATATGATGAGGTTCGTCAGGATATCTCGTTTGCGGGTACGCCGGGCGAAGTGTTCGGGACTATTACCGACGCCGATCTGGCCCTGGAAATCCCACGTGTTCCCGAGTCGACCTACGGTTTCGGCGCTATCGTCGACGTTCCAACCGGCCAGCGAGGCTTGGTCACGTTGCGCGGCAACTTCCAGCATCGTGACCGCTTCGCGTACACGGACAACAATCTTGGCTTCGTCCAAGCGCTCGATCGTCTGGACGCATCGCTGAGCTACTCAATGGAGAACGATAAGGGACAGCGCATCTCCATCGCCGCCTTTGGTCGTAACCTCCTCGATGAAGTGCAGGTAGGTGGCGACACGCAACTTCCCGGTTCCTTCGGCGCGCCTTTCGGTGGGTTCCCGAACCAGACCGGCCAGGCCGTTCCGTTTGGTAACAATCCAGCTTTCGGTACCTTCAGCCCGCTCAAGAAAGGCAAGGTCTTCGGGATCGAGCTGAATATTGAAGGCTAAGCGCCCTTACACAGCCTCAACATCAAGCCCCGCTTCGGCGGGGTTTTTTGTGGCTCGTTTTTCGATCACAATCTGGAGAGGTATCGCTGCGGATATTGAACGAAATGTCGCATGGGCCGTATGTAGGTCAGAGATTTCATCAGGAGTGTTCCATGAACCGGTCTTTCAAACTTGCTTGCCTGTCCGCTGTTACAGCGCTGATCCCGTTGGGAGCGTCGGCTCAGATGTCCGTCACAGGCTCTGCGGAAACCGTAGTTCAGCTGGAAGAGCTGGCAAGCTTTGACGGCGCGTGGGCGATGACCTTCCTGCCGGATGGCCGGTCTCTGGTGACTGAGAAAAGCGGCAATCTCTGGCTGCTGAACTCACGCGGGACAAAAATAGCGCGCATTGAGAATGTGCCTGAGGTCACGGAGCGCAATCAGGGCGGCTTGGGCGACATCATCATTGATCCGGATTTTGAAAACAACCAAACCGTCTATCTGTCCTATGTGGAAC
>JBATUY010000567.1:0-21275 GCA_049671465.1 Pricia sp. | reverse complement strand
CGACGGCGGCTCTGGTAAAAGGCGGCTCTAGCTACCTTGGCGGTCGGAAGGTCGGAATGTGTTAAGGTCGGAAGGTCGGAAGGTCGGAAGGTCGGAAGGTCGGAAGGTCGATAAAATCAAAAATCCCACGATTTATGGAACCGTGGGATTTAAAATATTCGTTTTTAAACTATATCCGCTAACACGGAATCACCAATTACTGCAATTTAAAGTTAATCGGAATACTAAAGGGAACTCTTACCGCGTTGCCCCGCTGTTTTCCAGGGGTCATTTTCGGAAGTTTTCCAATGATACGTGCAGCTTCCGCTTCTAGATTCTTGTCCGGTCCACGCATTCTGACGTTACCGATACTTCCGTCTTTTTGGATGGTAAACATAACTGATACACGTCCTTGAACACCCATTTCCTGGGCAATTTCAGGATAGCGGAAGTTTTTACTGATATGCTTCTGCATCATTTCCTGAAAACAGGCCCTTTTATCCGATGCGCCTTCGCAACCGGGAAAGACAGGTACATCTTCAATAACCGCAAAGGGTACATCGACATCTTCGACTTCCTCTTCGACCTCAACGTCCTCGACCTCTATAATTTCCTCTTCTTGGCTGGTCTCCGTAGATTCGATAATGGTTTCCTCGACCTCTTCTTCATCCTCGACCACCTCGATAACCTCCGGTGCTGCCGGGGGCGGTGGGGGCGGTGGGGTCTTTATCTGCTCGGTCATCGGAACCTCTTCGTCAAGATCATCCTCGACATTCATTGAAATATCGTAGTCGTTGACCTCGTCGTACGTCTTCCATTCAAATGCACCGTATATAACGGCCATCGTAAATGCTAGCCCAATAACAAAGTACAAGCCACTGTTGCGGCCTACATCTGCTTTCGGATTCTTTTTCGGTTCCATAATTTTCTATTTAAGTGTCTGCTAATTTAACCAATAATTCCTTTAAAATACAAAAACTATTTCCATTTTAATCCTCTTTTGTTCGAAAAGTAGCATTTTATGGCCACAGCGCCGACTATGGCACCACAGGTATTGGCCAAAGCATCGAAAATGTCGCCCTGTCTGTCCGACGTAAAATTATGCTGTAAAATTTCCATCAATATCCCAAAAGATACGGCCATCACAACCGCGTAAACCAAGGCTTTGGCCAGTGAAAAAGTCTTTTGAAACCTTTCGCGGATAAAAAATGTGCCCAAGATCGCCGCACCGAAATAAAAACAGAAGTGGACCAGCTTGTCCATATTCGGAATATCGAAATCTGGCGTATCGTCTTTGGAGAAAGTTGACAAACTTGCCCAGGCCACGAAAAGCATCCATCCGAAAAAGGCAATGCTGAACTTTTTGTTATTAAGCACCCACTAGTTCTTTGTAGGCCTCGGCCGATAGAAGTCCATCGACTTCCGAGGTGTCACTTACCTTTATTTTGACCATCCAACCCTCACCATAGGGGTCGGAGTTGACTTTTTCGGGGGTATCCTCCAAAGCTTCGTTGAACTCGATAATTTCGCCACTTAAGGGAAGGAAAAGATCGGATACGGTCTTGACCGCTTCGACCGTGCCAAAAACTTCGTCCTTATCCAAAGTCTCGTCAAGGGTCTCTACCTCAACGTAAACGATATCGCCCAATTCGCTCTGCGCAAAATCGGTGATACCGACGGTCGCAATGTCGCCATCTAGCTTGATCCATTCGTGGTCTTTCGTATACTTTAAATCGGAAGGTATGTTCATCGCAAATTTTTTTGTTGGCCGCAAATGTAACGGATTCCGATGCGATTTTCAAGGATAAAGAATACTATGGAAGGTTGTGGATGAAAATTTAGTTTCCAAAATTATACCGCAACGTAAATCCGGCGTTGACCGTAGTCTGCGGGAAGGCCGTGGATACGGCGAATTGGGAGAACGAATGGTCGTAGAAAAACAAGGCATTCAAGCTTTTGGTCAAGGCGTAGTCGGCCGTAAATTTGATGGACAACAGGTTTTGCCCGGATGTAATCTGGTTGTTGTCAATATCAAGGTTTCTGATAATCGTGATGTTGTCACGAAGCGTTACATCTGCCTTCAGGTTCAAATCGCCTTTCAGTCGGGTCTTGTTGCCGCCGATATTGGTCACGAACTTGACATCCTTAAAGCGGTAGCCTAGCCCGACCGTATATTCCTTTCCACTGATTTCTGTCATTAAATTGTTGTCAAAACTAAGGGCCAAGGCACGGTTCGACCGCATTTCGGCCAAAACGCTCACAGAATTTTTCATCTCAAAATCGACCCGCATAATCGGATTGAACTCGTCGGTCAGCACTACGTTGTTCAATATCAAATCGGACAATAGGTCACCGGTTTCGGGGTCGACCGTCGACAGGCCCTCGTTCTGCAGCTGTGTTTTCTCTAAATTGGTCTGGAAAGAATTGATGCTATAAGATGCACGATACCCATGGCTAAGCGAAAAACGCTGGAATTTCTTTTTGAACCATTTATTACGCATTAGGCCGGTGTATTTAATATTCCAGTTGGGGATGGGTATCTGCCGGAAAACATCCAAGTTTACGCGCTCGGCACTTTGGCCGGTGTAGGCGGCGAAGAACGCGGGCAGTAGGACATCTTGCTGCGTTTTCCCATATAACTGCGGGAACCCGTCTTCGTCGGGGGTACCGGGAGACTGGCCTCTGTCGGCCACCAACCTATTGGCTATGGTGATACGATTATCTTTGAACTGTTGAAAATTATCGGAGGTAAACTCGTCGCTTCTCCCGAAGACCGTACCGATCATCATGGTCGAGATACTGAAATTACCGTAATCGTTGCCCAGTTGTACTTTATAAGGGTCGTCTGGGTCGGTAAGGTCGATATTGAAGCTTTCTTGGTAACTGTTCGAAAGCTGTCTATCGGCGGTAAGATCAATGGTCAGATCTTTGATCGGCAATGCGGTAGCGGTAATGTTCAACTGTTTGTTCGTGTTCTCGATGTACTGCTCGTTGAACTCGTCAAAACTGGTCAGCCAGCCTCTTTTGGCCGCCTCGAAGCGCACATCGGCCTGGCTTCCAAAGACAAAACCTATCGAAGGGCGCAGCGACCCTACAAACCCGACCGATTGGGTGTAGCCCGGCAACACCTTACCGTTCGTCTCATTGTAGTTCACGTTAAGGCGTTTGACCATCGTCAAGATATCGACCGCGGTGTTGAAGAGCCCGCTTGATTTTTTCTCTAGCCTTCCGGCGGTTTTGGTACTATCGGCGGGGTTACCGGCCTTGTCTTTACGCACCGGAGCCTTTTTTCTACCCCCGCCCTGCCGTTTCTTCAAGCCGATGAGATTGTAAAATTTATCCATCGTCAGGTTGGCCGTCAAGTTGTGCGTGCTGGCGTTCTGTACGGTGTTGATCGAGGGTATATTGACCTGGTTTACCGATGCCCCGGGATTTTGCGCCAAGAACACGGCTTGATTCAGGGCATCTCCGCCACGCTGCCAATCAAAATTACTGGTGTAGCTATATTGCGCGTTGATAAAGTCTAAAATCGGGATTTTACTGAACGGAATTTCGTAGTTCAACTCCAGTTGCTGGGCGTGTCGATTGGGTTCCCCGAAGTCAAAAAAACCGTCCCATAAGCCGAGGTTCGGATTGATACGCTGAAACTCCTCGCCCTCGTCATTCGTTAAATCTTCAAAATAGTTCCGAACGATATGGTTGTTGCTCGCGGTAAGGTTCAGGCGTAATGATTTGGTCAGCGCATAATTTACGGCATATTGCCAATTGAAGAGATAGTTGCGCTGCTGTAAAGTGGGCAAGTCTAAAGTTTCAACACCCTCTTCGACCACGTCACGAAAACGCTGTTGGTTAAATTGCCGGTCGAAACTGGAATTCACCGATACCGTGGTCGGCAGCAAGCTCAAGTTCAGCTCTTTCAGCCATTTCCAGTAGGCCCCGGTAAAAAGGGAGTCCTTTTTTGCAAACGGTGCCACTTCCAAAGGCTTGAAGGCATGGTTGTAGATAAATCCGGTCTTCAGATCTTTATCCTGCAACTCGGCAATCTCGAAATCACGGTGAAAGGTCTCGTTATACGAGTAATTAAAGGTAAAGTTCTCAACGTCATAAAAATTGGCATCGGCCTCTTCGCCCCTATCCTTTCGCACCCCGATAAAATTGATACTGGTGCGTTTGGTATAATCTTCGGCCTGCTCCGCAATCTGATCGGAATCTTGATTGCTATCGGGATCTTCGGCCGCGGATATACGATCCTCCAGTTTAAGGTCATCGTACACCGGATCGAATTCAGGGGTAATCGATTGCTCGGATATACCATAATTAAAAGGAATTTGGATGTTCCATTTCTTGGGAAGCAACTGCCCTACGTTGACGTTGGTCACCAGATCATAGGATATCGCATCTTCCCGGGCCCTTTCGTTCGGCATTTGGTCGATGGCGCCAAAACCGGATGTACTCGTGCTTCCCGTGGCGGAAAAATCGGCAAAATCTGCGATGTTACCGTCCACAGCGGCTATGGCGGCCCATCCGCCTTCGTTATCAAGACCTGCTAGACGCAATTCATTGAACCAGACCTCGCCACGAACCGGCTGCCGGGCGGCATTCTTCATACCGACCATCATACTACGGATGCTTCCCAAAGAGGGATTCCCCTTGATTCCGATACGCAATCGTCCGGGCGTGCGCGGGGCAAACTCTTCGACCGATACCACCTCGCCGTCGATTACCTCAAAATAACGGATGTCACTTAGGTCGTTACCGGCAATCCAAACAGACTTCACCTTGTTCAAATCGGCTAAAACCACCTCCATCTCGTTGTTTTCGGGCCAGATGGCTTCAGAGGAGCGTGCGTTGAAGGGCGTCCATTCCAACGGAAGTTCCAGTTGGTAGAAGTTTTGGGTAAAGTCGGTACCGATCCGAAGAAAACCGACCAAGGGATTTTCGACATTGTAGATATCGCTTTCCAAAATGGTTTCGGCGTGCATGAACATCTTCAGTTTTTCGTACTGCCGCAAATCGATGTTCAGGTTCTTGAACACTCCGCGGGAATCTTGAGATTCGAGATTTTCGACCACCAGGGAAAGCGACTGCTCGTTCTGTTGAATGATGGTATTATTATTGTTCAGCTGTTCGCGGATTACACCCGGGGGCAACACATACGGAATCGGGTTCCGGTTCTCGTTCTCCTGTATATTAACGGCATTGACATCTAAAGTTGTCAGATCATCTTCAAGGTTGGGATCGTCGTCGTCGAGAGATTTAACATAGGTCCGCCAATCGCCACGCACCAAATCCAAAGTGGCAAAACGCAGCAAGACGTCGCTATCGAATCCGGTCATATACATTCGAATCGTACTGATGGAGCGAAAATCGGTAATACCGCCAACGGCATCGGTAAAATCGCTCAACGGAACCTTATATTGTATCCATCGGGTACGAACGGTGCTGCCATCGGGAATACGATTGCCAGAAAGCACCAACGAATCACGGACATCGGTTACATATAAATCATTGACCGTCGTGTTCGGTTTAATGGGAATGCGATATTCATAGTAGCTGTTGATAGTGTTCATGGTCAGATCGCGGTCGACATCCTCGACATCGGGAAGCGTGGTCGAGCCTCGATTATCATTGCTTACCTGAACCGGGGAGTTTCCCTGGGGGTTGTTGAAATTCAAATAGCGCTCCAGAATGCTACCCTCGCGCTGCAAAAAATATTCGTAGTTGTCAAGTGCGGGGTCGGCCCCGTTTTCGGTGCCATAAATCGCGCTTTCCGCCGCATCGTCAAGGCCGTCAAAACCCAGATCTTGTTGCGCCCGACTGGCCTCATCGACATCAAAGGCATATACCAAAGCCTGTGTGGCGGGCACCGGACCCCAGATCGGATCGGCCGGTTTTGTACGGCCATCGCCGTTGATCGGGAGTCCGTTTTCATATTGTTTCAGGCCATCGGCCAAAATATCCTCGGTTATGTTGCCTAAGTTGATGACTAGTTCGCCCGTGCTGGTAGCGGTACCCTCTAGATACGGGTCCATCACCCAAAACTGTACGAACTCTACGTTCGCCTGTTCGAAATTTGTACTGCTTAACGAGCGCATGACCCCGGCCCATTTTTGATCGGCCGTAACTGCATCATAATTATCGTTAGCGTTATACGGCCCTTTTTGATTCGGGTAATACGCCATGTCAAAGGTGGTCTGCTGACGGGTCTGCCCTTGGGCCACCTCGACTTTCGGAAATACCTCATCGATAAATATTCTTCGGGTAGCGTTGCTCGATATATCGCTGTCGCTGATGCTTGAAGGTCTTTGGTTCGTATAAAAAACCGGGTCTATGGTGTACCACGCCAATTTTCCCCTTTGGAATCCGGTTTCAAGCCCTTTTTGATTGGGGCCGTCTAAAAACTCCAAGGGCGTACTGGCCATGACCCATCCTAAAGAAGAGCGGATATCGATTAGCGCCTGTGCGCCCTCGAAATCATCTAGATAGGTGGTCGTCTCTCCCTGAAAATCGGCATTTTTCGGGGAATTGGGTTGCAAAAACGCCACTTCGCCACGAACGGATACGTTCGATGGTACATCGGTATCTATATTCGGTAGCTTGTTGACCATGCGGGTCAGAAAGGGAACTTCGGTAGAAAAATTTCCGTTCATTCCGAAAATCGTGTTGTTCACCGGTTCAACGCCGAAGTTCGATTTTTGGGTAAGGGGCCGCTCGTTCAGGTTGAGCAATGTGGCGCCGAGAACGAAATTTTTATTGAATTGGTGCTCGACATTGACCCCGGTAAACCGTCGGGTCTGTTGCCCGAAGACGGCATTGTTTTCTACGGATATGTTGATCGGCGTATCGGAAGCCTCCAGACTGGGGTCCAAAATCTGTACGGTACCAGCCTGATAGTCGACCGTATAATCGATACCTTCCTGCAATTGCCGACCTCCGGAAGTAACCCGTACGGAACCTCTCGGTACGTTGAAAGCACCAATGGGAATACCGTTGCTTCCCTCGGATTTATAGCGTCCCTTTAATAAAAATTTGTTTTTTTCAGGATCTTGTAAGGCCGCCGCTTTCGTCAGTTCGTACATATCGCGAAAGACGTATTTATCCTGATTTTCATTATAGCCCTGCTCGTTTTCCACATCGTAGGTACCGCCACCAAGACGCTCGAAAAGATATTCCCCGAAAGGTTCTACTTTCGTAAAAATAATCTGCCCGTTCTGGGTATCGACGGTAATTCCCGGAATAAAATCGAAGAAACCGTCACCGCCGGGCTGCACGTCGTTGTAAGCGTTCAAACGGTCAAAATTAAAGACTTCAAGGAGGATGCGCTCTTCCAAAGGTTTCCCACCATCGTTCTGTTGGGGAAATGCGGTTACGGGAGTGATATAGTTTCGGGGGGTGGGATTGCTATAAAGGATGTTCATCTTAAAATCCTCTTGGCTCAATCTGAAGGCCCCTGTTGCATAAATATTTTTCATCATCAAATCCCAAATTGGATCGCTGACATTGGTAATATTACTTTTTAGCAATTTTAGAACAAGCGTATTATTGTTGATCACAGGGTTATCTAAAGCGCCCCCGGTAATGGTGGTGGCGTCGACACCGCCATTGGCAAATTCCCCGACTTGATAGACCTGCCCATTAAAGGTATATTGAAATGCAACGGCCAAAACCTCGTCGTTGCTCAGCCGTTGACTTAGGGATAAATACCCCAGTTGGGAGTTGAAGGTGAAGTCCCTACCCTGCTCCAATTTTCGGGCATTTTCGAGAAAGGCATAGTCGAAGCCCTGGTTTACCTGATACCCGGGAATGTTGAAGCCTTGCTCGACCGTAGAGATATCACGGATGCTTTGGGTCAGTACACCGCCCTGACCGATGGCATTGGGATTGAAGCCGTTGGCATTATTTCTTGGTAGTGCATTCGGCTGCCCGCCCGTATTGGGGTTAAAAAAATTGGCCGGCGCGTTGGCCCCGATTCGGGTCGGATTCTCTACCGCGGCGGTCAAGGGGTCGTATTCCCCCAAATCTTGAATACCGACGATATTGCGCACGTTGAGCGTCTGCTGGCTACGGTTGGTCACCCAAACCTCTAAGCGCGTAATCTGCACCTGACTTCTGATATACGGATAATTGATCAGGGCCGCATCGTAGTTGTCCCTAAAATATTGGGCTAAAAAAAAGTGCTTGTCCTCATCATAGTCCAAGGCCGTTACCTCGAATTCGTTCAGCGTGCCGCCACCTTGGGCCACCACCGTATTGCTCTGCGAACGCTGTTCAGAGAATACTGCGGTCACCGAGGTTTTCCCGAACTGTAATTGGGTCTTTACCCCGAAAAGGCTTTGAGCGCCTGTAATGAGGGAACTGTTCAAGGGCATGTTTACGTTACCGACTTCTATGGATTGCAGAATATCATCTTCGGTCGGGGTATAGTCCAACTTGACAATATTCTGAAAATCGAAGGTCGCCTCGGTGTCGTAATTGAAATTTACCTGAAGACGTTCCCCGATTTTCCCCAGCATGCTCAAACTGATACGCTGATCGAAGTCGAAGGAAGTGTTGGTACGGTTTCTTGGGGATAATGCGGGATTGTCGTTTTTCTGCCAGAGCACGCCCAAATCCATAGCCACGGAACCTTGTGGAATCACTTCGATGGTATTACCGCCGAAAATGGATTCGAACCAATTATTGTTGATATAGAAATTCGGAAGTAGATTTTTTCGGGCTTCCTCGCTCCCTTCCTTCTTACCGGAAAAAGCATCCCCCTTTTCCTTGAAATAGCCTTTGATACCCTCTTGACGCACCAGTTCATAATATTGTTCTGGTGTTAATATGATAGGATATCCGATATCGAAGTCGCCCACTTTTTCGGAGTAGACGTACATATCGAGTTTTGGGTCGTAGTTGTATTTGGAAACGATGCTCTCAGGGTTGTCCATTTTCAGCCTTCCCAAAGAAAATCCCGTTTTTACGGAGTCGACCTGAACCGAGTCGACCTGCTGTTCGACCTCTTCCTCGCCTTCCGTCTCTTGCGCAAGGGAAAGCCCTGTCGATAGAACGAAAAATAGGAATAGGAACGATAGCTTAAATGAAGATTTAAGAATTGGTTGGGCCCCTGTTTTCAAACTCGTTACAAATTTTTTAGCGCGAGTTTTATGATGTTTTCCACGCTTAGCGAAGCATCTTGGCGGAGTACCTTGTCCACTACCTTTTCGGCAGATCGTCGAGCAAAGCCAAGTACCTCTAATGCTGATAACGCTTCTTCTTTATTTGTATTGTTCGCAGAGGTAGAAACTTCGTCAATATCGTAGACTTTGAGGATTTTATCGCGCAGGTCGAGAATCACGCGCTGGGCGGTCTTTGTGCCAATACCTTTTATGGATTGGATCGTTGCGGCATCGCCTCCAGCGATAGCATCACGGATCTGGGCCGGCGTCAGCGATGAAAGCATGGTTCGGGCCGTACTCGAACCGATACCGGAAACCGACAATAGCAAACGAAAGATTTCACGTTCAGATTTTTCGGCAAAACCGAAAAGGGTGTGCGAATCTTCTTTGACCTGTAGGTGGGTGAAGATGCTGATGCTCTCGCTGTCGGCCAATTTTGAAAAGGTATGCAGCGAAATGTTGACAAAATAACCCACGCCCCCGCACTCTACGATGACATGGGTCGGATTTTTTTCGGTGAGTTTGCCTTTTAAATGGGTTATCATGAAAGGGACGTTTGGGGATTAGTATTTAGGTTTGATCGGATGCTTCAGTAATATGGACTAACCGCTACTTCCCTCCGCTTTTTGCCTTTTTGCGCTTTTCCCGCTCCTGACAATCGATTACGGCCACAGCGGTCATGTTGACCATTTCGTCGACACTGGCGCCCAATTGCACGACGTGCACCGCTTTTCTCAAACCTAGCATGATGGGACCAATGGAATCTGCCCCATTAAGCTCCTTCAAGAGTTTATAGGTAATATTGGCGGATTCCAAATTCGGAAATATCAGCGTGTTTACTTTTTTACCGGCCAATTTTGAAAATGGGAACTGACTTTGTAGCATTTCTTTGTTCAGGGCAAAATCCATCTGTATTTCGCCGTCGGCAACCAGTTCCGGGTGTTTTTCGTGCAATATTTCGACCGCGTCACGCACTTTTTTGGCGTCGGCATGGGTCGAGGAACCAAAATTGGCGTATGACAACAGGGCCATGACCGGGTCAAAACCAAAAGCTTTGGCAAGGTTGGCGGTCATCTGGGCGATTTCTGCGATTTCCGCAGCATCTGGGTCGATATTAATAGAAGTGTCGGCAACGAACAACGGGCCCCTGTCCGTAATCATAATGTTGACCGTAGCCACATTTTTTACGTTGGCCGCCCTACCTATAACTTCAAAAATAGGTTTTACCACTGTAGGGTATGCCCGGGAATATCCGGAAATCATGCCGTCGACATCGCCCTCCAGTACCATCATAGCCCCGTAATAATTCCGTTCCCTCATTTTGATTTTCGCGCTGTACAGGGTAGCTCCCTTACGCTGGCGAAGATGGGCATAGGTCTTTGCGTATTGATTGCGCTTATCGGCGAAGGCCTCATCGCTGGGATCTACGATTTCGATATCCGCATCGAATTCCAGCTCCTGCTGCAATTCGGTGATAATCTCTTTATTACCTAGCAGGACCGGAATGGCGATACCCTCTTCGTGAACGATCTGTGCGGCCTTCAACACATCGAGGGAATCGGCCTCGGCGAAAACGATCCGTTTGATATTGCCCTTGGCGCGGCTATGCAACAGGCGTACGACCTTATTATCATTGCCCGATCGCTGCATTAGCTCTTCTTTATATTTATCCCAATCATAAATAGGATTTTTGGCTACACCACTGTCCATCGCCGCCTTGGCCACGGCAGGCGGAATCTCCGAAATCAAGCGTTGATCGAAAGGTTTTGGAATGATATATTCCGCACCAAAGGTAAACCGGGTCTCCCCATAGGCTATGTTCACCTGCTCGGGAACCGGCTGCTTGGCCAGATTGGCCAGTGCTTTCACGGCGGCCATTTTCATTTCTTCGTTGATGGAGGTCGCCCGTACGTCAAGAGCACCACGGAAAATAAAAGGGAAGCCCAAGACATTGTTCACTTGGTTCGGATGATCCGATCGGCCGGTCGCCATAATAATATCCTTGCGCGTCTTCATGGCCAGATCGTAATCGATTTCCGGATTCGGATTGGCCATGGCGAATACTATAGGATGTGCCGCCATGGAAGTCAACATTGCCGGGGTAAAGATATCGGCAATGGAAAGCCCGATAAAAACATCGGCGTTTTCAACGGCTTCGCTCAAGGTGTCGATTTTTCTGTCCGTCGCGAACTCTGCTTTCGATGCGGACAGGTTCGGGGCATCTTTTCGTATCACCCCTTTACTATCTAACATTACGATGTTCTCCGCTTTGGCACCGAATGCCTTGTATAGTTTAGTACAGGATACCGCCGCGGCACCGGCACCACTGATGACGATACGTACGTCTTCAATTTTCTTTTTGGCTATTTCAAGGGCATTCAACAAGGCCGCCGAAGAAATAATGGCCGTGCCGTGCTGATCGTCGTGCATCACGGGAATATCCAATTCCTCTTTGAGCCGCCGTTCGATTTCGAAAGCTTCCGGCGCCTTGATATCCTCTAAGTTGATACCGCCAAAAGTAGGGGCAATCATCTTTACGGTCTGAACGAACTCCTCTACATCTTCGGTGTTTACTTCGATATCGATTCCGTCTATATCGGCGAATATTTTAAAAAGCAGTCCCTTGCCCTCCATCACCGGTTTTGAAGCTTCGG
Organism: Pricia sp.; assembly: GCA_049671465.1. GTDB lineage: Bacteria > Bacteroidota > Bacteroidia > Flavobacteriales > Flavobacteriaceae > Pricia. Next base: position 9,484 of record JBATUY010000567.1, on the reverse strand, counting down.
GACCTATATTTCCCAAGCCCAAAACTGCAGTTCCATTAGAAATCACGGCTACCAGATTGCCCTTGGAGGTGTATTTGTATACATTATTAACATCTTTTGCGATTTCAAGGCAAGGTTCGGCAACGCCCGGGGAATAGGCCAGAGCCAAATCGCGTTGGGTAGCATAAGGCTTGGTGGGTACGATCTTGATTTTGCCCGGTTGGGGTTTGGCGTGGTAGACCAGGGCTTCCCGGCGTTGCTTCTGTTTGCTCATGGTGTTCAGGTATTGGGTTCAAAAAACAAATTTAGGGGAAAAGGGTCACGTGTCAAGGTTTAATGCTCAAAGGTCAATTTAATTTTGAGCTTTAGAGAAACTAACCATATCTAATACCTCAAATTGATTCCGCTACTTCCACCTTGGCCTTGGATACATTCAATCGCATCGCCAAGACCGCAGCGATGATGAAGAACACGCCGCCAAATAGCATGGCGTTTACCGCAGAATTATCCAAAAAATAATCATAGATGAATCCGAACGTCAGGGTTTCTATGCCCATCGGAATGACAATCATCATGTTCAAGATACCCATGTAAACGCCGCGCTTGTCTTGGGGCACAATTTTGGAAACCATGGTGTAGGGAATACCCATCATCGCCGCCCATCCGATACCGAACAGCACCATGGGCGCCAGCACCAGCAATGGATTATCGATGAAGGGAATCATCAACAGCGCCGCGCCCGTGCCCACAAGACTGGCCGCATATATTTTTTTACCGCCATACTTTAGGGTCAACGGCACCAACATCAGGGCCACGACGACGGTCGCAATATTATAGGTCAGACTCATTTTGGCAGATTGCGCCGCCGCGGAAGAAAGATCAAAACCCATAGTGGTCATGAACAAGGGCGTGGAATATTGCCAATAGATAAAGAGCGCGTACCATTGAAAGAGATAGACCCCGGCAATTTTCCACATGAAGGAAGGCATATCTTTGACCGCGTTAAAAATTTCGACGAAAGGCATTTTGAACCGCTCGTCAAACGAAAGGGCTCGGTGTTTTTGAATCACGACCATTTCTTCGTCCGTAGGGGGAATTTCTGGCGTTGTCAATACGGAATATAAGATGGTGACCACCGATAAAAATGCACCGATAAAGAAGGAATAGTACAACCAGGTCGGGATGCTTCCGGTAACATCGAGTGCGCTGTCGCCTCCGAACAAATATTGAAATAATATGATAGACCCGTTAGCCAACAAAATACCGGCACCTACAAAAAGACTTTGCATCTGAAAGCCCAGACTCAACTGCTTCTCGGGTAATTTATCCCCAACGAATGCACGATACGGTTCCATGGCCATGTTGTTGCCGGCATCAAGGATCCAAAGTAAACCGACCGCAAACCATAAGGCCGGACTCAACGGAAAAGCGAACAGGCAAAGGCTACCAAGAATGGCCCCGATCAGAAAAAACGGCTTTCGCCGGCCCCATTTCGGCGACCAGGTCTTATCGGAAATCGCCCCGATTACAGGCTGTACGATGAGACCCGTAATAGGGCCGGCCAAGTTCAAAATGGGCAACATATCTTCCGCCGCTCCCAAAAAAAGAAAAATGGGATTGATGGCGGTCTGCTGCAATCCGAAACTGAACTGTATGCCCAAAAAGCCGACGTTCATGTTGAAAATCTGCCAAAAACTGAGCGTGGGTTTACTGAATTTCATTTGTAAAAGTTTGGTCTTAAAGTAATTTGATTTCGAATATAGGATTTTTAATGCTTTGATGCCGGAATGTAACTGCTAAAAGCGGATGCCGCACCTGCGAAAACGTTTGCGTGGCACTCAACGGTATCGTTCTGTCTGCAGAAGAGCTAAAGCGGTCTTTAAACCGAGGGTATACCTGCGAACTCTTTACCCTTTTTTATTTTTCAACTTATGTTCTACTTCAATCGCCGTGTCTTTGACGCAACGCTCCGCCCAATGTTAGTTTCTTTTTTCGCGCGGCCCCTGTCACTAAGTCTTATCTTACGTCTCTCTGACCTCTCGTTCCCTCATAATTTTCACTTTTTCCTATCCATTTTTCACTCCTTCAGAAACTCGATATTCCGCTGCAAGCCCGAAAACTTGGTCCGGTTGACCGCCGACTTTTGAAATACTTTTCTGAAAACATCTTCGGTCATCTCTTCCCAATCTTTTTTGGTCATGTCCAGCATTTCGGGGTGGGGATTGAAAAGCGGTTCGGCATGCGGTTTCGAAAAACGGTTCCAAGGGCATACGTCTTGGCAAATGTCGCAACCGAAGGCCCAATCATCGAATTGTCCGTGAAATTCAGTGGGAATCTCATTTTTCAGTTCAATGGTAAAGTAAGATATGCATTTACTGCCGTCGACCACGTACGGTTCCGTAATCGCTTGGGTGGGACAGGCATCGATACAGGCCGTGCAGGTACCGCAATGGTCGGTTACCATAACGTCGTATTCCAGATCAAGATCCACGATAAGCTCGGCGATAAAATAGAACGAGCCTACTTGCTGTGTCAGCAGGTTACTATGCTTACCGATCCAACCGAGTCCACTTTTGGCGGCCCAAGCTTTGTCGAGAACCGGGGCGGAATCGACAAAGGCCCTGCCACCCACCTCACCGATTTCTTCGGATATGAATTCTTGAAGCTTCCGTAATTTATTCTTGATGACATGATGGTAATCATGCCCGTAAGCGTATTTGGATATCTTGTACGTATCATCCCTTTGTGTTTCTTCGGGGAAATAGTTCAAAAGTAGGGAAATAACCGATTTAGCGCCATCGACCAACAACCTCGGATCTAAGCGCTTGTCAAAATGGTTTTCCATATATCCCATCTCGCCGTTCATGTTCTTGTTGAGCCAAGTTTCGAGTCGTGGGGCCTCGGCTTCCAAAAAATCCGCCTTGGATACACCGCATGACAAAAAACCGAGGCGCTTGGCTTCGGTCTTTATCAAATCCGTATTTTTTTGTCGATTGTTCAAAGTGTCGTTTCAATTTCTTGTTTTGGTTACAGCGCGTTCCCTAAGCCGTTAGCGTTCCAAAAACCGCAACAACACCTCTTTGGGCCTCAAAGACACTAAAGGATCGAGCACCACTTCGCCCATATCGGTGGTAAGCCTGTACTTTTTCAAGATTCCCGCGACCGCCATAATCATTTCGTACATGGCAAAATTGTTCCCGACGCACATGCGCGGTCCGGCTCCAAAGGGATAATAATAATCGGAATGGTTTTTCTTGACCTCGGCCGCAAAGCGTTCTGGCCTAAATTCATCGGGGTTTTCCCAATGCTCGGAGCGGTGCAGTTCGTACATCGACAGCAGCCATGTCGTTCGTTTTTTGATTTCCCGATCGTCAACGACATCCTTAGCTATACTGACTCGGTCAATGATATACACCGGCGGATACAAACGCATGGCCTCTTCGATACATTGCTGCGTAAAGGTCAAAAGGGACAGATTTTGCATTTGGTCGCCATTCTCAAAATCCACTTTCTCCGTCTCTTGAAATACCTCTTCCTGAATTTCAGGATGTTTGGCCAACAGGTACAGCGTAAAGCTTAAGGCGTTTGCCGTAGTCTCATGGCCAGCGGTGAACAATATCAAAAGCTCATCGAGCAATTGTTTGCGTGACATGGCGGAACCATCCTCGTAACGGGCCTGTAACAGCATATCGAGCAAGTCGTCTTTCTCCTCGCCGCTGTCCAAACGTTCTTCAACGATTCCATCCAGAATATTTTGGGCATCCTTGGATAATTCAAGATGTCTTTTGACGCTTCCATCAAGCTGAAACCACCATTTGAGGTAGGGGCGCCGCATTTCCCGAATGAGCATTTTTTGGTTCAGTATGGTGATTCGCTGTAATTTCTGCATCCGTTCGCGAATATCCTCCGCACTGAACAGGGCCCGTGCCACGACCTGAAAGGCGAGGTCGCCCATAATAGGCAAAACGTTTTGCTCCTTACTGGCATCGATACGATCTATTTCATCGTGCACGGCAGACCACATGGCATCTAGCAAACCTACCAGTTTCTTTTTATGGAAGGCGGGCTGCACCATTCTGCGGTGCTTCCGCCAATGCTCACCGTTCGAGGTAAGCAGCCCTTGGCCAATATATTTACCTAAGTCTTTGGTCTGTAGCGGTGATTTTTGATAGTTTTTATGGTTTTTTTGGAGGATGTACTTTATGCTATCCGGATCTCTTGTGAAAATAATCTTGTAGCCCGGTCCCAATTTGACCATAAAGGTATGGCCCAGCTTTTCGAAATTGTCATGGTGAAATGGGAGAGGGTTCCGCAAAATCGCGTTTTGGCTCTTTAATACCTCGAGCTGGGGTACCGATGGTAGGGGTTCTTTTTTTGAAGCCGACGCCAATTTATGATTCGTTTTGCTTTCTGTCATCATCTGCATAAGAGTGCTATTAAATTTCAAATGGAATTAAAAAACGGTAAGATCAAAAAATCTCCAATATACCGAGGTGGTCGGTAGTCTCAAGTTTACTTATTTGATCTTTGTGCTTTTCTATCAAATCAGCTACCTCTCGCGTTGACTGGTTGCCCGTTCTTAACAACACAATTTTTGGAGGAAATCCTCTTTTCAATACTAGATTCAGAAAATCTTCATCATTGGTCAAAATAATGTATCCGTTCCGTTTCGCATAAGTCCATATTTCTATATCCTTGGCAGGCTGCTGTAATTCCGTTTGGTCCACGTGTTGGATTTTCTCACAAAAGTTATGAAGATGTTTTGTCAAGCGCCAAGAAACGTTGGCATCAAGAAGTAGCTTCATGGCGTAATCGATTTGATCATCTCTTCACGATGTACAGCAAAGTGCAACGCGGCCTGAATATGCTCTTTTTCGATTGAAGGAAAATCCTCCATGATTTCCTCGTATGTCATACCCGATGCGAGCCATTGTAGGATGTCAGAAACTGTGATTCGTGTTCCCTTAATACAAGGTTTTCCAAATCGGATTTCGGGGTTTAACGAGATGTATTTTTTAAATGCTTCCATGGGCAAAACGCTATTTACCAAAGATAGTGATTCGCTTTGAACAAGATTTCATTTGCCATGATAGAATAGCCCACGGCATTGAAAAGCCAAAAATGCTCCCTTAGAACAACCCCGGCTGCAATCCGCCCTTTATCCGTCCCAAATGGGTATACGCCAATTCCGTAACCTCCCGGCCTCTTGGTGTTCGCATAATAAATCCCTGTTGGATCAAAAAGGGTTCGTACACTTCTTCAATAGTCTCGGAACTTTCGGAAACCGCCGTGGCTAAGGTCGTCAGCCCTACTGGGCCTCCTTTAAACTTGTCGATAATCGTAGTCAATATTTTATTATCCATCTCATCAAGTCCATAAGCGTCGACGTTCAGGGCCTTTAAACTGAATCGCGCTATGTCCATATCGATACTGCCGTTGCCCTTGATCTGGGCAAAATCACGAACCCTGCGCAAAAGCGCATTGCAGATACGCGGCGTTCCCCGGCTGCGACCGGCAATCTCTATAGATGCTTCATTGTTTATAGGCACCTGAAGAATTTCGGCGCTGCGCTGAACGATGGTCGAGAGCAGTTCGGTATCATAATACTCCAATCGGCTGGTGATGCCGAAGCGGGCGCGCATGGGGGCGGTCAGCAATCCGGATCGGGTGGTGGCCCCGATAAGCGTAAACGGACTCAGATTGATCTGCACCGAGCGCGCGTTGGGTCCGGTCTCGATCATGATATCGATGCGATAATCTTCCATGGCGGAATAGAGATATTCCTCTACTATGGGACTCAACCGGTGAATCTCATCGATAAAAAGTACGTCACGTTCGCTCAGATTGGTGAGCAATCCGGCCAGGTCACCGGGTTTATCGAGCACTGGGCCCGAGGTAATCTTGATACCCACACCGAGTTCATTGGCCAAAATATGGGCTAGGGTCGTCTTTCCCAAGCCCGGAGGACCATGAAACAGGGTATGATCCAAGGCCTCGCCCCTACGATTGGCCGCTTCAACGAAAATTTTAAGGTTTTCCAAGACCTGCGCCTGTCCCGTAAAATCATCGAAGCTGATAGGCCTCAACGCCCTTTCTATATCAAGGTCGGTGTCGGATAGATTTTCGTCGGTCGGATCTAAATATTCGTTCATGATGTCACAAAGATAACCAAAAAGGGTCTAGATGGGCGTACATCCAACACCTATAATCTAGAGTGTTTATTGCCGATAAATTCGTAATTTCATATTATGAAAAAGAAATCCTATTCCACCGAAGTTCTGCAATATATCCCATTTTTTTATGTAATCTGGTCGGATAACCTGATTACCGTTTCCGAAATCAATGTGGTCGAACGTGCCATCGATAAAGATGAAACGCTCGACGCAGAAAACCGGAAGCTGCTGCGATCTTGGTTGATTCCCGAACATCCACCGCAAAACGCGACGCTTAAAGCATGGAAGCAGACCATCGCCAACACCCCCGTAAAATTGGTCGAAAGCGACATTTATCCCCTTTCTACCCTAAGCCAGAATTTGGTGGCCCATTATCACGAGGCGGCTCCGATCAACGAACAGCTAAAGCATATCGAGGTCAATCTGGGCATACAGCCGAACCACTATAACCATCTTTTTGACGTCGAAGTTGAGCATAACACTACTTCAGGATACTACGATGCCACTGAAATCGATAAAATCTTAAAGGGAAAACACGCCGACTTGGTCGATGGATTCCGGTCGGCTTTGAATGACCCGATTTTTAATTGGGATGTGCATCGGAACAAAGAAGAATTTCGTGAACGCGTATTGGATCAGGTCAAGCATTTGGCGGACGATGGTTATGGCGTTACCGCCTATCCGAAAGCGGTCGGGGGGCAGGATAACATGGAAGGCTATGCCCATATTTTCGAGAATATGATGTATGTGGATGGTAGCCTGACCATAAAATTTGGGGTGCAATTCGGACTTTTTGGCGGCAGCATTCAAAAACTGGGCACCCAAAAACACCACGACCAATATCTACGGGATGCCGGAACGGCAACATTATTGGGATGCTTTGCCATGACGGAAACCGGCCACGGCTCGAACGTGCGCGGCATAAAGACCACCGCCACCTATGACAAGGAAAATGATAGCATTGTCATTCACACCCCCGGGAAAAATGATAATAAGGAATATATCGGCAACGCCATGCACTCTCAAATGGCCTCTGTATTCGCCCAACTGATCGTCAATGGAAAAAACGAGGGCGTACACGCTATCTTGGTGCCGATCAGAAACAACGCACATGAACTATTGCCCGGCGTACGGATCGAGGACAATGGCTATAAATTAGGATTGAACGGTGTCGACAACGGAAAAATATGGTTCGACCAAGTTAGCGTGCCCCGCGAAAACCTACTCAACAAATATGGCGATATCACCGATGACGGCAGCTACCGTTCCGATATCAAAAATCCCAATAAACGTTTTTTTACCATGTTGGGCACCTTGGTCGGTGGCCGTATATGCGTAGCCCGCGCGGGATTGGGCGGAGCGAAATTTGCCCTATCGGTCGCCATCAAACATTCGTTGAAAAGACGCCAATTCAACGACAGTGTCAAGATTCAAGAAGACCTTTTGATGGATTATCCTACCCATCAATTACGGATGACGCCATTGGTGGCAAGCGCCTACGTCTATCATGTCGCTTTAGACCATCTGATGGAGACTTACTGTGACGAATCACAGCCCGATAAGCGGGTGGTCGAGACCCAAGTGGCCGGTCTAAAGGCTATCATCACCTGGTACGCAAATACCACCATTCAAGAATGTCGGGAAGCTTGCGGCGGTAAGGGGTATCTTTTAGAGAACCGTATCGCCGACCTTAGGGGCGATGTCGATATTTTTACCACGTTCGAAGGCGACAATACCGTACTAAGCCTTCTGGCGGCCAAAGGCGTTCTTTCAGATTTCAAATCAGAATTCAACAGTGCCGGTTTTGCCTCGGTCCTTAAAATATTGGGGATACAAATCAGCGACAAATTGACTACCGCCGACCCGCGATACAGCAATAAGGTAGACGCGGAGCATCTCTATAATCCAAAATTCCACAAACACGCCTTTGAGTATCGCACCCGGCGTCTGACCTACACCTTGGCCATGCGAATTCGGGACTATATCAAACAGGGAATGCCCTCGTACCAAGCTTTCTTAAAAGTACAGACCCATTTGTTGGCCTTGGGAAAAGCCTACAGTGTCGAACTGGCCTATCAAACCTTTGCCGATTTCACGAAAAAACTGCCGGAGGGTAAAAACAAAGGGCTCTTCGAAAAAATAGGAGCGCTCTACGCCCTACACGAAATCCGAAAAGACGCCGAATGGTACTTGGAACAAGGGTACTTGGGAAGTACAAAATCGAAGGCCATTCGTCAACGGGTGGAACGGCTCTGTACGGAACTACGACCCCATATTGGAGTCCTCGTTGATGGATTTGGCATACCGGAGCATTTGATGACGGCTCCGATCGCGAACGAAAGTTTGAGTTCAAAGAAGGCACCATCCTTTTCGGAAGAACTCGCGCAATGAGGCCCTATCTGACCTTTACCACCGAAAGACTGACCATAAGACCCACTTCGGAAGAAGACGCAGCATTTATATTTGAGTTGCTGAATACTCCCAAGTGGATTGAAAATATAGGAGATAGGAATATCACCTCCGTTGAACTTGCCAAGGATTATATTTCAAAAAAAAATACGACCTCAATTCGATAGGCTCGGTTTTGGAAACTATACGCTCATCAAAAGAAGTAATCAAGTGAAAATAGGGACCTGTGGATTATATGATAGGGATGGGATAGACGGGATCGATATTGGTTTTGCCTTTTTACCTGATTATGAGAAAAAAGGATTTGCGTTTGAAGCGGCAGATAAAATAAAACAAGTAGCATTTAACGAATTCGGTATTGAGGCAATTATGGCCATCACAGCAAAAAACAACCTTTCCTCACAAAAACTTTTGAGGAAACTTGGTTTAGAATTGACTGGAACCACTACACTTCCAAATGATATTGAGGAATTACTATTATATAGAATTCAAAAATAGATCTCGCCATGGCAAGATTTATAAACAAAAAAGTCGGTTACCCACCAAAATAACGTTGTGCGTTATGAAATTGCGTTCGGGATACAGTATGTCATCGCCACTTAGATTGCTAAATGCCCCCCAAATTACTTCTCCTTGTGCAGTTCCGATGTATCTAAAAATTCGATAATCTCAATTTTACCGTCGCCGTACACATAGGTTTTTGAAGAACCACTTGACGTTAGCTCGATGGCCGAGCTTACGTTGATCTCCGCAGAAGAGGAACCTTGCAGATTCACAAATACCTCTTCAGCTTCCAGTCCCTTGCTTTTAAGCGCGGAATTTTCCAAGAGATCAATGGTGAACGCTCCGGTGGTACCCTCCAACTTCAGAGAGGCATTCTTGTACATTTTCAAATTGGTAGAGTCGCTTACGGCAAAGGCGTT
>JBATUY010000566.1:0-9919 GCA_049671465.1 Pricia sp. | reverse complement strand
CGACGTACTTTATAAGGGCAGTTGTTGGCGCAGTATCGCGTACCTACGCAACGGTTATACGCCATTTGATTTTGGCCTTGACGACTGTGCGAGGTTGCCGCAACGGGACAAACCGTTTCGCAGGGCGCGTGATTACAGTGCTGGCACATGACAGGCTGAAATACGACTTGCGGATTGCTGGCCGGATCTTCCAATTCGCCGAAACCGCCCAAGGAGCCGTTATCACCAAAGAGGCCGTCCATATTTTCTTTTTTGGTAATATCGTCCTCGAAAGTATCTTCCGATGAATAGTATCTGTCGATACGCAACCAGTGCATATCCCTACTTCTGCGAACCTCTTGCTTACCGACCACAGGTACATTGTTCTCGGCGTGGCAGGCAATGACACAGGCACCACAGCCGGTACAGGCGTTCAGGTCGATAGACATGTTGAAATGATGGCCGATGGAACGGTCGAAACTGTCCCAAAGGTCTACCGAGGTGGCAGGTACCTCTTGATGATCTAGCGATACTTGGGGAATGTGGTTCCAATCCCCGTGGTCTTTTGTATTGAATATCTCCAAAGTTGTTTCTTTGATGATATCGTTACGGCCCATTAACGTTTTATGCAGTTGAATACACGCAAATTCATGGTTTCCGGCCGCTTTTTCGATGGTGGCGGATTGTGTGCTTTTAAAGTTTTCGTAGAGCAGATAGGCATTCACACCGGTCTGCATTTCGCTCTTCATACCGACTTTCTTGCCGTAGCCGAAGGATAGGCCCATAGAGCCGTTCGCCTGCCCAGGCTGAATGATGACCGGTACATTTTTAACGGTTGTTCCGTTGACGGTGATGTTGGCGTAGCTACCATCTAATCCGCCATTGGCTACGTGATTGTTCTCAAGGCCCAATCGTTCGGCATCGGCTTTGGAAACTGTTACGTAATTGTCCCATGAAACCCGGGTAATCGGATCGGGAAATTCTTGTAGCCAAGGGTTGTTGGCCTGTTGTCCGTCGCCCATGCCCGTTTTCGAATAGAGCACCAATTCCATACCCCCACCGCTCGTGGCATTGGTCAAACTATTGACGGCTGTTGCGATCGGAATAGTGCTGGAAACGGTTTCCGGTCGAACGGAAGCATCCGTTTGTTCTTTGTCTTCTTGGGATGCCGCTACCTCGGCTACCGTATTCTCCGGGTCTGCGGTTTCGGTGTCGATGGCATCGACCTGTGGAATTTCAAGATTTTCTTTTAGGTCGCCGGTCATGGTCGAAAGGATGGGCGCCATGATAGCTCCCGTATCTTCCGAATAGGGATAAACACCATCGTGCAGGGCCCTGTTCCAATCGCTTCCTTTTAAAATGGATGATGTCCAGGTTTCTTTGATATAATCGTAGTAACTGGTACCCTTGCCCAACCAGTTTAAAACGGCGGACTGAAATTGACGGGTATCGAAGAGCTCACGGATGGTGGGCTGCATCAGGCTGAAATGTCCTTTTTTAATTTCGACGTCCCCCCAAGATTCTAGATAATGATTGGATGCCGCGGTGTACTGTGCCACTTCGGTGGTTTCGTTCCAGTTGGTAGAAAATACGACCGAAAGGCCGACCTTTTCGATACCTTCCTTAAAATCGGCGGCATTCGGCAGGGTGTACATCGGGTTGACCCCGTCCATGATCAAGGCCCCTACCTTACCGGCCTTCATATCGGAAATCAAGGTATTTACGGCCGTGGCATTTCCTTGTCTCACGTAGCGCGGCGCTGCAGGGTCGAACGCCTTGCTCGCCAACATTTCGTTGATGGCCAAGACCACAGTCTGGGCGTTCACATCATCAAGTCCCGTTACTACGACGGCGCCGCTTTTATTCTGTCGTATTTGATTGGCGACGTTGTCTATGGTGCGCTGTACGTTTTCATCAAGCTCTCCACCGACATTGGTGCCGTTCAGTTTTGCGTAGAGTTGCGCCAAAGCTACCTTTTGCAGCATGGGTGTCAGCGGTACACGTTTATCGGCGTTTGCGCCCGATAAAGACATGTTGGCCTCAAACTGTATGTGTCTGGACATTTTTCCCTCTTTGGGTATGCGTCCTTTGGCGTAACCGGAATCGTAACCGCCTCCTTGCCAATCGCCTAGAAAATCGGCCCCGAAAGACACGATGAGTTCGGCTTCCTCGAAGTTGTAATCCGCTAGGGCGCGTTCGCCATATTTGCCTTCGTAAGCAGTAAGTGCCGCATCTTCGGAAATGGCATCGTAAGTAACGTGGTTGACATTTCCATACGCTGCCTTTAAGTCACCCATCAAACGTTGGGTAGACGGACTTGCGTAGGTTTGGGTCAAAACGGCGACCTGTTGTCCTGAATTGCCAAGACTTCCCAATTTCGACTTGACGGCGGCATCGAGGGCGCTCCATTCGATAGGTTCGCCGTTGGCCAAAGGACCTTGCAGTCGGGTGCTGTCATATAGAGATAATACCGAAGCGTGAACCCGTGCATTGGCACTGGCGCCCACTTTGGCTTCCGTGTTGTTCTCGACTTTAATAGGTCGGCCTTCGCGTGTTTTTATAAGGATGCTTGAGAAATCAAAGCCGTTGGCAATGGTCGTGGCAAAGTAATTGGCCACCCCGGGAACGATGTTCTCCGGCTGTACCACATAGGGAATGGATTTGATGACCGGCCCCTCGCAAGCGGCCATAGCTGCGGCGGCGGTACTGAAACCGACATATTTCAAGAAGTCCCTTCGATTGGTAGAGGTGTCCGAAAGGTTTTCCTTATCCCCTAAAAAGTCATCTACCGGAATAGCTTCCGTAAATTCATTTTGTTTGAGGGCCTCGACCATGGAATCGTTCGGGTTTAATTCTGCCTCGCTCTTCCAATATTTTTTATAGGATGCCATATATTCTATTTGCAATTTTCTAACTCGCGACGAATTTTCGACGCTACTTCACACTAATGGATACTTTAGGAACGATAGTTAATAGTGACATTTGCCACATTCGATACCTCCCATTTGGGCAGCGGTAAAGGTCTCTACCCCGTATTTCTTTTGAAGCTCTTCATGAATTTTCTCGTAATAGGCGTTGCCCTCGATTTTCACATTGGTCTCTCGGTGACAGTTGATACACCAGCCCATGGTCAATGAAGAGTATTGGTACATGATTTCCATCTCCTCGACGGGGCCGTGACATTCCTGACATTGGATACCGCCTACGATATGGTGTTGGGAGTGGTTGAAATAGGCGAAATCGGGCAGATTGTGAATTCTGATCCACTCCACCGGCTGACTTTCGCCGGTATACTTTTGGTTCTCTTCGTCCCAACCTACCGCTGCATAGAGTTTTTTGATTTCCTTGTTGTAGTCAACGCCATACTCTTGTTTACCTTCCGCCAAAGTCTCTTCGGAAACCTCGTAGATAGATTTATGACAGTTCATACAAACGTTCAATGAAGGAATGCCGGAATGTTTGGATACCCGCGCCGAGGAGTGGCAGTACTTACATTCAATCTTGTTTTCACCGGCATGGATGCGGTGGGAATAATGGATCGGTTGAATCGGCGCATAGCCTTGATCGACACCTATTTGCATCATCCATCCGTAGGCATAGTAGGCACCGCCCAAAAGTAAAAGGACAACGGAGACCAGGACCAAGAATTGGTTTTGGGCAAAAGCCTTCCAAATTGGGGTGCGTTTTTCGGATTTCTCTTTTTCGTCGGCAACACCATTGGCGAGCGCTATTTTCTTCAAAGTACTGCTCACCAAAAAGAGCATCGCTACCAACAGGGCAAAAATCAGGATTAGGGCGCCCAAGATAATTTCGTTGGATACCCCTCCGGTAGCCGCGACGGCACCAGGTGCTGCAGCGGCCGCATCTGCAGCTGCCGGCTCCTTTGGTGGAGCCGCCGTATAGGCCAGTACGTTGTCGATATCTTCGTTCGACAGCGTCGGAAATGCTTGCATTGCCGCCTGGTTATACTCGTTGTAGACTTCATTGGCATAAGCATCTCCGGACGCTATGAGCCCTGCACTATTTTTAATCCATTTATAGAGCCACTCCCTTCCGAGACCTTCCTCTTCCTGTAAACGGGTTTCAACATTGGCGAGGGCCGGTCCGGTCATTTTACGGTTCAGGGCGTGGCAAGCCGCACAGTTCTGATTGAATATCTGTTTTCCGGCCACAGGATCGCCATCGACATCGGCTGCCTCGACCTCTGCAACGTTCGCAGCTTGCTCCGTATTGGCAGCTTCGGTAGCCGCCTCGTCGGAAACGACCTCTTCTTGTGCGAAAATCGGTGAAGAAAAGAGTAGGAAAATAAATAAGCTTACACTCAAAACCTTAGAAATGCGATTGCGGCAAGGAGTCTTTTTCATAGGGAATTTATTTCTATTTGATTTCTGGCACGGCAATCGCTGAATAGGGCTATTGCGCTTCGTTAAACATGTGCTAAAATCGATAGCAAAAATACGACATAGACTTTGTTTGATAAATGATGGCGGATTGATAATCCCTAATTTATAATAGTTCTAAATAATCGGATTTCGTTTTGTTTGATCTTTAAAAAATTACTTTTGTACCCTAATGTTATGACTATCAAATTGTACGTGATGAAAAGACTTATCTGCCTTAGCCTCTCCCTTGTTTCTTTTGTTTACGCCCATTCACAGCAGGGAAAGATTAACATTGAACAAGACCAAAAAATCACCGATTTGTTGGCCATTTACAAAACGGCCAATGAAAGTGCCGCCTATTATCGCATTCAGGTCGGCTTCGGCGATTATGCGAAAGCGCAGGAAATAAAACTGAAAGTCGAGCAAGATTTTCCTGCCCTAAGCTCGAATATCGATTTTGATTCGCCGACCTATCGCGTAAGGGTAGGCCGTTTTAAGAACAAGCTCGACGCTGAACGAAAATTCAGGGAAGTTCGACAGAAATATCCCGATGCGATGCTACTGCAGCCCAAGAAATAAGTTCGCTCAAAAGCTAAAGCGAATCCGTCCTAACCAGAAAATAGCAAATAAAAAAATCGACCCGATAAGGTCGATTTTTTTTGAAATACGTTACTTTATTATGTTGTCCGTGCGTTTTGCTATTTAGATTTCAACTTCTTCTTAACGGCCACTTCCTGGAAAGCTTCCACGATATCCTCTACTTCGATGTCGTTGTAGTTTTTGATTTGTAGTCCACAATCATAGCCTTTGGCCACTTCTTTCGCATCATCTTTGAAACGTTTCAACGAAGATAAGCTTCCGGTATGCACGACTACGCCGTCACGGATCAATCGAATGTTCGAGTTGCGGAAGATTTTTCCGCTGGTCACCATACATCCTGCAATCGTACCGACCTTTGATATTTTAAAGGTCTCTCGAATCTCCGCTGTTCCGGTAATCTCTTCCTTGATTTCCGGGGAGAGCATGCCTTCCATAGCATCCTTCAAATCGTTGATGGCATCGTAGATAATGGAATACATACGGATGTCGATTTCCTCTTTCTCGGCGACATCCCTGGCATTGCCCATCGGTCTTACGTTAAAGCCGATGATGATAGCGTCGGACGCGGACGCCAACAATACGTCTGATTCTGTAATCGCACCTACGCCTTTATGGATGATATTTACCTGTATTTCTTCCGTGGATAATTTTTGGAAGGAATCGGTCAAGGCCTCTACGGAACCGTCAACGTCACCTTTTAGGATAATATTGAGTTCTTTAAAGTCCCCAAGTGCGATTCGTCTTCCGATTTCATCCAAGGTGATATGGCGTTGGGTACGTACGGATTGTTCGCGTTGCAGCTGCGAGCGTTTGGTAGCGATTTGTTTCGCCTCGCGTTCGTCTTCCAACACGTTAAATTTATCTCCCGCCTGCGGGGCGCCATCCAGTCCTAAAATGGAAATGGGCGTGGCCGGGCCTGCGGTGCGAATCTCGTTTCCACGTTCGTCTTGCATGGCCTTGACTTTACCGCTGTGGGTACCAGCCAAGACGTAGTCGCCAATGTTAAGCGTACCTCCTTGGACAAGAATGGTGGATACATAGCCACGGCCTTTGTCCAAAAACGCTTCTACCACGGTTCCGTTCGCAATTTTATCGGGATTCGCCTTCAATTCTAGAAGTTCGGCTTCCAGCAGTACTTTTTCGAGCAGTTCGGCAACACCTTCGCCGGTTTTCGCGGAAATATCCTGTGATTGGATTTTACCGCCCCAATCTTCTACCAGTAGGTTCATTTGAGAAAGACCTTCTTTAATCCTATCAGGATTGGCCGCCTGTCTATCGATTTTATTGATGGCGAATACGATTGGAACGCTGGCCGCTTGGGCGTGGCTGATCGCCTCTTTGGTCTGTGGCATGATGTCGTCATCTGCCGCAATCACGATGACCGCGATATCGGTAACCTGGGCACCCCTTGCCCGCATCGCGGTAAAGGCTTCGTGACCCGGTGTATCGAGGAATGTTATTTTTTGTCCGTCTTTCAGGGTAACGCCATAGGCACCGATATGCTGGGTAATTCCCCCGCTCTCACCGGCGATGACATTGGCCTCACGAACGTAATCGAGCAAAGAGGTCTTACCGTGATCGACATGGCCCATCACCGTAACGATAGGTGCACGGGGTTTCACATCCTCCTCGGCGTCTTCGACCAGTTTGATGGATTCTTCGAGGTCGGCAGTTACGAACTCTACCTCGTACCCGAATTCATCGGCTACAATAGAAAGTGTTTCCGCATCTAAACGTTGGTTCATGGTCACCATGATGCCCAATGACATACAGGCCGAAATAATTTCGGTGGTAGACACGTCCATCATGGTCGCAATTTCCCCGGCGGTAACGAACTCCGTTACTTTTAAGGTCTTGTTTTCAAGTTCGGCTGCCTCGAAATCTTTTTCGGTCTGTTCGCGATGCTGGTCACGTTTGCTCCTTCGATATTTTGCGCCTTTGCCTTTTTTGGATTTCCCCTGTAGTTTCTCGAGGGTCTCGGCGATTTTCTTTTGTACGTCTTCTTCGGTAGGCTCTACCTTGGCGGCGATATTTCTTCGTCCTCCCTTTCTAGCGGTTCTAGCACCGGGCGCAGAAGCACCGGGCTTACTGATAATACGGCGACGTCGTTTTTTACGGCCACCTGCATCCGATGATTTAGACTCCTCTTTCTTCTTCTTTGTCTTTTTAAACTGTGAAAGATCGATTTTGGCGGTTATCGTAGGGCCTGAAAGTTTTTTGTAGTTCGTTTTTAGAACATCGTCATCCTTTTCGGCCTCGGCCTCGGAATCAGCATCCGATTTCTTTTCTTCAGACTTTTCAGCGGGTTTATCTTCGGAGACCGGTTGGGATTTGGCTACTTCTTTTTCTTCGGCTTTGGTTTCCTTGGTTTCCGATTTTTCTTCGGCTACGGGCGCCGCAGCTTCGTCGACCTGAGGCTTTGCTTCTTCGGCCGGTGCCGTTTCTTTTTTGGCTTCGACAGGCGCGGCCTTTCCCTTTTTATTGGCGTCAAGGTCTATCTTGCCGACCGTTTTAGGTCCGGCCAGCTCTACTTTCCCGACCATCGATTTTTCGGCGGAGGCAGCGGCACGTTTTTCACGTACGGCCCTTCTTTCCTCTTGCTCCTGCTCTAACTGAAGACGCAGGGCTTCCTTCTCCTTTCGCTTTTCTTCGCCAACTTCTTTAGAGGCCACTTTCTTGCTCTTGTCGGTCTGAAACTCGTTTTGGAGCACCCCGTATACCTCGTCGGAAATCTTAGTGGTCGGCCTTGATTCGATTTCATGTCCTTTACTGGCCAAGAAATCCACAGCCCTATCCAAAGAAATATTAAACTCCTTGAGGACTTTGTTAAGCCTTATTTTTGCACTGTCTGCCATAAATACTATTCTCCTAAATTTCGTATAATCGCTGCTAATATACAGAACTCCCTACGAGTTTGGCTAAAATACCAAAACCCAAGGCCAGTTCATAGCTATTCTTCCAATTCTTCCTTAAGTATACGCACTACTTCTGCCACCGTTTCCTCTTCGAGATCGGTGCGTTTTACCAAATCCTTCACATCTTGCTCGATAATACTTCGCGCCGTATCCAAACCTATTTTCTTGAACTCTTCGATGATCCAAGCATCGATTTCATCCCTGAATTCGGTCAGCTCAACGTCTTCTTCGACCCCTTCACGGAAGACGTCGATTTCGTATCCGGTCAATTGACCTGCCAAACGAATGTTGTGTCCCCCTCGGCCGATGGCCTTTGACACCTCTTCGGGCCGCAAGTAAACCTGGGCGGTCATGTCTTCGTCGTTCAGTTTGACGCTGGTCACTCTAGCCGGACTCAACGAACGGGTCACCATCAGCTGCGGGTTGGCCGTCCAGTTGATAACGTCGATATTTTCATTGCCCAGCTCGCGTACGATACCGTGAATCCGGGAACCCTTCATTCCGACGCAGGCACCAACGGGATCGATACGGTCATCGTAGGTGTCAACGGCCACTTTGGCCTTTTCGCCCGGAATACGTACAACTTTTTTCACCGTTATCAGACCATCGAATACCTCAGGAATCTCTTGAAAGAACAAAGCTTCCAAAAATTTAGGGGAAGCCCGTGACATGATAATCGTCGGCTTGGTACCCTTCAATTCTACCGTTTCGATAATACCACGGACATTATCCCCTTTGCGGAAAAAATCGGAGGGAATCTGTCTGTCTTTCGGAAGAATGAGCTCATTGCCCTCATCATCCAATAAAATGATCGCTTTGTGGCGAATGTGGTGTACCTCGGCGGTATAAATCTCGCCTTCAAGCTCTTTAAAGTGCTTATATATGGTGGTATTGTCGTGCTCGTGAATCTTTGAAATCAGGTTTTGGCGCAGGGCCAATATCGCCCTTCTTCCCAAATTGATAAGTTTTACCTCTTCGGATACATCTTCACCTACCTCAAAATCGGGCTCGATCTTGCGGGCTTCCGAAAGGGAAATTTCCTCATTGGGTTCCTCGACTTCGCCGTCGGGTACGACCACGCGGTTCCGCCAGATCTCCAAATCGCCCTTATCGGGATTGATAATGATATCGAAGTTGTCATCGGAACCGAATTTCTTTTTAAGGGCGTTTCGGAATACATCCTCCAAGATCGCCATCAGCGTTACCCTGTCGATATATTTATCGTCCTTGAATTCCGAAAAAGATTCAATGAGTGCAATATTTTCCATTATGGTCTTACCGTTAAATTGTTACTATCACTTTTGCTTCGTCGATATCGCTGTAATCGACCTCCACTTTTTTCTGAACGGTTACTTTGCCCTTGCCTATGGGTTTGGGCTCCCGCGCTTTCCATTCCAAAACGATGCCGGTTTCGTTGGCGGCCGTCAATTGGCCTTCAAAGGTATTCGTTTCTGTCTTGACCTTCAGCTTTCTACCGATATTTTTCGGGTATTGCCGAGGGATGGTCAGTGGTGACGTCGCACCTGCCGAAGTCACTTCGAGGGAAAAATCGTACACGTCGCGGTCTAAATTGTGCTCGATGGCCCTACTAACTTTTATACAGTCTTCTAAGGTAACCCCTTGGTCGCCGTCTAAAACTACTTTAATGGAATTGTCCGCCGCAACAGAAAAATCAATTAAAAATAAGGATTTATCCTCGTTCAGGGCCGCTTCCAACAGTGATTTAACCTCGTTCTTGAACATACCTGTCATTTTCTTGAAAACATCCTAAAATGCAAAAGCCCAGTTTTCACGGGTACGAATGCCCTTGGGATTCAAGCGTCCGAAAGTATTGGCAATAAAAAAGAGGACTATAAGGTCCCCTCATGAATATTAGCGATATTCTTTCAGTGGTGCAAATATACATATTTTTTGGTTTCCACAAATATCCCATTACAATAACCTATAAGGTATATACGTTGCTATGTAAGCCGTGTCTAAGTTTAGGCCACGGACATCTCTAACCAAATTTATCGTAAATTCGATATTGAAAGACCACCAACC
>JBATUY010000565.1:0-17986 GCA_049671465.1 Pricia sp. | reverse complement strand
TCTGCAACCTCTGACATTTCCGCAATGATCTGCTCGAGTTTTTTGCCTTGCCCCAACTGAAAACCTACGTGGCGGTTTCTACTTTTGTTACTGCTACAGGTAGCGACCAGATCCCCCATACCGGCGAGACCAGAGAAGGTGCGCCTTCTACCGCCCATGGCCATCCCTAATCGTGTCAGTTCGGAAAGCCCTCTGGTGATTACCGCGGCACGGGTATTATCTCCCGCGTTGGCGCCGTCGCCCATTCCGGTGGCGATTGCCATAATATTTTTTAGTGCACCCCCCAATTCGCAGCCAATCACGTCATTGTTGGTATAAACGCGAAAGAGGCCGGAGTTGAATACCCCTTGCAGTTTCTTAGCGATAATTTCATCGACCATGGCAATGACGGCAGCGGCCGCCTTACCGTTATGAATCTCCTTGGCCAAATTCGGGCCGGTCAATACCCCCACCGGATGACCCGGCATGATTTCCGAGATGACCTCTGTCATTCTTTTCTTGGTGCCCAGTTCCAGGCCTTTTGCCAAACTTACGATGGGTATCCACGGTCTGATATACGGTTTTGCCATTTCCAATACCTCCCTAAAATTTTGGGCTGGAACTCCCATAATTATCAAGTCGGTATTTTTTATGGTTTCTTCAATGGAGGTAGAAGCTTTTAAATTTTTGTTCAAAAGGGCTCCGGGCAAGTATTTTGAATTGGTGCGATGTTCATTGATTTCGTTTACCGTCTTTTCATTTCGCGCCCAGAGTATCGTATCTGCGTTTCTAGCGGTAAGGGAACCTACGGTCGTACCCCACGATCCAACACCTAATAATCCTACATTTAATCGCATCTGAATGAATTGTTAGTCAAGTTTTCTAAAAATAACACTTTAGCTGTTCAATTCGGCTATGAACCTACTACGCACATTTTCAATATGACGGTCGAGATGGTTCAATTTCCACAGTCCCGTTTCTATGGGGTCTAAGACAACTACCTCAATATGGGTCGGCCTGAGTATCGTCGTGCCTTTAGGCATGGCCTTATAGGCATTTTTGATTACGATGGGAATGATGGGTACCCCGGCTTGAATGGCCAAATGGAAAGCGCCTTTTTTGAAGGGTCCCAATTCGGCGGTTCCACTTCGGGTGCCTTCGGGCGCTATGGCTACCGAAATACCGTTTTTCAGGGCTTCTACGGCAGGTTTCATGGCTTCGATGGCTTTGCCCTTGTTGCTTCGGTCGATATAAATAGCACCTAACGCGGTGAAAATGGGACCTATAGGCGTTCTTTCCAATTCTTTTTTGGCAACCCCGGTAAAATCGTTACGCAACAATTTCATGATGATAAAGAAATCGGCCGCGCTTTGATGGTTGAAGCAGAACACCGCCGGCCGGATATCGTTTAGGTTGTGATTTCCCTTTACGGATATTTGCAGTCCGGCTAACCGTGTTCCCAAATCCCCGATACTGGCAAAGGTGGTATTGGCCGCCTTTTGTCGGTTCAGGGTCAATAAACCGGTCAGTGCTCCTTTTACCGCCGAGGGATAAATACTGGCGATGGCGAGTCCCGTTCGTAAACTATTCACCACGGGCTTCTGGGTAGGTTCTTCAAACCTCAAAATGGGCCAGTCGTTTTCAAAGGCGACTTGGGATAAGGCGTTATCGGGATTGGTGGCCACGGGTCTCCCAACAATTTTAAATAACGGATAATCATCGAAACTATCGGAATAGAAGAAACTTTTGGACAGGTCTATGTTATTCTCTTTTGCAAACATCCGCGCAGCTCTTGACTTGCCCTCCCCCCAACACATTTCGGAAATTTTTCCCGTGAATTTTCCGTTACGCACCTCCATGCGGGTACTGTACACATCGGTAATCCCTAACTCCTTGGCTATGGGGGCTATCTGATACGAAGTGGCGGCTGAAATGATGACTACCTTATGTCCTTTTTCCAAGTGCTTTTTGACCAATTCCCGCGATTCAGGATAAATCGTGGAAGCCAAGTATTCATCAAAAACCTCGTTGCCCAAAGTGGTAAACACTTTTTCCGGAATGCCCTTTACTCCCATGGCAGCAATTTTGGTCAAAATTTCAAAGTCACGGTTGCCGAACGAAAATATCAAGGCGGTCATAAATTGAGTAAGGTACTCCTTTGAAGTGGTTTCTCCGCTGAACAAGCGCGAACGCATAAACCTTTTGGCCGAAAAATCATTGATCAAGGTACGGTCCATATCAAAATAGGCGGCAATATGGGGGCCCTCCTCTTCCTGTTCTACTCTTTTCTTTTTGGGTTCTTGCGTTGCGGGCACCAACGTATTTTGGCTTGCTAGACGCTCCATAATCTTGATTCCCGGTCTTACTTCGATTTCCTTTAGATAGGCAAGCCTTTCCGTAAGGTCTTCCAGCTGGTCCATCCAACCCCCCAGTCCTTTTAGGTTGATTTTTTGGTCTTTTAGCGTAAGACCGGCGTTTTCGGCAAAACGGAAGGCATTGCTTAGAAAAGGTTTTGATACACTATCCAATCTGGTGATACGGCCTTGCCAGTGCAATTCTTTTCCTTTGAACATACAGAGTTCTAAAAACTCCTCTTGCGTAAACGGATCGTCTTCGTCCCAATTGTTCAAGGTATGGCATACCACTTTATCCGCTTCCAAATAGGACAGCAATAAGGCCCTTGAGATAAATAGATTTTGTTTCTTAAGAATCTCGGAAACATCCTCTTTCGGGTCGGTAAGAATCTTTCGCCAATTTTTATCGAAACGTTTCAGTTCCTCCTCGATCTCGGTACTGAATTTCGCCTTGTTGGTATAGAAAAATTCGAACTTAAAGAGATTGCGCAGGTTCATGATCTCTTCCCAGAAATGCACGATACGATCTGGCGAGGTATCGTCCTTGATTTTCACCAAGGCCATTTCGATAAAAGCGGAATGGTATAAGTGGCCGGCGGCCATATTGGCATAATACGTTGCCGGTAGATATTCCGAGGAGACGATGCTGTACTGTGCTTTTTGACCTGCCCTACTCTTCTGTATAATATTGGCCCCTTGCAGCAAATTCAAGGCTTTTTGAATACTTACGGCTATGGGGTTGCCACGGTCCATCAAAGATTCTTCCTGTTTTTTACCGATATAGCCCATCAGCTTCTGCACCTTGAACTCGATTTCTTTTTTGGTCAGGGCAAAATCGTTCAAGAGGGCATTACAGACCAAAGAGGTGGTCGATACGGGCGTAATCTTCGACATTTGGTTGATGAGCTCAAAGGCAAACAGCGGCAAGGTGTTTTTGTGCTTGTAACTGTCCTCCCCAAGTTCCGGAACGATAGCGTTATGGGTCTCATCTATTTCAACGGGGTCACCGAAACGGATTGCGGCACGCCCGTAATCGTTAGATAGGCTGCGAATGTATTTTAGGCCCTCGGCCAAGCTTTCCGATTTTTTGGTAGTGCCCTTTGCCTGTTCCGTCATTTCCTTAACGTCGGGAATAAGGTCATAGACGATGGAAACCGGAACATACTTGATATCGCGTGAGCTTTGTTTTTCGGCATCCATAATATACTTGAGGATGCCCATCTGCGGATGTAATATTTTGCCGGTACGGGAACGCGTTCCTTCGATATTCCAGGTCAGGTGATCTCCCTTATCGATAATCGTGGAAATATAATGCCGTAAGGCTACCTTGTATATCGGATTATCCTTAAAACTACGCCGGATAAAGATGATGCCCGCATTGTTGCCCAACTGCTTCATTCCCGGAAAGGCCAGGTTCTTACCACCGAAGGAATAGGGTACCGGCATTCCATAACGTGCCAACGTGGATATCAACACCAAGGTATCGAGATAGGTTTTATGCGTTAGGATAAAAGCTACCGAATGCTTTCGCATCAGGTTCATCAATTTTTTGATGCCTTTTGGATTGACATCTATTTTCTCACTGTAGGCTCTGGACAGGATATAATCAAAACTGCGGACGGAAAGTATTTTGGCAAGGGGATGCTGTTCGGCGTAGAGTTCCTTGATGTATTTTATGGCATCCTTTTGCGCATCCTCAACATCTAGCTTATGCAATTTAGCGGTGCGCTTAAGCATTTTCTGAAATTCCGGATCTTTGATGATATGTTCCATGTAGTTTGGTGGACTTTGTTGCTAATTCGAGAAAAACAGACCTCTTTTTTTCTTGTTCCAATAGAACGGATATAAGATACGCTCGATATTCGTTGTGGTATCTTGAATCGTCTTCCCGTTGATGTTGGCACTCAAGGCATTGGCCGTAATCAGCAAAACGCTCACGTTGGCGCCCATACCGGAATGGCTGCCGTACACCTCTATATTTTTTATATCGCTACGAAAACTCTCCGCCTCCATGCAATGTTTCCAAGGCAAAAGGCCATCCGTTTTGGTGTAAATACATGTAATCGGCACGTTCGGTATGGGTTCCAGCTCCTCTAAAAAGCGTTTGTTCCGTTCTTTTAGGGATTTGCCCCTAAAAAACTCCAGCAAGCCGTACACCGGCGTTTTCATATCCATGACCCCCCAGACCGGGGAGCCTATCGTTACGATTTGTTCTACCTGATTAGGATGGCGGTTTGCCATGATTTTCGCAAATATACCGCCACCGCTCCAACCCACAATGCTCACTTTTTCACCGTGTATTTGATAAATATCGTCTAATTTTTCTTCCAATCTGGGAATGTAATGCGATTTGACCATATTGAAGCCTTGGTCCCATTTATAGGTTTTAAAACCTAAAGAGGTTAGATAGCGCCTTACAAATGATGTGGAATAATCATCGCCCAGATAGGGAGGAATCAATAAAACCGGTCTTCCGTTTCCTTTGATGCGTTTGGGTATAAAAGGATAGATACAATATATAGAGGTCCATTCTACCAAAGATCGACCTTCCAAAAACATGTTATACAGGGGAGGTTGGGGAATCTTCTGATTGATCAGGGTTATTTCATGCTCGAATTTAATAAAGGTATTCTCTGCCATCTGATTGGCCAGGTCGTCATCTTTTTCGCTCAAACCGAAGACGACCTTTTCAAGAATGGTCAGTAGGGTAAAGTATTCACGACTTGGCCCTAATTCATCACAGATCCGGATACATTCGCTGAATAAAAAATCCAAGTCGTCATTTTCATTGGAAGGCGTTTTCGAGATGATAAGTAGCAGCGCATCCGCATCGGGATGACTGCTGAAATTTTCGATCAAAACCTTTTTGGCCGTTTCGATGGAATGACCGCTATCTGTAAGTAAAACAGTAACCAGCTTTATAAAGGTTCGGTATATGGGTAAATTATCTTGCATTAAGATTGGGGGATTTGAGTGGTAACCCACTTGATGATATCGTCTTCTACTTCTTTGCTATTTTTTTCGTTCAACATCTCGTGTCGGCCACCTTCATAGAGATTAAAGGTGAGCTCTTTATTTCCATTTTTTTTATAATTTTTGGCCACCTTGCTTACCCCTACACCCATTTCACCTACGGGATCTTTATCTCCGGAGAATATTAAGATCGGCAATTTGTCCGGGGTATTTTTAAAGGCACTTGACTTGTTCAGCGATCGGCTATGGGAAAGAATATCGCTGAATACACCGATCGAAAAATTCTCGATACGATAGGGATCTGCCTCAAAGGCATCGACCGCGGCCTCATCACTACTGATCCAATCGAGTTTGGTGCGATTAGGCTTGAATTTTTTATTGAACTCGTCAAAGAAGAAAGCCCTTAGGGTTTCGTTGCCTCTTTCCCGGCCCCTGAGCATCCCTATCGCTTTGGTGGTTACCAGTCCGAAATGTCCCAGTCCCTTGATGAAATTGGCCGTTCCGGATAAAATTAAGGCATCCAGTTCTTCACCGTATTCAAGCACGTACTTTCTGCTCAATAGAGAACCCATACTATGTCCGAATAAAACGAACTTCGCTTTGGGGTGTTCGGTTCTCATTATCTCGAAAAGCGAATGCATATCGGCAATAACATCCTCAAAATAATCCTGACCATCATAAAAACCGTATAGCCTTTTTATTTCAGCGGTTTTCCCATGGGCCCGATGGTCGTTGGCATATACCGTAAATCCTTCTTTTTGTAACCGATGTGCGATGCTATCGTAACGCCCGGCATGTTCTCCGATGCCATGCGCAATTTGCACAATGCCGCGACACTTGTTAGGGTAGATTGCCTCCCACGTGTAGTAGCAAATGATTTCGCCGTCAGCGGCAGTAAAAGTGTCGGTTTTATAGTGCATGGCTTATCGCGCCAAAAAGGCTGTAATGAGTTGGCTAAATTTTTTCTTGCGGTTTACCGTACCTGTCAATTTAAGGCGTTGCTGTATTTTCAGTTCATCGAAAACGAGTTTTTTCTTGTAGAGCGCATAGAGGTTCGCGTCTTCAATTTCCATCAGCGTCGCGGGGTCTAAGTGCTTGGTTTTTTTGACCGTTGCCTGATCCTCGGAGAGATTGATTTCCCAGCACTCGCTGCTCTCGCCCATGTCTACGCTGATATGATAGATACCTTTGTATTTTTTGGCAAGCTCCTGCTCCTTTTTTAAATACCGTTTAAGTGCGTTGAAAAATACCGTACTCTCACTTTTTTGCTTGGCGGTCTTTTTGACCGAGGCATTTTTCTTTTCCCGCGCCAAGATCAGTTGCTCCAATTCGTTGGCGGATTCCCTGATATAGCGAGAAAATAGATAGGCATCGGGCATGGTTTTGGCGTCGGAGGTGGTGGTAATGCTGATGCCCCCGTTGTAACTGAACGCGGCTATAATCAAGCCAAAACCGTCGACCACCGGTGTCAGGCCGAACATGGATAGGACTTTATGACCGTTCAAATACAATAAATTTCTCGGGCCGGGTACATTGGTTATCGTAACGTTGAAGGGAGGTCGATGCAGGTCTTTGATATTGTATTTGCTATAGAGTCCGGCAGCAAGATTTGCCAGTCCGAAAGGTACGGCGTCTGCCATTTTTGAGAGTGTCTTCGCTCCCATGGTCTTATGCCTTGCCTTACCCAGCATGGTCTGCTCCTGAATATACTCCAAACGCTCCAGGGGGTCTTCGATATGGGTGGCCAATTGAATCATCATATTGGCGATTTGATTGTTGTGCGAGGTGTCGTTCTCGCTGCGAATCGAAATGGGAACATTTGCCACCAAAGGCTGCAAAGGCAATTTCTCCCTTTCCTGTAGATACCGACGTATAGCACCCGCGCAAAAAGCGAGAATGATATCATTGATACTGCCCCCGGTGGTCTTCCGTAAGGCATTCACTCGGTCAAAAGACAATATAGCCGTTCCCCAGGTTCGCTTTGGCGAAATCGTACCGTTAAAAATCGTAATCGGTACCGGATAACGCGCCGCCGCAAATTCTTTTTGGATGCTCAGCGTTTTAGAGGCCTTGCTCTTAATGAATGCGAATGCCGTTTCCGCGACCGTTCTTGGAATTTTAAAGGGATTTTTTAGAAAGCCGTAACCGCTTTTGAGAAGCAAGCTGATATCATCCGGTAGTGGATCCGGTTCATATTTTTTGATTTTGGCTTTATCTATAGGTTTGGCCTTTTCATCTTGATCAAAAAGGATTCCCATAAGCCCTACCCCAGAGCTGCCATCGATCATGACGTGGTGCACTTTACTTACAATCGCTACGGAACCTTTGGGCACCTGCGCGATTTCATTGATACCTTCGATAAAATGGATGGACCAAAGCGGACGCCGTAAATCTAGCGGGGCACTGAATATGGAGGATGTAATTCTTCGAAGCGTTTCCCAGTTCGAAGGGTCCGGCAATTTAAGGCGATTGAGATGAAGGTCGATATCAAAGTTGGGGTCATTGACCCAATACGGATAATCGAGATTCATGGGCACGTTCAACAAACGTTGCCTGAATTTTGGCATAAGATGCAATTTGGACGCAACAATCTTCTTAAAATCCTTGAAATTCAACGAGCCTTCCACGATATTCAATGTAGCGACGTGCATGGGGCTATTGGGGGATTCCGCGTACAAAAAAGCAGCGTCAGAACCTGAAATCTGTTTGAATTTGCCATCGAAAACTTCTTGGGCGATATCTTTTAAATCTAATTTTGTAGCCATGGACCTAAGCGATTTTTTGTTTTGTTCCTGATTGATATTTAGCGCTCAAAAGCGTGGTATAGTTGTTAATCTTTATGTCTTTTGCCTTGAGGTCGAACATTAAACTATACAGGCCAAAGAAGGCCCTGTTCATGTAGATGATATGTCTGGATCCCCTATTGCCGTTCATATTTTTAAGGTTCGATAGGTTCATATACTGCTCCCCGAATGCCGATATCCGATCAAAAAAAGTGGCATCCGAAAAATCGAAGGTTTCTTCTTGAAAGGGTTTGGTGAACCACTCCAATACCTCATAAAACATTTGATTGAAGAACGCTTCCTCTTCTTCCGAATCATCCTCCCTTATGACCTCTAGGGCTTTTAGATTTTTCTTAAAACTATCCGGATTGTTAATTACCTCGGCTTTGAACAATTCAAAATATGGCGTATAGAAATCTTCCGGTATGGCTTTCATACAACCGAAATCGATGGCGATTATTTCCTTGTTTTCGGAAATTAAAAAATTGCCCGGATGCGGATCGGCGTGTACTTTGCGCAATACATGCAATTGGTACATATAGAAATCCCAAAGGGTCTGTCCCAATTGATTGGCGGTTTCTTGATCGGTATTTATGGCTACAAATTCAGATAGGTGTATGCCCTGCATCCAATCCATCGTAATAATTTCCGAGGATGAAAATTCTGGATAATAGCATGGAAATTTTAGATTCGGGATATGGTCGCACGCTTTTCTTATTTCTTGACTCTGCGCCATTTCCAAGAGGTAATCGGTTTCCTCAAGGAGTTTATTTTCCAACTCCTCGAAGTATTGCTCGGAATGCTCCCCTTTTATGCGGAACATCTTCATGGCGATGGGTTTCACGATGGCCAAATCAGATTGAATGCTATTCGCAACCCCCGGGTATTGAATTTTTACGGCCAATTTTTTACCGCCCTTTTCCGCTTGATGTACTTGCCCGATACTAGCCGCATTCACCGCTTGGCCGTTGAACTTGTCAAATAGCTGATCGGGAAATTTTCCGAAAGACTTTTTAAAGGTTTTCAGCACCAACGGTGCCGAAAGTGGGGGCACCGAAAACTGCGAAAGTGAAAACTTTTCCACAAACGCCTTTGGCATAATTTTCTTTTCCATGCTCATCATCTGCGCCATTTTCAGCGCACTGCCCTTGAGGGTCTTGAGGCTGTCATAAATGTCGTTGGCATTATTTTGGTCAAGGTGTTCTCTCGCCTCCGCTTCGGAATGCACCATTTTCTCACCATAATACTTCAAATAGTTCACACCTACCTTTGCACCTGTCCGTACTAGTTTCGAAGCGCGGTGCATTTTAGAAAGCGGGATGTTCTTTGCCGTCTTCATGTTGCGTCTTTCGACTTGAATTTTTCTGAATATAAAAATTTACCCAAATCCAGAATATTGGTCAAAGATTGGGTGTTCAACAGTTCCATACTCGTATTGATGGACTTTTCAATAAAAATATCCGTTTTTTGGGATTGTTCGGAATCGTCGGACATCCAGAACTTTATGGTCAGCAAAAGTTGTACCCAAGCCCCTTCCTGTATCGATTTTTTCTGAATAGATTCTAGAGTGTCGTTCAGTTTTAAGGTTTCCAACTCAAGTGAGTCTATAAAAGCAACGAAACTTTCCTTCAAATCATTAAAGAGGGAAAGTGTGTTTAGGCTTATCCCATAACTTTTAATGATCAATACAGCGAACTCACGGTTCAAATTCAAATTTTCAAACAGCGTATAATAGAGACTTAGCAGTTTATCCTTTTTACTGAAGGTAGCGAAGTCAGTGCTTTCTGCTAGCGTTGCGATTGAAACGTCGATAAAAATCTTGAATATAGCTTTGTCAAGATGTTCGAAACTTTCAAAAAACGCGTAAAACGTTTCCGGTTCGAACCCGTTTTCTTTCGCAAAGTCGGAAACGTCGGCAGGCTTTCCCTGTGATTGTTCCACGACATCCATATACCGGTCAATGAGGTACTCTTCGGTTATTTTCGTTTTTTTAGTCAATTTGAAATCTAAAAAAGTATAATTTGATTACACTACTAAACGGTTAAATCTTACAACATCATCGATGGTCATTTCCCCTGTTTGGCGTACAAAATTTGGTTATCGTGTATCTAGCTAAAAATAGGGAATTTACAACTGGTATAGGTATATAACGCAAAAAAACCGAGTTGAATCTTAGCATTTCAACTCGGTTTAGCAATCCAAAATATAATAACTATAAATTATGCGACCAACTTTGAAAATTTCTTTTTCCCGGTTTTCACATGGCCTTTGATTTCATTCAAGACATCGAAGACTAGATCTTGTTGGTTCTCCGCTAATTTCAGTCCACCTTTCAGTGCCTTTTCAGCGACTTCTTGCCATTGCGCGGTGACTTCAAAAGTACCGGTAATCACTTTCTCGGTATTCGCGAGTGCAAAATCATTTGCGTTTGTTGCAATCTTGCTAGTTTTAGCCATCACAGTAGAAAGTATACCATTTGACTTTTTTATTGTTTTTGTATTTGGCATCTTATTTTATATTAAATATTAGTATCCTATTATTATGCAGTTCTGTAACGAGCCACCCATTTTTCTAAAGCCTCGGTACCTTCGGTAGCGCCAACCTCAGCTTGCTTTTTCCAGTCAGACGTATCCACATTCTTGAACGTTGGACCCGCTTCCTCTAGAATGTTCTGGATTTTTGTGCTATCCGCCTTCGCAAGGTCAGCATACGAAACGATACCGTTCTTATTGAATACCGATTCCAATTTAGGTCCGACGCCGTAGATGATTTTCAAGTCATCTTTTACCGCGACCTTCGCCATATTCTTTACCGGAGCTACTTTTTTGGCAGCGGCTGATTTGGTATCCGCTACCACCACCTTAGCTGCGGGTTTTACGACTACGGGCTTAGGAGCTGTTTTTTTCTTGGCGACCACTTTTTTTGCGACCGGTTTGGCTTTTACCACTTTAGGAGCAGCCTTTTTGGCTACTTTGGTTGTTTTTTTAGTGACCGTTTGAGCCACTTTTTTAGCTTTTGCCGTAGTCTTGGCTTTTGATGTTTTCGCAGATTTTTCGGATTCCAGGGCATCCTCTACCATATCTTCGCCTTTGTTCAAAATCTTCTTGGTTCGCACTAAAACATCCTTTTTGGCCTCATTGAATCTGGCACTACCCTTTTTCTTGAAATCCTCGGTCGTTTTCTCTACTTGCTTTACTACGCGATTTTCGGAAACTTTCTCCATAATGTCTTCGGCGACATCCCTAACCTTTTTGCTAACGGGATTCTTTTTAGCGAATTTTACAGCTTTCTCGACGAAGGCATTGTCATAACCGACCAAATCGATCATTCTTTCCTTACCGGAATTCACTTGACCTTTCACAGCGGTAGCCGTATCAAAAACCATATTCATTTGCGTTTTGCGAATGGGCTCTGATTTTTTGATAAGTCTTTTTGTCAATTGCTGCCATTTTTCGCCGTTTTGAACTGTAGTGTCAATCGCGGCTTTGGTAGCATTCACTAATGAACTGTTTAAACTTGTACCTTTTTTTGATGTTGTCTTTGTTGCCATGATATATATCTTAAACTATTAGTATTAATTTATGTTGCAAACATACATGTTGTGGGTTACAGATGAGTTGCAACCGATATTGTGCTTACTTTTTTACTATTTTTTTCTTTACGCCCTTTAAAACATCGAACGCAAGGTCTTGTTGTATTGCAGAAATCTCCAAACCCTTTCTGACCACCTTCGAGGTAGTGTCCAAACATTTTCCAGCAACCATAAAGGAGGTAGTGAATACTTTTTCAGTAGTGTTCAGTGCAAAATCGTTGGTTTTCGTAGCCAAACCTAGGAAGCTGCCCGCTACTTTTTCAATACCTGTTCGTTTTACTGTTTTCGTTGCCATAATTGTATGTGGATTAATGTTTTTATGAATATTATGATGCAAACATACGATCCGCTAGTTACAGTTGAGTTGCAAACAACTATTTGAAATATGGAAATTTAAAATAGTTCTGGAAGTCCCTGTGAATACGGGAAACTTAGAAGAAAAATAATTTAAATGATACTAAACTGTTGCGAGAAATGCAAACTCAGGCGATGGCCTCGATTTCCTTGAGCAGGTTTTTCGTTGCCGGTAATGGGGCTATGCCGTATTCACCCTGCAAGATATCGGCGCATTTCTGATAGGTCCTAAGCGCCTGGGGTCTATTGCCCTTGGCAATATAGGCCTGCATTTGAATGCGGTATGCATCTTCCCAAGTAGGTTCGATGGCAATGGCCTGTTGCGTAAGGCGCACACTTTCCATCGGGTTGGCAATGACGACCAACTCGGCTAAATTTACGAGAGCGCCAAGAATAAGAATCTTTATTTTTTCGCGTTCTTCCGAAGACCAATCTTCGTAGATGCGATTAGGTAGATAGGCTCCCTGATAGAGCTTTATAGCATTTTCATATGCCTCTTGGGCAATATCCGAAAGAGAGTCCAAAGCCTTGTTCCCCAGCATGATATATTTCTCAATGGCATCGGTATCTATCCAGACCAAATCTAAGTTCAACTGATAGGTGACCCCTTGCCGTTCGACGTATTTAGCTTCCGTTCTTGAGGGTCGATTTGGTTCCAATACCTTATTGATGCCATGAAGGGCCACCTTAAAATCGCGGTCATCGCCATCTTCCCACAAATGGTCCATGATATGCTCTTTGTGCAGGGCATGTTTGTTTCTATAGGATATTAAATATTGAATAAGCTGTACGGTTTTGTCACGACCCCAATCTTTACTGCTCACTTTTTCACCGTCACGCCACAGCGCAAATTGCCCCAAGGTCTGAAACTTGATCGGAGCTTCAAGCTGAAACCTTCTATATTCTGCCAGTTGAATTTGAAGTTCTGTTCGTAACACGGTATCTACTTCTTTTTCGTAGGTGTATTTGCGCTAGCGGCCGACTTCTTTGTTGGGGTTGTTTTTGAACTGGCGGCAGTCTTCTTTTTGACTGATGTTTTTGCGCCAGTCGCTGTCTTCTTGGCGGCCGGTTTTTCTGAGCTGGCGGCAATTGTCTTTTTTACAGGCGTTTTTGTGCTCTTGGTTGTTTTCACTGATGCAACCGAGTCGCTTAAAGCATCTACTTTTTTAGATAACGCGCCTACCGCAGCGGTTAGCGCCGTCAATGTTCCCTGCATGGAATGGAAATCGGATTTCGATGCGTTTCGCCATTGATCAATGGGCATCTTCTCGAACAGATCTTCACCATATTCACTGAGTTGATCTTGCAAATGGGCAACCTGTTTTCTAGGGTCTTTGAGTGTATTCTTTAAAATTTTTGGACCTGAAGCCGCCATCGTTTTGAAGAGGGAAAAACTCTTGGTAAGAATGTTTTCCTGTTCTTCGGATGTTTTATCGTTGGTCGCCTCTATAGTTAGTTCTGCCAGTCGCTTTTGAATGAAGGATACGGCCTCGTTAAAATCGGTAAAATTATAGTCCTCTCCACCTTGTACGTGAGAGATATTCCCGCGCCATTGGACTTTGGATTCCCCACTTTCATCGTAAATTTTTTGGGTAAACCGCACCATAAATGAAGCGGTCTGTGCTGCTTTTTTTGTCATCTCGCTATATTTTGAAATAATAATTTTATCGACAGGTATTTCTAAAGATAGTTATAAATTTTGTCCCTTGACAATTTAGCGAAGTTGTACTCGCTTTTCAGTAAGTTGTTTAACGTGCGCTTCAAGAACCCCTATCCCTGTTTCAATTACTATCTAGGGATTTGATATTTAAATCGTCAGATTAAATTTTATATACCCATGTGTTTAGCATTTAAAACAAAAAAATCCCGTTCACATGAAAATGCGAACGGGATTTTTATACTAAAGAAAGGTCAATTGCTATTCGTTGCCTTCCATCTTCTTCTTCAACGCCTGTAGGGCCTCGTTGGCGTCACCTAAGGTAGGCTTGGCCTCGTCGGCTGCTGCTGCAGCTTTCTTCTGAGCTTGTTTTACATTGCGAATTTCCTCTTCCTTAAAGATAGCGGTGTGACTGGCAACCACGCGTTTGAAGTCTTTATTGAATTCAATAATCTTGAATTCGGCCTCTTCGCCTTTACCAAGCTTTTTACCATCTTCTTTCTCCAAGTGACGTTGCGGTACAAAGGCCGTAATGTCTTCATTAAAATCGATGGTCGCTCCTTTATCTACCATATCACCGATGGTCGCTTTATGAACGGTACCCAGGGCAAACTCTTTTTCGTATTTGTCCCACGGGTTTTCGGTCACCTGTTTGTGCCCGATGCTCAATTTACGGCCTTCGACATCCAATTCGAGAACTTCCACTTCCATTGTATCGCCAACGTTAACGAATTCGGATGGATGTTTGATTTTCTTGGTCCAAGATAGATCTGAAATATAGATCAGTCCGTCGATACCTTCTTCCATTTCTACAAAGACACCAAAGTTGGTGAAATTGCGGACGATACCTTTATGTTTAGATCCGACAGGATACTTAGAGGTAATATCGGTCCATGGATCCGGTGTCAGTTGCTTGATACCCAATGACATTTTACGATCTTCACGATCTAAGGTCAATACGACGGCATCCAATTCATCACCGACTTTTACAAAGTCCTGCGCGGAACGCAAGTGCGTCGACCATGACATTTCAGATACGTGGATCAGGCCTTCAACACCTTCGACCACTTCAACGAAAGCACCATAATCGGCGATTACGACCACTTTTCCTTTTACTTTATCGCCAACTTTGACCTCGTCACCCAAGGCATCCCACGGATGCTTCTCAAGCTGCTTCATACCCAATTGGATACGGCTCTTGTTCTCATCAAAATCAAGGATAACCACGTTGATTTTCTGATCCAAGTCGACCACCTCGTTCGGGTGATTGATTCGGCTCCACGAAAGATCGGTAATATGTACGAGTCCATCTACACCACCAAGGTCTACGAACACACCGTAAGAAGTAATGTTTTTCACGACACCTTCCAACACCTGTCCTTTTTCCAACTGGCTGATGATTTCTTTTTTCTGTTCTTCGATATCGGCCTCGATCAAGGCTTTGTGCGATACAACAACGTTTTTGAACTCATGGTTGATTTTCACCACCTTGAATTCCATCGTCTTTCCGACATACTGATCGTAATCGCGGATCGGCTTCACATCGATCTGCGAACCGGGCAAGAAAGCCTCGATACCAAAAACATCGACGATCATACCCCCTTTTGTACGACATTTTACGAAACCGCTAACGACCAACTCTTCATCATGCGATCTGTTGACGCGTTCCCAAGCCATAATCGTTCTGGCCTTTCTATGCGACAATATCAACTGCCCCGTTTTATCCTCTCGGATATCGATAAGCACGTCGACTTTGTCACCGACCTTCATATCGGGATTGTAACGGAATTCGTTCAAGGAGATAACGCCTTCCGATTTTGCGTTGATGTCGATAATCGCCTCCCGCTCGGTCATATAAGTAACCGTACCTTCAACGACCTCTTCATCTTTCGTATCGACGAAGTTCTCGGCGACCAGTTTTTCGAACTCCTTTAATTTGGAGTCATCGACCGGCTCGATACCTTCTTCGTACTTGTCCCAATCAAAAGTATCCAAGAACTCTTGGGGATCTTGTTTTGGGGTTTCTTCTTTTGCAGGCTGTTCTTGTTGAACTTCCCGCTCCTGTTGTGCGTCAGTGGTTTCTTCCACCTCTGCTGTTGCTTTTTCTTCAGCCATTTGCTGATGTTACTTTGTATTCTGCGATGCTACAAGCGTAAAACAATAGTCGCAAAAGCTGTTATAAATTGATTTTCAGTATCCTTTTTCCGCTTGCTTCTTTGTAAAAAAGGAGTGCAAAAATAATCTATTTTTATGGTTTTGGCAATCTATTTTCCAATAGGTTGGCGCTAAACGGAGAATTTATAGCTAAAATCTTGAAAATAGCCCAATTATGGCTATCTTGTTCCCTATTTAAAGAATCATTTAAACGTATATTATTATGAGTGTTAAAGACAAATATCAGCCTGTATTGAACATGGGCGAAAAATTGAATATTAAAAATGGTGACGTATCGGAGGAAAACGGCATCCTTAAAATGAAGGGAGAGGCCAGCAACCAATACGAGAAAAACCTTTTATGGGATAAAATCAAGGAAATCGGCGGCGAAAATCCTTCAGACATTCAAGCCAATATTACGGTTGCCGATACATCGATATACGCAAAACACGTAGTTAAGGGCGGAGAATCGCTGAGTAAGATTGCAAAACATTACTACGGTGACGCCATGCAATACAAAAAGATATTCGAAGCGAACAAGGGAATATTAAAGAACCCGGATGTCATTCACCCTGATCAGGTTCTGGTAATTCCAAACCCATAACCTATTGTAACAAATGAACCGAAAAAGCGTAAGTGTCGGAAACCTTCGGAACTTACGCTTTTTTCGATGCTAAACTTGAAAGTCTCACCGAAAACGGACGCGATTATCAGGCCAATATATCTCTGAAGCCTAGCGACATGGTCTTCAACCGACATGCAATCTCTTACCGCAACGTATGTTCTAAGTCCTTACAGTCCCGAAGATTCATTACTGCTTTTTGGCGATACACCTCCGCGCAATACTTTCCAAACGTTCGAACTGTTCTTTCAGGCCCATATCGCTATTATCGAACTCTATGGCATCCTCCGCTTTTCGCAGGGGCGAAAATTCCCGGTGGGTATCGATATAATCGCGTTTCTGTACATTTTCAAAAACTTCATCATAGGTGACCTCTTCCCCCTTGTCCAACAGCTCTTTATACCTTCTTGTAGCCCGTGCTTGCGAAGATGCCGTCATGAACACCTTCAATTCCGCATCCGGAAAAACGGTGGTGCCGATATCACGGCCATCCATCACGATACCCTTATCCTCTCCCATTGCTTTTTGCATCTCGACCAGTTTATACCTGACCTGCTCCAGCTCGGAAATACGACTGACATGTTTCGATACCTCCATTTGCCGAATTTCCTGTTCGACATTTTCACCGTTCAAATACATTTCAGAAAAGCCCAGTTCCGCATTCGGAACGAATTTCAATTTAATTTTGGGAAGCAACGGAACCAAAGCCTCTAGCCGTTCTTCACCATGCCCAATTAACCCGTTTCGCAAGGCAAAAAGGGTCACCGCACGGTACATCGCCCCGGTATCTACATAGATATATCCCAAAGCTTCGGCCAGTTGTTTGGCCAAGGTGCTTTTGCCCGTGGATGAATACCCGTCAATGGCGATGGTGATTTTTTGCATTAGAGTTTCTTTGGATGTTTTACCTTTTGACCCGTAATAGCGAGGTCAACCACCTCGGTCATATCGGTGACATAGTGAAAGGTCAATCCCTTTAGATAATCTTCCTTAATCTCTAAGATGTCGCGCTCGTTCTCCTTACAAAGGATAATCTCCTTAATTCGGGCACGTTTGGCTGCCAAAATCTTTTCTTTGATGCCACCAACGGGAAGCACTTTCCCCCTGAGCGTAATCTCCCCGGTCATGGCTACACTTTTCTTGACCTTTTTCTGGGTGAAAAGGGACACTAAAGATGTGAGCATGGTAATACCGGCACTTGGGCCGTCTTTGGGTGTTGCGCCTTCCGGCACGTGAATATGTACGTTGTATTTTTCAAAAACGCCGGAATCTATGCCGAACCTATCGGCATTGGATTTAATATATTCCATGGCAATGGTCGCTGATTCTTTCATCACTTTGCCTAAGTTACCGGTGATATTAAGGGTACCCTTGCCTTTGGATAGGATGGATTCTATAAAGAGGATGTCTCCCCCAACACTCGTCCACGCCAATCCGGTGACCACGCCCGCAACGTCGTTGTTCTCGTATTTATCACGCTCCATTCTGGCCACGCCCAGAATCTCTTCGACATCGGCA
>JBATUY010000564.1:0-1771 GCA_049671465.1 Pricia sp. | reverse complement strand
CGTAAATAAAGCCCTCACTGTCCGACAAGCTAATCACCTTTGCACCCAGCGAAACCGCTTTTTCAGCTGCATGCGTCGCAACGTTTCCGGCGCCAGAGATAATCATCGTTTTCCCTTCGATGCCGTCATCATCGCTCTGCAACATTTCCTGTAAAAAATAAACAAGACCATATCCGGTTGCCTCTGTCCGCATTTCACTGCCGCCAAAGGATTGGCCTTTACCGGTCAACACGCCTTCGAAGCGATTGGTGATGCGTCGATAGGCGCCGTAAAGGTAGCCGATCTCGCGAGCACCGACGTTGATGTCACCAGCGGGGATGTCGATATCCGGACCAATGTAGCGGTACAGTTGTTGCATGAACGCGGTGCAGAAGCGCATGATTTCACCATCAGACCGCCCCGTTGGATCAAAGTCCGAGCCGCCCTTGCCTCCGCCCATGGGAAGGCCTGTCAATGCGTTCTTGAATGTCTGCTCAAAACCCAGAAACTTCAAAACGGACTGGTTGACGGAAGGATGGAAACGCAGCCCGCCTTTGTAAGGGCCAATCGCACCGTTGAATTGGACGCGATAACCGCGGTTCACCTCAATTTCGTTCGCGTCGTTCTGCCACGCCACCGCAAAAGAGATGACCTGTTCGGGTCCGACCAGTCGTTCAAAAATATTCGCCGCTTTGAAGTCTGCATTCTGATCGATGATCGGCTTGATATCATCGATCACCTCGGTCACCGCTTGGTGAAACTCCGGCTCATTCGGTGCCCGCGCTTTCAGGAAGTCGTCTAGGCTGTCAAAATCAGCGCTGAGTGAAAATGCCATCGATATTGCCCCGCTCGTAATTGCCTTTGTAGACGTCGGCTTTATCTCGCGGCTGGATTAGAGGACGAAACGTCCAACCGACCGCTGCACTGCCGACGCAATTCGACAACCAACATTCTGATCGCAAAATGGTTCCGTTCTTTTGTCGAAAGCTGGCGTGGTGGGGCGGGAACTGCGTTGCTCTCCCAGCTTTCTGAAGCGAAAGCTACGAAGGATAGAAAGGGCAGAGCTTCACGCTCTGCCCTTGCTTTTGATCAATCTTAATCCTGGTATTCAGGTTGCTGTTCGAGTGCGTCTTGCGATGCATCGATGTAGACACGCAACTCGCCGCCATTCACCAAGCGCATGACAGTCAGATCGTCCATTGAGACAGCGACCGGACGCTCGCCCAGCCCAAGAAAGCCCCCGACGTCGATCACTGCGCGGTCCAACTCACCAGTGGATGTCATCAACAATTTGTCGATTTCGCCGACCTGTTCGTCATTTACACCCATGACAGGCGCGCCGGTCAGTTCTTCGGTGGTCAGCTCTTGCGGCAGCACGCGCGCAAAACCTTCTGCTTCCACATACGGGCCGGTCCAGGCACCCATCTCTTCGCCGTCACCCATGGTGTTGGTCAACTGATTATAATCGTAGCTTGGTGCATCCTGAACACCGACTTCTGTCGCTTCGATGACCAAAAAGAAATCGTTATCGCCATCTTCTTCGACAAAACGGATTTCAGACATGTTGACGGCGACATCCTTTTCACCGATGCCAAGAAAACCGCCAACGCCGACGATGACAGACTGAACTTGCCCATCGCGGGTCAGGATAATCTCGTTGATTTCGCCGATATCATCCCACTCGGTCTCGCCATTTGCAGGGATCATCGCACCGTTTTCGATGCTCGCTTCGGACGCATACATACGCATTCCGACCAATTCTGATGCGTTCAGGTTGATCTCTGGATCAAAC
>JBATUY010000563.1:0-6526 GCA_049671465.1 Pricia sp. | reverse complement strand
CACTACGACCAATGCAACAAGCGCACTGGGTATCGTAGTGGTAATCTTCTTGAACCCATAGATAATGATAATGGTGGCCAGCGCCAGTATAAGTTCGAGCCAATTGATATTTTGCAACGCCCTTGGCATTACCTTGATCGCACCGACTACTCCCGAAGCATCTTTCTTGGCCAGGATCCCTGCTTCTTTTAGCATATCTGCTTCCGTAATTTTCCCAGCTCTCTCGATGGTCTGTTCAAAATCTTCAAGTACCAAGATACCTTCACCGGCTTCCTCTTTTAGAATGTTATCTAAAATAATCTCCTCGGCCTGGGGTTTGTACAAGTCAACGAATTCGACGTCTTCTTTGGGATAGTATCCCAATGCCGGTAATATCTGCGTGACCAATATAATTACACCTATGGCGGTCATAAAACCGGAAACAACGGGATAGGGAATGTACCGAATATACTTTCCTATACCAATAAGACCAAAACCGATTTGCATGATTCCAGCCAATAAAAAAACAATTAAAATGGCGGGGAGCGCTTTTTCTAAACTTCCGTCATTAGCGGCAACTATGCCCGCTATAACAACCATGCTTACGGCGGTCATCGGTGCGGTAGGTCCGGAAATCTGGGTATTCGTACCCCCGAAAAGGGCGGCAAAGAAACTTATGAAAATGGCACCATATAGTCCAGCGCTCGGGCCCATACCCGAACTGACGCCGAACGCGAGCGCCAGGGGCAAGGCAACGATACCGGCGGTAATACCGCCAAAAAGATCGCCTTTTAAGTGAGCGAAAAGATTTTTCATTTAGATGCCCGAATTATATTGCTTAAACATATGACCGTATGAGAAACAAAAAAAGCCAATTCTAAAATTGGCTTTTTACACAATATGTTATATCAAGCTGTCCTTATCAGATAAAGGTAGTCATTCCGTTTTTGATATCGTACATCGCCCCAACTATCTTTATTTCACCATTGTCTTCCATTTCTTTCAAAACGGGACTCATACTTCGCGTATTTTCAATGGTCATATGTACATTTTTTTCTGCAACAGTATTTACGAAATCCAAGTTTTTTGAATTACGTTGATTACTATCCGCGGGCTCCTTAACGGCTTCAACGGCAGGTTTGATCTTATCCAATAGATGCGTAAGATTGCCCAGTTTTGCATCATCACATGCTCCTTTGACAGCGCCGCAAGCCGTGTGCCCCAATATGACGACGACCTTTGTCCCGGCAAGCTTACAGGCAAACTCAATACTGCCCAAAATATCTTCGTTTACCACATTGCCGGCTACCCTTGCGCTAAAAATGTCTCCGACACCTTGATCGAAAATCAGCTCTGCGGAGACCCTTGAATCGATGCAGCTCAATATCGTTGCAAAAGGGTATTGGCCCGATGCCGTGTCACCAACTTGCGCCAACAGGTCTCGGTCAGCTTTTTTATTCGCTACGAATCTCTCATTGCCCTCTTTTAAAAGTTGTATGGCAGCGTCCGGTGATAGTGCGGCCTGGGTCTCTTTTGTATGTGCTTTCATCATAATTTTATGAATTATTAGATTAATAATTAGAAATCATATAGACTTTCTCTCTTAGCGCAATCTTGTAACCTTCTATATATTGAACTTATTTACCTTCCCGACACCAAAACCGAAGCTTTTATAGCGTTGATGATATGCCAGATATCAGATAATTTCAAGGTTTTTTCATCGACAGAACCTTTCTTTCCCCTTCCCAAATACAATAGATCTACCCTATTTTTCGATATATACTTTGAAAGGCTGCTTACCGCCCTATCGTTGTAATCGAAAACATATTCAGTGATTTCACCGTCTTTGGCAAGTTTTGTCGGTTTTGGGGCATTCGAGTTTTTAACGAATTTGAACGATTTGATCGGCTTAAGTACATTCGCCATCAAATCTTCGGCAAATTCCAAATTCAAGGAACGTGCCGAACCGTTCAAAACCCCAAGTGCCATTTTCTCTTCCGGCTCCATGACATATTTATCCGACGCAATCAATATCGGCCCGTCGAAGGTTTTCAACACAAATTCCGTGATACCGTCACCCACAAAACTCAGGGGATTATATTTTCGTCTGCCCAGGACAATGATATCAGGAGTATGCTTTTTGATGTAGCTGCTAATTTCATCCTTTACATTGCCAAAGGCGAACGAATGGGTTATATCAACCTCTTGACTTTTGGAAATCGGGGCTATAAGTTTACTTAATTTCTTGTCAATCACCGAATGTTCGGTATTGATAGACCTCATGGCGGACAGCTGATTATCAATGGCTACAATTTCGGTAGGTCTTTTTACATTGAAAATCGCTATCTCTCCGTTGATTATCTTAGCGAGCCTGACCGTATTAGCGAGCATTTTATCCGTGGCATTGTTCAAATCTGACAGTACCAGAATTTTATAGGTTCTATTTGTCATGGCTTTTAGCTTAAGCTTATATCGGATTTGGGCCTTTCTTTGAAAAACTCAAAAAAGTTGTCGGGGTTTTCGGCTACACCTCGTTTTGAAATCAGCTTTATGTCGATGTTCCGTTCTTTGGCCTTAACCGCAAAATCATCTAGAATTTCAATAATATCATTGTCCAAATAACGCGTTTTAATCAAATCCAGTTCAAGATAGGTATCCCTTGGCAAACTTTCCAGTTCTTTCAAAATGGCACCCTTGTTGAAAAAAGTAACCTCTTCCGCAAGCGTCATCTTTATTCTATGCTTTCCATCGCTCTCATCTTGAATATGAAGAAAATGGGAGTTCTGATAGCTTTTCAACAAAATGACGACGATACCTACGGCAAGGCCGAGGCCGATTCCTGTCAACAAATCGGTAAATATGATACCTAAAACGGTAACGAAAAAAGGTACGGATTGCTTCCATCCCAACGCGTACATTTTCTTGAACAGGGCCGGTTTCGCCAATTTATAACCTACCACGAAAAGGATGGCCGCCAGCACCGACAAGGGTATCATATTTAATAGGTTGGGTATCAAAATCACAGAAATCAATAAAAAGAAACCGTGTACGATGGCCGACACTTTAGTTCTTGCACCGGACTGGATATTCGCGGAACTGCGAACGATAACCTGAGTGATCGGAAGACCACCGATCAGCCCGGAAATAACGTTTCCGGTGCCCTGAGCTAAAAGTTCTCTGTTCGTGGGCGTTACATTTTTATGCGGATCCAATTTATCCGTGGCCTCAACGCATAGTAAAGTCTCCAAGCTGGCGACCAAAGCAATCGTAAAAGCCGTAATCCATATCTCCGGATTAGTTATAACCGCAAAGTTGGGGAAGCTAAACTGATTTAGAAAAGAGGTCGCGTCATCCGGAACCGGCACAGTGACCAAATGCGATTGCTCGATAGCAAAGGTATCACTCGATTTTGTCAACAGATAAAAAAAGATTCCCAAGACCACTGCAACTAAAGGACCCTGAAGGATTTTGAAGAATTTAGCCTTTTTGGCCAAAATATTGTCCCAAATCAAAATAACTGCAAGACCTACTACACCTATGATCAAGGACCCCAAAACAAGGTTATCGGAGATGTTGAGAATGGCGGAAAATGTGTTTTCGCCCGAAGCTTCAAAAAAGCTAAAGGCACCTTCCGCCTCTGAATCATATCCGAAAAAATGGGGTATTTGCTTTAAGATGATTATAATACCGATACCGGTAAGCATGCCTTTGATAACGGAGGAAGGAAAATAGTAGCCAATGATACCTGCCTTCAGCAGTCCGAAACCAATCTGTATGACGCCCCCCAGAACTACGGCGACAAGAAAATTCTCAAAGCCACCTAGTGTACCTATTGCGGTAAGAACAATGGCGGCCAGACCTGCAGCAGGGCCACTGACGCCAATTTTCGAACCACTTAACGCGCCCACCACGATACCCCCAACGATACCCGCAATAAGACCTGAAAATAACGGTGCGCCACTAGCAAGGGCGATTCCCAAACACAAGGGCAATGCGACAAAAAATACGACCAGACTCGCTGGCAAATCACTCTTTAAATGTTTGAACATATTTACAAAAAGATTGCGTTTTCAAGAACGTATAGAAAACTGGTTAGTTAGTGAACTTGTTCAAAGTTCGATGTAAAAAAAATGGAAGTATCGAGAACTAACCGATATGTTCGGGAGGGGGAAGAAGAATTTCAACGGTATACTCGATATGACCTAAAGAATGATAATCACCGAGTATCGCTTTTTTAGAGTGGGCAATGAGCGAAAAATCAAAATGCCCATCATTCATGATTTTTTCGTTGACTTGTGATTTTTTACCGGATTCCTGTTGTTCTTCTTCGTTGAGGTTAGTAACCAGAACTGGGTTTTCATCATCAACCAAAGTCATAACGCTCGGGGCCACAATAGCAAATAGCCACAAAGAAAGTAACAAGATTTGAGCGAAAACTTTCATAAAAACTGTTAAGCTGTAAATATAACAGTAATCATTTCAAACTTTTGTTAAGAAATATTTAAAAATCCCTTATCAGTTTTATGTCCTCGGCAGGAATCCATCCGACGGTGCCATCGACTATTTGAATTTTTTTCCACTGGTTCAATTCGTCGAGTACGTTGACCTTGGTGCCTTCGTGAAGTTCAAAGGCCTCTTGGCTTTTTAG
This sequence comes from Pricia sp., assembly GCA_049671465.1. Classification (GTDB taxonomy): domain Bacteria; phylum Bacteroidota; class Bacteroidia; order Flavobacteriales; family Flavobacteriaceae; genus Pricia. Next base: position 1,899 of record JBATUY010000563.1, on the reverse strand, counting down.
GTTCGGTTCCGATTTCACGCTGGCTTCCTTCGCGAAAACTATGGCGTACCTTTCGGCCTGGTAGGCATTGTACTCCACATAGGCAAAGACCACGGCGATGATGGCGAAGAATAGGGAAACAATGCTCAAAATGAATGACAGCCGTTTACGTGATGAAAAACGGAAGTAGTAAAAGGCAATGTAAAGCAGTACGAAAAGTATCATAAAAATAACGCCCGCATAAGCCCACTGGTCGAACGAGAGCAACCGGAGCACGCTGTTGTAGATTTTCGCGAAACCGGTCTCGGGAATGGTGTCGATAGCGTCAAGGGTCATGTTCTGGGCATATCCGAGATTGTTTTTGATTTCGGCATCGTTCGGTTTTAACAGAAGCGCCTTTTCATAATAGTAGATGCTGGGCGCTATCTGGTTCATTTTGTAATAGGCATTCCCCAGATTGTAATACAGCGCGGCAGAATGTTTGCCGCTCTCCAGAATCTCAAGATAGGTGTCGACCGCGGTCTGGTACTCCCCGGCATTGTACGCCTTCGTAGCACTGTCGAATAGCGCGTTCTGTTGGGCGGATACCGAAAGGCCGAGCAATAGCATAAATATGTAGACTACTTTTTTCAATGGCTGATTTTAATTTTAGAGCTGTTTGTCCAATTGGGAGATTACTTCGCTCGCCCCATCGTAATCTTGCTGCATCTGTACTTCGGAAAACGGACTGTAACGGGCCATTTCGCAATTTTTGAGCAAGGAAATAAACCCGTCTTTGGTCGTGTTATCGACCTGTTTTTCATCTAGGAGGGATGCAATCCGCTCTTTACTGAATTCCGAGGTCTCGATTTTAAGCTTGGCCTTTAGGTAATTGTGGAGTCCTTTTTCAAGGGCGATATAAAAAGGCTCTTTATGACCGAGTTCTTTCCGGGCCTTCGAAAGATATTTACGGGCCAGCTTGTTGGCCCTACGAATGCGGTTGCCGGCTACATCGCCCGCGATGGCTTCCCGTTTTTTACCGAATATAATGGCTAAGGGAATTAACAACAGCGGCATCAGCAACCACAAATAGAATCGGGTGGAACCAAAGAAATGATGCTCGCCTATGGTCGACAGATTGGGGTTTAGCTTTATAAAATTAAACTGGTCGCCCGTGTTTACCGAGCGTTTCCCGGAGGAGTCCGACGCGTCTGATGTTACATTCGCACCTAAAGGCCCTTCCTTTACATTGACCAGTATTTCATTGGAAGTAAGGGTATGGTAACTTTCCGTGTTCGGGTCGAAATACGAAAACGAAATGGACGGTATCGGATATTTCCCCTTAAAGGATGGTACAATCGTGTAATTGTTGCTCACCGTACCTTGGGTACCCGAAAGCGTGGTACGAACACTTTCTTCGAACTCCGGTTCATATACTTCCAAGGCGCTGGGCAAATTAGGTTCGGGCAGTTGAAAAAGTTTCAGGTTGCCCTTGCCACTTACCGTCACCTTGGCCTGTAGCGATTCGGAAGCGTTCAAAGCGTTCTTGCTGGTGGTCACCGAAAAGTCGAACTTGCCGACGGCGCCACTGAAATTGGCGGGCTTACCCTTTTCGGGCAATCCCTTTACATTGATTGTACGACTGCCCGCTGAAACTGTTTTTGTCGTCTGCGAGTAAATGCGGCCCCCGAAAAAATCGCGCTTATTAGTCGGCACGTCGACCGTAACCTCTAAGGAAAGCGGTTCGATGGATAGTTTCCCGGACTTCTGCGGATAGAGTACTACGCGCTTTAAAATCACATAGCGATAGGGTTTGCCTTTATAAGTACCGTTTTTTACGTCGGGTCTCGATACCGGGATGTCTTGGCTCCAAAAGTTATTGTATTTCGGATTATCCAAAGGCTGGTAATTCGAGATACTGATGGCGGGACTGATGTACAT
>JBATUY010000562.1:0-4024 GCA_049671465.1 Pricia sp. | reverse complement strand
GGTGATAATGGTCCGGCGGTTGGATTCGGGATAGGGTATCTCCTCTTGGTGTAAGAATAGGATGGATATATCCGGATTTTTTATAAATGGAATCCACTCCTTCCGGGGGGTAGGTCATCCCGTACCGATACGTTACGACAGGTTTTCGGTTTAAGGTCAGTTGTAAATCTCCGTTTTTTTCTCGGCCATAGGCCCCCAATCCCATTTTTCTAGGTTCGGTCAGGTTTGTGATACGATACGATAAAATGTCGTCCGTTTCTTCGCTGTTGGCCTGTACGAACCAAAAGCTGTCGTTGATGGAGTCTATCTGATAATCGAGGCGTACCTCTTCTCCGTTGTTTTTTGTATTCAATTGCAGCGGCCTTTTGATATCTATCCCTGCATCTGCAATCTGTTTAAGGTCAATAGATACGGGATGCCCCTGTTTAGCGGTGGTGTTACCGTCGATTTCAAAAAGAAAGGCTGCTTTCTCTTCCGAACAGGAAACGCAACATAGTAAAACACTGGTAAAACCTAAAAAAATGGATTTCAATGTCATATTATCCTTGGTTATTCGATAAATTTAACGAAATTTTTGATGAACTATCTTTATCCCTCTCAGATTATCGAGAATACTACAAAAAGTTACAAAAGCATGAGTACCATTTCGAAAATTAACATCAGTATTTTTCTACTTCTACTTTGCGGAACGGTCACCGCGCAACAACTCAAGCCCGTGGAGATTACAGACGAATGGTTAGCCCAAATAGAAAGCCTGGCCCCTGCTGAACCGACTGTAAAAAATGTGGAAAAGAAGCGTATTCTTGTCTTCTCAAAAGCCACCGGATTCTACCATTGGACCATTCCGCATAACATCGAAATGCTTAAAATTTTGGCCCAAAAAAGCGGTGTATTCGAAATTAGCAATGGCTACGATATCGAAAATTTTGAAAAGGAAAATTTGGACCAATTTGCCGCAGTGATTCTAAATAATTCCAACCCTAGCGGCCCCGACCGAGACCTTTTTGCCGACCTCTTGCGACAGAATACTACGCTGACGGAGGAAGAGATTGCCGAAAAGGCATCCGAATATGAGCAAAATCTTATGGATTATGTAGCACAGGGCGGGGGACTGATGATACTGCACGGGGCGATTACCGTTCAAAACAATTCGCAAAAGTTCAGTCAGCTTACCGGAGGTAGTTTCGATTATCATCCAAAACAACAAGAAATGCATGTGAGGGAGGTAGATACAAAACATCCCCTTGTACAAGCTTTTAAGGGTGATGGTTTCACTCACGTTGATGAACCCTACTTTTTCAAGAATGCGTATTTCGATTTTAACTTTAGGCCTTTACTCTATATAGAAGTGGATAAACTCAAAGGCTTGAAAAATCCCGTAGAGGAAAAGGTCAACTACGTGGCGTGGATCAAAAAACACGGAAAAGGCAGGGTATTTTACAGTTCGCCTTCACACAACGCCCAGAGCATGGCCAACCCAGAACTTTTACAATTCTTTTTGGATGGGATGCAATACGTGGTAGGCGATCTGGAATGTGATGATAGCCCGATGGAGGTCGAGGAATGAGATTGAGACTTAAAAGGTCTCCTAAGTTATTCTGAATATGCTTGTAGTTCCGGTTCTGTATATTCCCCGCCGTTTTCCGATTTTGCATTGCGTAATTTTCCAATGGTTTCAGGCTTTATCCACCGGGGGGCCCTAGAGAACGCATTGGTGACATAGGTGATAATATCGGAAATGTCTTCGTTCGACAAGTTAGGATTTTGATTGAGACCCGGCATCGCTTGATTGAATTCGTAACGTTGACCGTTCACGTGAACCGGACCTGACAAACCGTGCAAAATGATCAATCCCAATTTTTCCGGGGAGTCGGCTACATATTCGGAGTTCATCAATGGGGGTGCCACTCCGTCTGCCCCTGACCCGTTCGTACCGTGGCAAGCGGCACAGATTTGCCGAAACAGTTTTGCGCCATTGGTACGATTGTCCATCGCCACTTCCGCATCCGTAAAAATAGGATTAAGATTATCTTCTTTCCGACGTTCGATGCTTTGCGCCATTATTTTGTGTAAGGCACTATCTTCAAAATCCGGATGCTGCTGCAGGTTGGCGTAAAGACTTTCGGACGTGTCGCCCATTCCGCTCAAAAGTGCTTCGGAAATTATGGAATTGTCCTTATACGTTTCAAAGAGCGTAGCGACTAATGGAACAAATTCCCGTTTCGAGACTTTGGTCCATATCCCTACCGTGGAGGCCAAATATAAATCGATTGATTTATCGTTTTTGGTATGCAAATCTTGAAAAAGTACCAACGCTTCCCCAACATTTTCTTTGGACGCAAAATCCTCCAAGAGTACTATGGCATGCGCCACAACATCAGGTTTGCTTTGTTGCGCAACAGACGTTAACATTTCGAACGACAGGGCATTCCATCCTTCTAAGGTGTATAAGGCATGTATTTGAGCCAGGGGATTATCAGTCGTTTTGACTAAATTTTCCAATTCGGGCAGAGCATCCTTTTTATCCTTGAAAACCAGATAATGCTGGGCACGGTCCCGAATCCATCCATTTTTATGCTTCAATAGTTTGACCAATTCCCTTCCGGAAAGATTGTCGAAGTCGGGCATTTTTGAATGTTCCGCATCCTTACTTTTTATCCGAAGAATTCTGCCCAATCCCGTTAAGGTATCCAATTGCTTTTGCTGCGCTACCTTTTTAAGGTAAGGACTCAAAAAGGCGTAGTGCTGAATCACCCCAATGTGCATATCGACAATATATAGCGCCCCATCGGGACCGTTATAGAGGTTTACCGGGCGAAAGCCCTCATCCGTAGATGCTAAAAACTCTTTTTCTTGCCAAGCCTGTTCGGCCGAAATACTGTCGCCATGAAAAGTTAAGAGGTTCCGTTTGATGAGATTTCCCTCGGGTATGGAAATAAAGGCATTTTGATCATAACCATCGGGAAAGGTGCCACCTCTATATATCAATGGTCCGGAGGCCGAAGTGACCTCTTTCAACAAGCTGTCATTATCTAATACACCCGGAGCGTAACCCCGGTTCACGCTGGCGGCATGCAGCGGATACACCCGTTGATCATCGGTCAGTAAACGATTGATTGCCCGTTTCGGTTCAAAAAAGGTATTGCGGATTAGGCGGTCGGGCAGCGCGTAATCACCCAAAAGTTGTCTGGCATTATCGTTGTAGTAGAGTCGTCCAAAATTATCGTGGGTTATACCCCATTGCCCGCGAATCGTAGTAGGCGATTTATGCCATTCACCATTTTTACGCTGGTAGCGTTGGTTATGTTTTGCGCTATATATCCAATTATCTAGGTTGAGAACCAATCCGTTCGATTGATGTTCGGGATTACCGTCGGGAGCGTACAATGAATCGACCAAGGTTCGTTTACCGGGTCGGTCGTCATCGATTTCGACGAACCATAGATTTGGTGGTTCAGCATAGAGTAGGCCACCATAAACATGTGCTAATGCCCGGGGCATGACCAAGCTATCCAAGAATACTTTGGAATGGTCCATGACACCATCATCGTCAAAATCTTCCAAAATGCGTATGGCGCCGGTGGGTTCTTGTTCGTCTTTTCCATCGATAGTACTCATGTAGCCGGGCATTTCGACTACCCAAATTCTGCCCTGACTATCGAAATCCATAGCCACCGGAGACTTTATGAGAGGTTCAGCGGCCAACATTTGTAGCTCGAAACCTTTTTCAAGTTTGTAGTCTTCCAAAGAGATCTTGGGTTCTTCGTAAGATGGGGAACAACCTATCAAGGCGATGCACAACAAACATAAGAATACAATAGTTCTCGCACTGATCGTATTTATTTTCAAAAGCAATTTTTTTTGGCAATGCAGTAAAGTTAAGGATTACTGAGCATTGCGCATAAAAAAAGTCCCGATCAGTTGTGATCGGGACCTTTCGAGGTAAGGCGGCAACCTACTCTCCCACCTTTCGGCAGTACCATCGGCGCAAGCGGGCTTAACTTCCCTGTTCGGAATGGAAAGG
>JBATUY010000561.1:0-7884 GCA_049671465.1 Pricia sp. | reverse complement strand
CCTTTCCATTCCGAACAGGGAAGTTAAGCCCGCTTGCGCCGATGGTACTGCCGAAAGGTGGGAGAGTAGGTTGCCGCCTTACCTCGAAAGGTCCCGATCACAACTGATCGGGACTTTTTTTATGCGCTAAAGCGAGGGTTTTCTATAAAGTTATAATCTGTTATTCGGTCAATTTTCAATTTAATGGCCAAGACTTGACATTGATGCACAAAAAAACCGCTCGATTGTAATCGAGCGGCTTGTTCAGTCTGTTACCTTTCTAACCGTTATGCTCCCTGACAATTACACCCTAGGCAAATCACCTTCACCTTTAAGCGGCAATTCAGATTCACCCATGAGGTAAGTGTCTACATGATAGGCGGCTTGACGCCCTTCTGAAATGGCCCATACGATAAGTGATTGTCCCCTTCTTTGGTCACCTGCTGCAAAGACGCCGGGTATATTGGTCATATAATTCTGTTCGGTCGCCTTTATATTGGTTCTGCCGTCGGCTTCTAGGCCCAATTGATCGGCGATGGTCATCTCTGAACCGGTAAAGCCCAAGGCCAATAACGCCAGTTCACATTTCCATTCTTTTTCTGTTCCTTCAACTTCTTTTAAGACCATGGATTGCCCCGGCTTTTTGATCCATTCGACCTCAGAGGTGACCAAGCCCGTTAGGTTTCCATCGGCATCTCCTACAAATCGTTTGGTTGAAATACTGAAGAAACGTTCCGCCCCTTCTTTATGTGAGGAGCTTGTGCGCAATCGCATCGGCCAGAAAGGCCAAGGTTGGTTCTCTGGGCGTTCGGTCGTAGCCATAGGCATAATTTCAAAATTTGAAACGGACTTTGCCCCTTGACGGAAAGAAGTGCCTATGCAATCTGAGCCGGTATCACCGCCGCCGATGACGACTACATCTTTATCCGTGGCCAGAATTTCATGGTCAAACTGGGTGGTACCATCGACCCTACGATTATTTTGGGGCAGAAAATCCATCGCCTGTACGACACCTTTCAAGTCAGAACCCTCAATGGGCAGTTTTCTTCGTATAGTAGCGCCGCCACATAAAACAATGGCATCGAAGTCACTTTTCAGTTCCTCGCCGGTAACATCCTTACCAACGTGTATACCGCATTTGAACGCGATGCCCTCATCTTCGAGAACTTTTACGCGGCGATCGATAATGTGCTTTTCCATTTTGAAATCGGGGATACCATAGCGCAGCAATCCGCCCGGCTTTTCATCCCTTTCGAATACGGTCACCAAATGTCCGGCACGGTTCAATTGCTGTGCGGCGGCCAATCCGGCAGGTCCGGATCCCACAACGGCAACTTTTTTGCCGGTTCGGGTCTCGGGAACTTCCGCTTTTATCCATCCTTTTTCAAAGGCGGTCTCCGCTATGTTTTTTTCAATATTCTCAATAGTGACCGGGTCTTCGTTAATACCTAGCACACAAGCCTCTTCACAGGGAGCGGGACAAAGGCGTCCGGTGAACTCCGGGAAATTGTTTGTGGCATGTAGAATGTCGGCGGCCTTTTCCCATTTGCCCTTATAAACGGCATCGTTAAAATCTGGAATGAGGTTGCCCAACGGGCATCCACTGTGGCAAAATGGGATGCCACAATCCATACAGCGGGCACCCTGGTCTTTCAGGTCTTTCTCCGCAAGAGGCTGTGTGAACTCCTTATAATTTTTAACGCGCTCCTCTACCGGGGCGTAACTTTCTACTTTTCTATCGAATTCCAAAAATCCTGTTATCTTTCCCATGTTTCGATTTAAATAGTTTGTAGTTTTTCTTCTTCCAATCGTATCAGTGCCTTGCGATATTCCTCTGGCAATACCTTGATGAATTTCGGCAAACTGGTCTCCCACTTCTCAAGAATGCGTTGCGCCAACGGACTCAATGTGGAGTTATAATGGCTTTCGATCAAATCTTTAAGCTGTTTGATATCCTCAGGTTCCGTTACCGGAAGAAGGTTCAGGGCCTCGGAATTGCAATTCTTCTTGAAGGTCTTCTTGTCATCGTAAACAAACGCAATACCACCGCTCATTCCTGCGCCGAAATTTCGGCCTACTTCGCCAAGAATCACGGCAACGCCGCCGGTCATGTATTCGCACCCATGGTCACCGATACCTTCGACCACTGCTTTTGCACCGGAATTCCGTACACAAAAGCGTTCTCCGGCTTTACCGTTGATGTAGGCACGGCCCGCAGTCGCTCCGTATAAGGTAACATTGCCGGTGATAACATTATCTTCAGGTACAATGGTTGATTTTTCGGGTACCCTCACCACTAGTTTAGCTCCAGAGAGTCCCTTACCGAGATAATCATTGGTGTTTCCGTTGACCGTCATGGTCAAACCTCTAGTCGCAAATGCCCCGAAACTTTGTCCTGCCGAACCGGTAAAGTTCAGGCGTAGCGTATTTATCGGAAGTCCTTGCGCCCCGTAAACCTTAGAGATTTCGTTGCTGATAATCGCACCGACCGCACGATCCGTATTTTTAATCGGAAAGTCAAGGGTCAATTTCTCCTTTCGGAACAATGACGGATTGGCCTTTGCGATAATCTCAAATTCGATGGACTTATCGATATTATGCTTCTGTTTTTGGGTATTGTAGAATTTTGTGCCCGCAGGAACATCGACTTGATGCAAGATGGGCGTCAAATCTATACCTTTGGTCTTATAATGGTCGACCGCTTTTCTACGGTCCAATTTTTTGACCTGCCCCACCATTTCGTTAACGGTTCGGAAGCCTAACTGTGCCATAATTTCCCGTAACTCTTGAGCTACGAAATACATATAATTTACTACGTGTTCAGGCTTACCATTGAATTTCTTGCGAAGTTCGGGATTCTGGGTCGCTATGCCCACTGGGCAAGTATTCAAATGGCAGACGCGCATCATAATGCAGCCAGATGCTACTAGGGGAGCGGTCGAAAATCCGAACTCCTCGGCACCTAGTAGGCAGGCAACGGCTACATCGCGGCCGGTCTTAAGTTGCCCATCGCACTCCAATACGATACGGTTGCGAAGGTCGTTCATGACCAATGTCTGCTGTGCTTCGGCAATACCGAGTTCCCAGGGCAGACCTGCATGTTTGAGCGAGGTCAGCGGCGACGCCCCTGTTCCACCGTCAAATCCGGAAATGAGCACTACGTCGGCTTTGGCCTTCGATACACCGGCGGCCACAGTACCGACCCCAACTTCGGACACCAATTTCACGTTGATCCGTGCTTTTCGGTTCGCTGATTTCAGATCAAAGATCAGTTGCGATAAATCCTCTATGGAATAGATGTCGTGATGCGGTGGCGGGGAAATTAAGCCTACGTAAGGCGTAGAATTACGGGTTTTCGCAATCGCGGGATTCACCTTGGGTCCGGGCAGTTGTCCACCTTCACCAGGTTTAGCGCCCTGCGCCATTTTGATCTGTATTTCTTGGGCGTTGGTCAAATAGTCGGAAGTTACCCCGAAGCGACCGGAGGCCACCTGTTTTATAGCACTGTTTCGCCAGTCGCCTGTAGCATTCTTATAAAAGCGTTCGGCATCTTCGCCGCCCTCACCGGAGTTGCTTTTCCCTCCGATACGGTTCATGGCGATGGCTAAATTCTCGTGCGCCTCTTTACTTATGGAACCATACGACATGGCGCCGGTCTTAAAGCGTTTGACGATTTCTGTCCACGGTTCCACTTCTTCCAGGGGAATGGGGTCATAATTAGAGAATTCAAAAAGTCCGCGAATGGTCATCAGGTTTTTCGATTGCTCGTTGACCATGGCAGCGTACTCCTTATAGGTAGTGGACTCATTACCGCGAACGGCTTTTTGCAATTTAGCCACGGATAAGGGATTGAACATATGCTTTTCGCCATCCCTTCTCCATCTATATTCTCCACCAATCTCCAATTCCAATGCAGCGGCCACCTTCTTCTCCGAGAAGGCATCGTTATGCCTTTTAGCGATTTCCTTTTCGATCTCGTAGAGGCCGATACCCTGAATTCGGGTCGGAGTATTCGGAAAATACTGGTCTACAACCTTGGTATTGATACCTACGCACTCAAAAAGTTGCGATCCGCGATAGGAGTTTAAGGTAGAGATTCCGATTTTGTTCATTACTTTCAGAATACCCTTGCCGACGGCCTTGTTGTAATTCTCCACCGCCTCCTCAAAAGTATATTCCGTAATATCATGTTCCTCGATTTGTTCCCCGATGATTTCGTTGACCAAATATGGGTTGATGGCACTGGCACCGAAGCCGAACAACAGGCAGAAGTGATGTACTTCCCGAGGTTCCGCAGATTCTACGATGATACTGAGTTTGTTTCTTTTACCCAGTTTTTGAAGGCCACTATTGACATAAGAACAGGCCAATAATGCGGGAATAGGAGCCTTATTTTTATCGACGCCTCGATCCGAAAGAATAATGATGTTGGCACCATTGTCCGCTTCTTTTGAGGCCTGTTTCAATATGGCGTCAAGGGAATCCTCTAGACCGTTATATCCTTTCTCGATGTTGTATAGGGTGGGTATGGAGACCACTTTGTAATCGGGACTCACATCATAATTCTTTATTTTGTCCAGATCTTCCTTGGAGATTACCGGATTCTGAATCTTCAGTTTTCGACAGTGTATTTCCGAGAAATCGAAAATGTTGTGGTCACTGCCCAATGTCAAGCTAATATCGGTAATGAGCTCTTCACGGATACCATCTAAAGGTGGGTTGGTCACCTGCGCGAAAAGCTGTTTAAAATAGTTGTAAATCAGCTGTGGCCGTTCAGAAAGTACGGCTATTGGGGTATCGGACCCCATTGAACCGATGGGCTCCTTGGCATTTTTGCCCATCGGAAGAATGATGGTGTTGATATCTTCCAAGGTGTATCCAAAGACCGATTTACGTTTTTCCAAGCTAGATTCCCCCAAAAATAACGGGCAATCATTATAAGGGATATTCTTAAGATGTACTAGATTGTCGTCTAGCCATTTTTTATAAGGATGTCTTTGCGCAATCTCCTGTTTGATTTCTTCATCGTTGATGATGCGCCCCGCTTCCATATTGACCAAGAACATCTTGCCCGGTTCTAACCTGCCGTGAAATTCTACGTTCTCGGGAGCGATGTCTACCACCCCGGTCTCCGAAGACATAATCACATATCCGTCTTTGGTCACCGAGTATCGGGAAGGGCGCAGTCCGTTTCTATCCAATACCGCCCCGATATAATTTCCATCGGTAAAAGGGATGGACGCCGGCCCGTCCCAAGGTTCCATCATACAGGAATGGTATTCATAAAAGGCCCTTTTGGTCTCGTCCATGTCGGCATTTTTCTCCCAAGCTTCGGGCACCAAGATCATCATGACCTCGGGCAGCGAACGACCGGTCATCAGCAAAAGCTCGACAACCATGTCCATAGTGGCGGAATCCGATTTTCCGGGAAGGATAATAGGAAGGATATTCTTGATTTCATCGCCGAACCAATCGCTCTTCATAAGTTCTTCGCGCGAGCGCATTCGGGAAACATTACCGCGTAGCGTGTTGATTTCCCCGTTGTGGCACATGTAGCGGAAAGGCTGTGCAAGATCCCAAGTCGGGAAGGTATTGGTCGAGAATCGCTGGTGTACCAAAGACAAACGTGTAACCACACGCGGATCCATAAGGTCTTCGTAATATAAACTGATATCCCTTGGCATCAATAGCCCTTTGAAAATGATGATTTTGGTTGAAAGACTGGGTACGTAAAAGAACTTGCTCTCGGAAAGTTTGGAGTTGATAATGGTATGCTCGGTGACCTTTCGTGCGATAAAGAGTTTAAGGTTGAAATCGAAATAGTCTTGGGAATCATTCGCCTTGGCAATAAAAATCTGCTTTACAAAAGGCTCCGTCTCCATGGCGATACGCCCCGGGATGGAGCGGTTAACCGGCACATCGCGCCAACCAAGAAGCTGAAGGCCTTGTTTTTTGATATTTTCCTCAAAGGTGGAAATACAAAAGTTACGCTGGTTTTCTTTCTGTGGCAAAAAGACATTGCTCACGGCATATTCGCCGGGTTCCGGTAGTTCAAAGTCACAGACCGCCTGAAAAAAATCATGGGGGATATCGATGAGTATTCCCGCCCCATCACCGGTCTTTCCATCGGCGCTCACGGCACCGCGATGTTCCAATTTGTGTAATATCTCCAACGCTTTGTGGATGATATCGTTGGATTTTTTTCCTTTTAGGCTGCAGATAAAGCCTGCGCCGCAGTTATCGTGTTCGAATTCCGGTAGGTAAAGGCCTTGTTTTTGTAGTGTCATCAGATATGGTATTTCTTCAAAAATAGTGTTTTCGGTAAATTATTTTCAGTGATTTTGGGATAATCGAATAAAAATTCAACGTTTGGAATAAAACCTTAAATTAAATGCAAATATCGGTTTTAAGCGGCCGTAAATTATCAGATTGATAAATGTAGCGCCTAAAACCGACCCTTAAAAGTCAATAAGGGGTCTGATGCCTTAAAATAAGGTATTTCTGTGGTACAGACCCTATTTTTTAGGCACTATCTATATAATTTTTGAGTCTTAACGAATTTATACCCCTTGAAGTGTAAGGGGGGTATTTGTCTAAAAACCTAAAAAATATAATCTTTAAAGCCAGGAGCGGCGTGGTTTTTTCTATGGACACCTAAGACTAATCCCTCAAAATACTTCTTGAAATTACGATTTTCTGAATCTCGGAAGTCCCTTCGTAAATCTGCGTGATCTTTGCATCGCGCATGAGCCGTTCTACGTGATAGTCTTTAACGAAACCGTTGCCACCATGTATCTGAACGGCTTCGACCGTTGTGTCCATGGCCACTTTTGAAGCATACAGCTTGGCCATTGCGCCAGATAGGTCGTAATTTATTCGATTGTCTTTTTCCCAAGCCGCCTTATAGACCAGATGGCGGGCCGCTTCTATTTGAGTATGCATGTCCGCCAATTTAAAGGCAATGGCCTGGTGGTTGGCAATCTCCGTACCGAAGGCCTTTCGTTCTTTGGCGTATTTAAGTGCCAGTTCATAGGCACCTGCCGCAATGCCCAAGGCTTGTGCGGCGATACCGATACGGCCACCGGCCAGGGTTTTCATGGCGAATTTAAAACCGAACCCGTCTTCACCGATACGATTTTCTTTGGGCACTTTGACATCATTGAAATTGAGGGAGTGCGTATCGCTTCCGCGGATGCCCAACTTGTTCTCTTTTGGTCCGATTTCAAAACCTGGCATCCCTTTTTCAACAATAAGGGCGTTGATACCTTTATGGCCTTTTTCCTTGTCCGTTTGGGCGATGACCAAATAGATCTCGGCGGAGCTTCCGTTTGTAATCCAATTTTTGGTTCCGTTCAGAACATAATGATCGCCCTTGTCCAGGGCAGATGTTTTTTGGGAAGTCGCGTCGCTTCCCGCTTCGGGTTCCGATAGACAGAAGGCACCGATAATTTCCCCGGATGCCAGACGGGTGAGGTATTTTTGCTTCTGGTCTTCGTTTCCAAAGGTTTCCAAGCCCCAGCAGACCAAGGAGTTGTTTACCGAAACGATGACCGATGCAGAAGCGTCGACCTTCGAGAGTTCTTCCATGGCGATAACGTAGGATAGGGTATCCATACCGCTACCATTGTATTTCGGGTCGGTCATCATGCCCATAAAACCCAGTTCCCCCAATTTTTTGACTTGTTCGGCGGGGAACCTTTGAGCATCGTCCCGCTCAACGACGCCCGGTAATAATTCGTTTTGGGCGAAATCTCGTGCCGCCTGTTGTATCATTAAATGCTCTTCCGACAGTGAATACTCCATAGAATCAAATATGTTTTTTTCGTCCTGCAAATATAAGGTATTTAACTTCGAATATAATTCTTGGCTTCCCTTATGGAAATCCTTTTTATCGGAGTTCAAATT
>JBATUY010000560.1:0-5277 GCA_049671465.1 Pricia sp. | reverse complement strand
ATGTAATGGTACACCACCTTGGGCCGCCATGGAAGCTGTACGCCGCCATTTTCCCCTAAAGTGGTCTCTATTTTTATCAATCCGCTTAAAAAGCAGGCATCGCTCACCAGTTTACTCCCCTTGCCGTGATCGATGTGGCGGTCTTCTATAGCATTGCACAGTACCGTCTCGGGCCGATATTTTCTGAGCATTCTTATGATTTCGAGCTGGTGCTCCTTGTCATTGGTAAAAAATCCATCGGCAAAGCCCAAGTTTTCACGGGCGGAAATCCCCAGAATTCTGGCAGATTTAGCAGCCTCCTTATCACGGATTTCGGCGGAGCCCCTGGTACCCAATTCGCCACGGGTCAGGTCGATGATACCTACTTTTTTTCCGTTGGCGATTTCTTTGGCCATGGTGGCCCCGGCGCCCAATTCGGCATCATCGGGGTGGGAGCCAAATACTAATATGTCTAGTTTCATTTTAAATGTATGTTCTGGTTCGATGGCAAATGTAAGGTTTCACCTGTATAGCAATCGGTTCAAAGTTTTACGGTACATTCGACGAATTTAATGGTCAGGCTTCAAAATATGAGGGCCTTGGTTAAAGACCCGAGGGCCGAGTTAAAAGATTCCAAGAGGGACAAATCAGCTTTGGATTTCTTCTTTTAAAATTAACTCGTTGACGGAATAAATCAGATAGCCGTATTTTGTTGGATGAACTAAAGTCTAGGGGCATAACCTTTGGATTAAGACAGCCTCAAATTGATTGTTGACATTTAAATATATTACGGCCGAACGTTAATGCATATTAACCGAAGGTTTCACTTTAGCGAGTGCCTGCTCAATATCCGCGATCAGATCTTCAGTCTCCTCGATACCCACGGAAAAGCGGATAAGGCCGTCTTTGATGCACTGACGCTCCCGTTCTTCCGGGCCTAAGAGGGCGTGGGAGGTCTGCGAGGGCGACAGAACCGTACTTTCGACACCGGCCAAACTCATGGAAGGTTTGATCAGTTGGAGGGATTTTTGAAAGTGGGAAGCATCCAGACCATCTTGCAGCTCAAAAGACAACATGCCTCCGAAGCCTTTCATCTGCGCTTTGGCAATTTGATGACCGGGATGGTTCGGCAGACCGGGATAATATACCGCTGCAATATCATCGTTTCCATGGAGATATTCGGCCATATGCTGCGCGTTTTCGTTTTGCGCCCTGACGCGAATGCCCATGGTCTTCATACTCCGCTCTAGAAGCCAAACGGTATAATCGCTAAGACTACCCCCAAAATTCTTGGCCAAGGCAAAGATGCGCTGCATGTGCTCCTCCGACGATGCCACCGCACCCGCACAAATATCGGAATGCCCGCCCATATATTTCGTAGCACTATGGATGACCACGTCGATACCAAAATCAATCGGATTCTGGTTCACGGGACTCGCAAACGTGTTATCGATCATAGAGGTCAATCCGTGTTTTTTGGATAGTTTGGCAATAGCCTCCAGATCCGTAATGGTTAACAAAGGATTTGACGGCGTCTCGATGTAGATCACTTTGGTATTGTCCTGAATTTTATCTTCAAAATCTTCGACCTGCCATCCTTTGGCAAACGAATATTCGATACCGAATTTGGTGAATTCCTCGGTCACCAGATTATAGGTGCCGCCGTATAAGGTCTGTTGTAAGACAATATGGTCGCCCGCTTTTAGAAAGGCCATCAACGTGGTGCTGATTGCGGCCATACCGCTGCCAAAAATCAAAGCTGCTTCGGCATGTTCCAGCGCGGCGATCTTTTTACAGAGCGATTCTTGGTTGGGCGTATTGAAATAGCGCGGATAGCGTTTGATATCAACATCCTCGAAGGCGTACGACGTGCTCATGTACAAGGGGGATATAGCCCCTTTGAATTGTTTGTCCTTTAGTTCGCCCACGTGGGTGCAGATGGTGTTGAGTCCTTTTTTATGTTGCGTCATATGCATTGGTGTTAATAGATTTTAAAAGTATAAAATTCAAGTAAGACCATCTACAAATTACAGGATGCATTTGAGCAAGAGCCACTCCCTCCTGAAAAAACGTCATATTTCACTTCTGCACATAGTTTACGCGATAGCGCCAAAAGCTGACACCGCCTAAAACGACCGCACCTAATGCGGCGTACCAAACAAAATCAGGTGTAATCGCCGCACCGCCACTTTGGCCGTAGCTGTGGAGGCCCACCAAATAATAATTGACACCAAAGTAGGTCATCATGATACTGGCAATGGCGATCAAGCTCAAAAAGTTGAACGTCCATTTACCGCGTAGGCCCGGTACCAGGCGGGTGTGGATTATGAACGCATAGACCATTATGGAAATCAAGGCCCAAGTTTCCTTTGGGTCCCAGCCCCAATACCGGCCCCAGCTCTCGTTGGCCCATTGGCCGCCCAAGAAATTACCGATGGTCAGCATGATCAGGCCTACGGTAAGGGTGACTTCGTTGATAATGGTCAATTCCTTAATATTGACATCCATTCGGGCCTTGTTCTTTTTGGTAGTCAATATTATAAGTACGAGACAGACCAGACCCAGAATAGCGCCTACGATCAGAGGGCCGTAACTTGCAACGATGACCGCAACGTGTATCATCAGCCAATAGCTGTCAAGTACGGGAACAAGAGTGCCAATTGCAGGGTCTACCCAATTTTGATGCGCGATAAACAACAATATTCCCGTAACGAAGGCCGATGCGGCCAAGGTCATATTGCTCCTTTTCGTAAACAGAAGGCCCATGCCCATCGTGGCCCACGAAACATACAGTATGCTCTCATAGGCATTTGTCCAAGGGGCATGGCCTGAGATGTACCAACGCAGCACCAGACCGGCGGTATGCCAAAGAAAAAATATGACGATGACGCCTTTCAAGAAGTAAACGGACACTCGCCAAATGGAGCGATCTTTGAATATCTGAAAGATCAGTACGAAAAATAACAACAGCCCGATGACCGGATACCATTTCCAGAGATTGTTGAAGATATCAAGTTTGTTATAAATGATTTCCGTATCGATTTTTTCTTCGGAGGGTAAGACCTCGCTCCCGTGGTTTCTTTGATTCTGTCGAAAAGCCTCCAGTAATTTATCCGCATTCGCATAGTCACCGGTTTCATTGGCCTTTCGCAGGGTCATCAGGTAATAGGGAATGGAATTTTTGATAAAGTTAGCATATAGTGAATCATTGACCGGATACTGCCCGCTACGAAATTCGAGCGCTGAAATCCATTTGTTGTTCTCATCGTTCAGCAACGGGAAAATTTTCACGATACGACCGCTTAAAGCTTGGTCTAAAAGGCCGATACGAACGTTGGCATCTTTAAAATCCGTTTCGAACTTCGTCGGAATATTGGTGGTGGTCGCTTTTCTTAGAAAAGGTTCCAATTTATATTTGCCATCCGCAGTAAAAAAGTCAGTGGCCTTGGCATATTCTTGGCCTTCAGGAAGACCTAAAACATGGCGTAAACTATCATTTTTTCCTTTTTTATCGATGGCCAAAAATTCGGCGTTGTACCAAGCGGGAGGCGTCAACATCATAGAGAGGAATACTTGGTCGGCGTTCATATCCCTATATTTATCCTTCAAGCTCAGCTTTCGCAAAAGCTCGGAGGAAAAGGTATGGATGGGTTTCATACGCCCCGCGTCATCTTGAATGACCAGTCTACCGAATTTTTCGGCATGCGCTTCGGATACAACGGTGCTTTCGATCAGCGAATCTATCTGGGCCTGCGAGGGCGTCACGACATCGTGCCCATGCCCATCGCCTACGGCCTGCTCTTGCAGCTCTGCCGCCCGTTCGATCGGTACCTGTTCCGGTAGGGCACCGGCACTTGCCTCCTGTTGCAGGTCCCGTGCCTGCTCACGAGCCTCTTCTTCCTGGGTCAGCGGCACCTCTTGCGCCTGCACTACCTGTACCTCGGGGTCTCGTAACGGCGGTTCTTCTGGAATTAGGTTCTGTGCCTGCATTCCAAAAAGTCCGAACAATAACAAGAATGAACTCAATACCGCCTTTTTTGATTCCAGTTTGCGGAGGGATTTGCCCAGATCTTTAAAACGGGTCTTTCCGAAGAACATGATGCCCATCAAGCCGGCGTACAGCAGAAAATAGCCCAAATAGGTAATCCACGTGCCCCACTGGTCATGGTTTACCGAAAGATGCGTTCCTTTTTCGTCTTGATCGAATCCGGACTGAAAAAAGCGATAGCCTTCCTGATCTAAAATATTGTTCATATAGATATCGTAATCGTAAGGGCGTTCATCTTCAACGGTCACTTTACTCATAAAAGATTTATACCCCTGTTCTGTGCCGGGATATTTTTCGGCAATGAAATCGTTCAGTTTGATGCCGAAGGGCACGGTATACATTTTAGAGCCGTAACTCAGGCTAAAATCTAGTCCGCCTACCTGCACTTTATCGCTGAATTCAGATGCATATTTACCGCCCAATACTTTTTTCTGCACAGATTCTTCACCGACCGTAATGTCTAAGACAAGAGCATCGAGCGTACCTTCATTCATTTCTTCGTCGGGTACCTTAACGACCCCATAAGAACCTTTTACGATCGGTTCCGGAACCACGAACTGCATCCCTGCCATAGTATACAGCGAACGCAACTGCAATTCTTGCAGGCTGTCTTTGGCGACCTGGCCCTTAAATTGATCGGCCATCCGCATAAAATCACCCTCAAAAGGTGATTGAATCTGGTAGCCCCCATCTTGGGCCGTAATATTGATGGCACCATCGGTGGGTTTGTTCAACGAGAAAAGCACCCCGTGAACGCTCGCCACCTGTCCACTTTCCAAAAAATGCTCGTGTCGCTGACCATCTCCGGCTTCTACAATTTTAAGGTATTCCTTGCCATTTTCATCGGGAATCAGACCCTCTTTGGCGCCCTCAATGAAGTCGACGTAGGATATAGTAAACTCCTGCCCGTTATAATCGGATTTCCAAGGCAGGTTCGATTTCAAGGCTTCGGGGGTCACAATCAAATCTTCCTGTAAGGTCTTGCGCCTTGGTTGGCCATCGATTTCCCCATCTACAAACGCGGTAAGGTAGGTCTTGTCGGAGTAAAATTCGTTTTGGGTTTCCCCTTCCCGAATCATCATCATGCCCTCGAAACTGATATACCGGGTCACGAACGCGCCGGCGATAATCAAAATCCACGATAAATGTAAGGTAAGAACGGGCCATTTTTCCCACCGCAGTAAACGATAGCGGTAAATATTGCCAAAGAAGTTAATAACAAAAAACACCATGATGGCCTCGAACCACCA
>JBATUY010000559.1:0-10616 GCA_049671465.1 Pricia sp. | reverse complement strand
AGCAAATACCTAGCGGTTTTCCAATGCCTAATCTCGGCATTTTCACCAATTTCGAATTGGGTCAGGTGACGCCCTATGTGTTTACGGCGTTGACCCTTGCCCTATTGGGGGCCATCGACTCCTTATTGACTTCGGTTGTCGCCGATAATATGACCAAGACCAAACACCAGCCGAACAAAGAACTGGTAGGGCAGGGTATTGGTAACAGTATTGCGGCCATTTTCGGAGGTATACCCGGTGCTGGCGCAACCATTAGAACCGTTGTGAATATCAACGCGGGCGGTAAGACCAAACTGTCAGGTATGATCGCAGGTGTGCTTCTGTTGATTATTTTGCTGGCCTTGGGCCCCGTAGCATCGCAAATTCCTGCCGCGGTGCTTGCCGGTATCTTGGTAACCGTGGGTATCGGGGTCATGGATTACAAGGGGCTTAAAGCTATTCCCAGTCTGCCGAAAGACCTTAGCATAGGTCCGGTAAAATTCAGTTCCGAAGTCATCATCATGTTGGTCGTGTTGGTGCTTTCATCGGTATGGAACCTGGTCTATGCGGTTGGTGTCGGCTTGATCATTGCCTCCCTGATGTTTATGAAAAAAATGGGCGATCTCACGGCAGAGCGTTCCGACGTCAAGGCATTAATTGATGAAGAAGGATGGGCCGATGAGGTCAATTTTCCTAAAAATCTTAAGGAAGAGGTTTTTATCAAGCACCTAAAAGGCCCTCTTTTCTTTGGCTCTACTAGCGAATTTCAGCAAATGGCCGACCTGATCCCGCGAACTGCATCTACAGTTATTATTCGAATGGATCGAATGCAGTATATGGACCAATCGGGCCTGTACACCTTAGAGGATGTACTCATCGATCTAAAAAAATCAAATATTAATGTTCTGTTTGTCGATTTGTTGAAACAACCCCGGTATATGATGGAGCGAGTCGATGTCATCCCGGATTTGATTCCAGAAGAGCATATTTTCGATGATTTTGCCGACTGTTTGATTTGGATCGACAAAAATGTGAAGGATAAATACACTAAAATACAGGTGAAGTCCTAAAGTTGATATTAGCCACCACGTCCTGGCTTTCGTTTCGATATGAAAATGGAGGGCGAGACGTATTTGTGACAATAGGGGTGGTATTTTATTTTTGTTAGTACTCCAAAACCGTATCTTTGCGGAACAGCGAGGCCGAAGCAAAAGTTGTTTTCAAACCGGTTTCCAAAATTAGTAGACATTACATGGGTAAACTTCTGATAGTAGGCACCGTAGCCTTCGATGAAATCGAGACTCCTTTCGGTAAAACGGATAAGATTCTGGGCGGTGCAGCGACCTTTATCGCTCTGGCCGCGTCACAGTTCGAAAACGAATCTGCCATTGTTTCCATCGTAGGCGATGACCTGCCGCAAGAATACCTAGACTTGTTAAGGGATAAGGGAATTGACCTATCGGGCGTCGAGATCGTAAAGGGCGGAAAGACATTTTACTGGAAAGGCAGATATCATAACGATTTAAATTCAAGGGATACCTTGGCCACGGAACTGAATACCTTGGCCGATTTCAATCCTGTTGTACCCGATAACTTCAAGGATGCCGAGGTGGTGATGCTGGGAAACCTGCATCCCGGGGTTCAGATGAGTGTCATCCAACAGATGAATAAACGCCCGAAACTCATCGTGCTTGACACCATGAACTTTTGGATGGACAATGCCTTGGATGCACTGAAGGAGGTCATCAAGCATATAGACGTTCTGACCATCAATGACGAAGAGGCCCGTCAATTGACCAGCGAGTACTCATTGGTAAAAGCAGCCGAAGAAATCCAAAAAATGGGCCCTACTTATGTGGTCATAAAAAAAGGGGAACACGGCGCATTGTTGTTCCATAAAGAAAAGGTGTTCTTTGCCCCGGCGTTGCCTTTGGAAGAAGTTTTCGATCCCACCGGAGCGGGCGATTCCTTTGCGGGAGGCTTTTCTGGATACTTGGCCGCCATCAGCGGGGTTTCGTTCGCCAACCTCAAGAACGCGGTTATCCATGGGTCAAATTTGGCCTCGTTCTGTGTAGAACGTTTCGGCACCAAACGCATGCAAGACCTGAAAAGGGAAGAGGTCAATAAACGCCTGCATCAGTTCAAGACCTTGACCCAATTTGATATAGAATTAAAATAGATATAACCTGCCCCGATATTTGGGGCTTTTTTATTCGATATGAGCGACGCTATCAAACATGAATGTGGTATTTCGGTTATCCGTTTGTTGAAACCTTTGGAATACTATAAAGAAAAATACGGTACGGCCTTTTACGGGGTGAACAAAATGTACCTTATGATGGAAAAGCAGCATAACCGCGGTCAGGACGGTGCGGGTTTTGCCAGTATCAAATTGGATATGAAGGCCGGTGAGCGCTACATGAGCCGGGTACGTTCTGCGGAGCAACAGCCGATTCAAGATATTTTCGATCAGATTAACGACCGAATCAACACCACGCTAAAAGAGCATCCGGAGTATGTGAACGACGTGGCGATGCAGAAAAAACATATTCCCTATATCGGCGAGGTACTGTTGGGTCACGTGCGCTATGGTACCTTCGGAAAAAATAGCATAGAGAGCGTTCATCCGTTCTTAAGGCAAAATAACTGGATGCACCGTAACCTGATCATCGCCGGTAACTTCAATATGACGAACGTGCACGAGCTGTTCGATAACCTTATTCAATTAGGGCAGCATCCCAAGGAAATGGCGGATACGGTCACGGTCATGGAAAAAATCGGACATTTTTTGGATGATGCGGTAGCCAAGCTCTATAAGCAAATCAAAAAGCAGGGATATACCAAACAAGAGGCCTCTCCGTTAATTGCGGAAAGGCTTAAAGTGCATAAAATCTTGAAGAGGGCGGCCAAAAACTGGGACGGCGGCTATGCCATGGCCGGTTTATTGGGCCACGGTGACGCTTTCGTATTACGAGATCCCGCGGGCATCCGTCCGGTCTATCACTACCAAGATGACGAAGTGGTCGTTGTTGCTTCCGAACGCCCAGCGATACAGACCGTTTTCAATGTACCTTATGAAGAAGTCAAGGAACTGGATCCCGGGCATGCCATTATTGTAAAAAAGAACGGTAGTACATCCTTAAGACAAATTTTGACCCCGGTCGAACGAAAAGCCTGTTCTTTTGAACGCATCTATTTTTCGAGGGGCAGCGACAAAGAGATTTATCAAGAGCGTAAAATGCTGGGGAAACTACTTTTCCCCCAGATACTGAAGTCCATAGAAAACGATATCAAGCGTACGGTATTCTCCTATATTCCCAATACCGCTGAAACCTCTTTTTTCGGGATGGTCAAAGAAGCGCAGAACTATCTCAACAAGCGAAAAGAAGAGCAGATTCTTTCCATAGGAACCAAAATAACGAGCGAACAGCTGCATGAGATTCTGGAAGTGCGCCCGCGTATCGAAAAGGTAGCGATTAAAGATGCCAAATTGCGCACGTTCATCACCCAAGACAGTAGTAGAGATGATCTGGTGGCCCACGTTTATGATATTTCGTACGGCTCGGTCGATAAAGGCGATAATCTTGTGATTATAGATGACAGTATCGTTCGTGGCACGACATTGAAAAAAAGCATCCTCCGTATTTTGGACCGACTGTCGCCGAAAAAGATAATCGTGGTCTCTTCGGCCCCTCAGATACGGTATCCCGATTGTTATGGTATCGACATGGCCAAACTGGAAGATTTTATTGCCTTTAAAGCGGCCCTGGCGCTGCACCAAGAGCGTTTGACCATGAATGTGGTCGATGACATCTATGACAAATGTTTGGCACAGGCCCATTCTAAGGATGTCGACGTGGTCAATTATGTCAAAGAGTTCTATGCGCCGTTTACGGCCCAGGAAATTTCCGAAAAAATAGGGGAATTGTTAAGTCCTGATGATATTAATGCAGAGGTACAGATTATATATCAGACGATAGAAAATCTTCATGAAGCCTGCCCGAAAAATTTGGGGGATTGGTATTTCACGGGAAACTATCCCACCGCAGGAGGCAATAGGGTGGTGAATAGGGCGTTCATCAATTTTTACGAGGGGAAGAACGAAAGAGCATATTAATAAGCTTTAACGCCTTGATTAGTGGGTTTTTATCGACGAAATACAGTAAAACATGCATTTCATCGATAATTTACGTCCTGTGTCGTCTTTTAGGCACTTAAACGATTTTCTCAAAGTAGATTTGAACTTACCATAGCATAAGTAGGTTAAGTTCATGGTAAGATTTGGGGCAAAAAAGGTGGAGACTTCTCCACCTTTTTTATTTGATAAATTTCCGTTCTATCATTTCAACCTATATAAGCTCCCTTAAACCCATAAAATTTTTCAAGACATCGTTTCATCATATATTTGTAGAACCATAGCATAAGTAGGTTAAGTTCATGGTAAGATTTGGGGAAAAGGCGGAACATTTTGTTCCGCCTTTTTATTTGGTGAACATTCTTATTTTTCGGGCGAATTTGTTCAAATTCTCAAAACGATATATCAAACTTGGTATTGCCACTAATCGGTACACTTTAACCGAGAGAAACGACCGTTCGTCTAAAACCTTTCTTGTGCGGGCCGGGTTGATGTATTTTTGGAGGACCATAGCATAAGTAGGTTAAGTTCATGGTAAGATTTGGGGAAAAGGCGGAACATTTTGTTCCGCCTTTTTATTTGTAAATTCCTGCGTAAGCCTACCGATGGACTGCCTTAACCACTAGAAACGCCTAGATTAACCACGGGCTTGACCAAGATAAACCCCAATTCGGACTAAAAAAAACCATAATATTAAGAAAATTCCTTTTTTATTTGTTCCATTACCAGTATTTTTGAATTGCCATAGCATAAGTAGGTTAAGTTTATGGTAAGATTTGGGACGAAAAGGGTGGAGACTTCTCCGCCCTTTTCTATGTCTTGGAAAGACCTAAAAAAAAGCCTGTTACACGATGAAGTGTAACGGGCTTTTTCTTAGCGGAGCATATCTTATTACTTGCCATCGGCATAACGCTTCGCAACCTCACCCCAATGGATGACATTGAAAAACGCATCGATATACTCAGGTCTTTTGTTCTGATAGTTCAGATAGTATGCATGTTCCCAAACATCTATACCTAAAATCGGATGGCCACCACAACCGGTGTCCGGCATTAGGGGATTGTCTTGATTAGGGGTAGAACAGATTTCCACCTTGCCCCCTTTATGTACGCAAAGCCAAGCCCAACCAGATCCGAATCGCGAACCTGCGGCTTCACTGAATTTTTCTTTGAAACCTTCGAAAGAACCATAGGCCGCATTAATAGCATCGGCCAAATCCCCGGAAGGGTTTCCGCCTCCATCGGGTGACATAATTTCCCAAAAAAGGGAGTGATTATAGAATCCGCCCCCATTGTTGCGAACGGCGGTATTCGACATGTCGAGATTGCTTAACAAATCTTCGATTTTTTTTCCGTCGTGAGCTGTACCCTCGATAGCGGCATTCAATTTTTTGGTGTAGCCTGCATGATGTTTATCATGGTGTATTTCCATGGTACGGGCATCTATATGAGGTTCTAATGCATCAAATGCATATGGTAATTTTGGTAGATCAAAAGCCATTATGTTCGTGTTTTAGATTAATAATTAGGCATTTTCCACACTTGTGGAATATACCGTGTAGTGCCTTCGAATATACATTTTTTAACAGGCAAATCCCCCTAATTATTTGTTAAGAACAGCATTAGAATCCGTATTTTGCGTAAAAAAGCACTTGCAAGACTCACCTTTCAAAATATTCAATGCGTCTGCGGGTTCGGGCAAGACCCATACCCTGACCAGATCATACCTGAAAATCGCGCTGTCAAAGGCCGGAAGCTTTAAAAAGATTCTTGCCATAACGTTCACCAACAAAGCGGTCAGCGAGATGAAACACCGTGTCTTGAATAGTCTGTACCAATTCAGTACGGTGACCGAGGTTGAAAAAGCACCTGCCCTGTTTTTCGACCTCATGGATGAACTGCACATCGACGCGCCTTCCCTTCGAGAGCGGTCAAGCATAACCCTAAAGGAAATTCTGCACAACTACGCTTTTTTCGATATCTCGACCATTGATAAATTCACGCACCGACTTATCCGCACCTTTGCCAAAGACCTGAAGCTGCCCCAGAATTTCGAAGTGGTTCTCGATACCGACCTTCTGTTGGATGAAGCAGTGGCAAGACTTGTATACAAAGCGGGAAACGACAAAAAACTCACCAAAGTGCTTCTAGATTTCGCCCTGGAAAAAATCGACGACGATAAAAGTTGGGATATTGGTATCGACCTCTTCAATATCGGAAAGCTGTTGTTCAACGAAACCCATGCCGAACACCTTGAAAAAATAAGGGAAAAGGATATAGACGATTTCTTAGGGTTAAAAAAAGTGCTGCGCAAAAAGGCGTCATCACTAAAGGATAATCTGACCGCCACTGCAGCACAGACTTTACAGTTGATCGACGAAGAAGGCTTGGAAACATCCGATTTTACGGGAAGCTATTTTCCTAAATTCCTGATAAAGATTGCAGACGGCGACCTGAACATGGATTTTTCCGCCGGTTGGAAGCAAAATTTTGTCACCGCGACCTTGTACAATAAATCTGCGACACCAGCGGTAAAGGCGACATTAGATCGATTGCATCCTGAATTTACGACAGTCTTTCATGCCCTACAGACGGGATACTACGAGTTGGCCTTCCTCAAAAATGCCTATGGCAATATCGTGCCCTTGACCGTGCTGAACGCCATTCAAAAAGAGGTCAAGGCGGTGCAGGTCGAAAACGACCAGCTTTCCATATCTGAATTCAATACCTTAATATCCAAAGAAATCAGAAACCAGCCAGCACCTTTTATCTATGAGCGGCTCGGGGAGAAATACCGACATTATTTTGTCGATGAATTTCAAGATACCTCGGCCTTACAATGGAAAAACCTGGTGCCCCTGATCGGCAATGCGCTCGAAAGCGAAGATATGCAGGGGGAGCGGGGTTCGCTGTTTTTGGTAGGCGATGCCAAACAGGCCATTTATCGGTGGCGGGGCGGTAGGGCCGAACAGTTTCTAAATTTGGCTAATGCCATTGACAATCCGTTTGTGGTGCCGCCAAAAACGGAGCTGTTACCCGTGAATTACAGAAGCCATGAAGTCGTTATACAATTCAACAATGAGTTCTTTACGGCCACTAGCGAATTTCTGAACAGCGAACTCTACAAAAACCTGTTTATCGATGGCAATAAACAGCGGAGTAACGCCAAAGAAGGAGGAACGGTACAATTCGATTTCATAACAACCGACGAAGAAAATGATGCCAACACGCTATATTGTGAAGCGGTTTTGAAAACCATTGGAGAGGTTATAAACAGGAAATACGACTACGGATCTATCTGTATCTTGGTACGGGGTAAAAAAGACGGGGTGTTGTTGGCCGATTTTCTGGGGCGGCAAGACATTCCGACCATTTCTTCCGAAAGCCTTTTATTGAACAGTAGCAACAAGGTGCGTTTTCTGATCCATATTTTAGAATATGGCAGCGATGATAGCAACTTGGAGGTCGCATATGAACTGCTATCTTTTTTATCCTCCGAAAGAAAGAATCGACATTCGTATATATCCGATAATTTGAAGGGTGTTGCGGGACTTCTAAACTCGGAATTCAATTTTGATTTGGGCGTACTCCAGCGTCTATCGGTCTTTGACGGTATGGAACTGGCCATAAAGCATTTTAGACTTGCCCCCGCATCCGATGCCTATATCACGTATTTTATGGATGTGGTTCACGAGGTTGAACAAAAAGAGGGTACGGGCATTCAAGCGTTTTTATCCCATTGGAACAAGAAAAAGGATAGACTGAGCATTTCCGCCCCGGAGAATATTGATGCCGTTCGCATCATGACCATCCATAAAGCAAAAGGACTGGAATTTCCCATCGTAATTTTTCCGTTCGCGAACGAGAATATCTATAAGCGGATGGATAAAAAGCTGTGGCTTCCGGTGAATGCGGATGCCTTTAACGGCTTTGAAGAAATATTGGTCAACGAAAAGAAAGAAGTGAATCAGTATAGCGATGTGGCCGCCGAAATCTATGCCGAGGAAGAACACAAAATGGAACTCGATGCCTTAAATGTGCTGTACGTCGCCCTTACGCGCGCTGAAAGGGCCCTTTACATCATCAGTGAAAAAGACCTTTCGAAAGATGGCGGGCATAAAACGGACCTGTATTCCGGTCTCTTCATCGACTTTCTGAAAAAGAAGGATGTTTGGAAGGATGATGAGAGCCGGTATAGTTTTGGCGTTTTGGATGAAAACCCTGGGGTATCCGTCAGCTCGCCTAACGAAAACATTAACTATACCTATACGCATAAAGATAGACCGGGATTCCGTATTCTGACCAAAGCGGGAATGCTTTGGGATACCGATAGGGAGGCCGCCCTCTCAAAAGGAAATCTGATGCACCACATTCTCGGCCTTATCGAAACGCGAGACGATGTAACCGATATCTTTGAAAGTTTGATGCGTAGCGGCGATATGGCCAACGATGAAATCGAAAGCGTCAAGAAAAGTGTTCGACAGGTGCTCGACCACCCGGAATTAAGCGTATATTTTAAAAAAGAAGCAATCGTAAAAAACGAAAGGGATATCATTACCAAAAATGGACACGTAGTACGGCCCGATCGAATCAATTTTAATGGGAATGCCATAAGTCTCCTCGATTATAAGACCGGGAAATCCAACCCCAAATATAAAGAACAATTATATTCGTACGCAGATGCGCTGCAAGACATGGGCTATACCGTTGAAAACCGTATGATTGTCTATATTAACGATACGGTTACCGTTGAAAGCGTGTGATGTATTGTTTCGCAATGAGTGAACGAAACCAACGTGTCTCAAAAAAATAACTATGAAAGAAAACATTAAATTTTCGAATGTAAATAGAAAAAAAACTATAGCTACGTTAAGCAAGTCCGAGTATGACCTAGTGGTCATCGGAGGTGGTATCACCGGGGGAGGTATTGCGCTTGATGCCGCTTCTCGAGGCTTGAAAGTGGCCCTAGTCGAAAAAGGCGACTTCGCCTCAGGTACTAGCAGCAAATCGACCAAATTGATTCATGGGGGGCTGCGTTATCTGAAACAGTTCGACTTTTGGTTGGTAAAAGAAGTAGGCTCCGAGCGGGCGATTGTACACAAACTGGCACCACATCTGGTTCTGCCCGAAAAGATGTTGTTGCCGTTGATCGAAAACGGTTCCTATGGAAAATGGCTGACCTCTATAGGCTTGAAAGTGTACGATATTTTGGCCCAGGTCGAGGGTGATGACAAGCGGAAAATGCTGGAGAAAAAAGAGGCTTTGAAGCTTGAGCCCCTGCTACCCAAGAAAATATTGAAAGGTGCGGGCTATTACGCCGAATATCGTACCGATGATGCCCGTTTGACGATTGAAAATATTAAGACCAGTCTCCAATTTGGCGCGCAGGCAGTGAACTATGCCGCCGTGGAGGATTTTATTTACGAAGACGGGAAAGTGGCCGGCGTGCAGGTCAAGGATGTTCTCTCGGATGAAACCTTCGGTATAAAATCTAGGTATGTTATTAGTGCCGCCGGGCCATGGGTAGACGAGCTGAGAAGCGTCAATAATTCCAAAAAGGGAAAACAGTTGCATTTGACCAAGGGTGTTCATTTGGTGTTTCCCAAAGAAAAACTTCCTATAAAACAATCGGTATATTTTGATGTGCCCGATGGGCGCATGATGTTTGCCATTCCGCGTGGCAACGTAACTTATGTGGGTACGACCGATACCAATTTCAACAATGATAAAGATAACGTAACCACCGATTTGGCCGATGCCATCTACTTGATTTCCGCGGTCAATAATATGTTTCCGAGTATTGAATTGGAGATGGAAGACATCATATCTTCCTGGGCCGGTCTTCGACCTTTGATTCATGAAGAAGGCAAATCGGCTTCCGAGTTGTCTCGAAAAGATGAAATTTTTACGTCGGACAACGGACTTATAAGTATCGCCGGCGGAAAATTGACGGGCTATCGAAAAATGGCCGAACGCGTCGTTGACCGTATTGTAAAGAAAATGGAAGATGAACACGATACGGAATTCAAAGAATGTTTCACAGAGGATATTCCGTTAAGCGGCAACGATGGGTTCAAAAAATTCAAGCATGTCACCCAATATATTGCCGACGTTTATGAACGCATGCAGCCCGATGGTTTCTCTGAACACGATGCTTGGGCACTGGTCACGCGTTACGGCAAACAAACCGATACCATCCTAGAAACCTACAAAACCTTAGAAGATACCGATAAGTATGTTAGTATGGCCAAGGCGGAATTGCGGTTTTGTATCGATTATGAAATGGTACAAAACCCGATGGATTTCTTTATCCGAAGAACGGGTCGGTTATATTTTGATATCGACAGCGTCCGAAATTTGATGGAACCTTTATTTGAGGAATTTAAAGCGATTTACCAAGTCGATGATGCACAGATTTTGGAATGGCGTGAAACTTTGCAGGCGGAATTGGAAGAACATTCGAACTTTTCATTGGAGCGTGCCTAAACCGGCAATGGTTATGG
>JBATUY010000558.1:0-9820 GCA_049671465.1 Pricia sp. | reverse complement strand
GATAGGTGAATTTCAGTGGACTGCCGTATTTTTCGACCAGCTCGTTCAATGGGATGTCGTGAAACCGCAAGTGCTCGCCTTCAAGAGTAAATTCTTCTTGCGGAAAATAATAGGTCTGATCGATGAGATCAAAATATTTGGTGTTCATAGGATGTACCGGATCTGTGGGTTTATTTTTGGAAAGAGAATATAAGGGTGATTCTCAAAATTAAATAGTACGATTACTAAAAAAACTACTGTATTACGCTGACAAAGCTTCTTATTGGTGTCTATTACCGGCCCGGCCATACTTTTGCGGGTTTGGCGTAACAAATGAAAACAAAAAATACCAAAAAACAAGGGCTTGAATGAAATTTACGGCGAATCGGAAGGTTTAGCTTTTATAGGGTATTGCAATAATTTTTATATTTATGGGTAAATCCGTGAAGCATGAAAAAAGAAACATACATTTTGTCGCTCATTTTTGGCGTTTTCTTTGGATGTGCCACTGTGTTAAACGCACAAATACAGCCGGCCGTTTATATTTCTGAGTCTGAAAATAGTCGTCACGAGCTGAAAATAGATGACAACTATATGGTATATACCGAATACCGGCAATCCCCACCCGAATTTATCAGAACTTTGGGCGGTTTCTCAAGTATTGAAGGAGCCGACGACAAACGTTTGGTCGTGCTCTTGGAATTCAATTCAAACTATGAAAAAGATTCGTTGCGCACGCTGAGCATCCCGCTGCAGATAGAAGGCAAAAACCTAATATTGGACTGGACCCAGAAAATGACCTTTACCCCATTGCCCGTACCTAAAGAGAAGCAGGCCTTAGATGGCCAATGGCTTTTCGCTACCCGGGGGCCCGCTGACGGCCAAGAGCGCCGCGGCGAGGAAAACCCCAGAAAGACCCTTAAGTTTCTTCAAGATGGCCGTTTTCATTGGGTTGCCTACAATACCGACACCTTCGAATTCTTCGGTACCGGTGGCGGCTCTTTTTCTTCAAAGGATGGAAGATATGTTGAAAACATCGACTTCTTTTCACGGGACAATGCACGCGTCGGGGCAACGTTGGAATTCGACTACGAAATCAAAAATGGCGACTGGCACCACACCGGCAAAAACAGCAAAGGGGAACCCCTTTACGAGATTTGGGCGCTAAGAGAATAGGCGGTTGCCATTGCGGTCGGCGTATTTACTAAACTAGTATAGACCCGAGAATCGCAACGGTTCAATCAAAACTTCGAACAACAAGTACTTATTTAATATCGACCAGATCGGTTTTAGTTCGAGTATCAGCCTTTGCGAATTTCTTATTATCCTCCTCCATATCCATGATGAGATTCGCGATCAGGGCCGTCCATCCGGTTTGGTGCGAGGCGCCTAGGCCTTTACCGGTATCCCCGTCGAAAAACTCATAAAAGAGATGTTCGTTCTTAAAATGCGCATCCTCTGAGAACATCTTTTTGGGGTCATCGGAATGGTAGTGGAACTTCCCCTTATCATCCTTTTCAAAAAGCCTTATCAACCTTTTCGTAATCGCATTGGCAATCTCACGAAGATTGAGCTTGACGCCAGACCCGGTAGGAAACTCATAAACATATTCAGGTCCGTAATACGTGTAATATTTACGAAGGGACTGTACGATCATATAGTTCAAGGGCATCCAAATGGGGCCACGCCAGTTCGAGTTGCCGCCGAACATATTCGATTGGCTCTCACCAGGTTCATATTGAATCTGGTGATGGCCGTGGTGCCGAAATACAAAAGGATGCTTTTTATGATATTTGGAAAGGGAACGAATGCCGTAATCGGACAGAAATTCATCTTCGTCCAACAACCTCTTCAGCAAGTGCTCCAACCTAAATCCGCGCATGATGGAAAAGAGATATTTACCATCGATATTGGCTTCTTCAATATTTGAAATTAGGGAGGCCAGATCAGGTCTGGTGCGGATAATTTCTGCCGCCCTTAACTTAAAACTATTCAATTCGGCAAAGAGATCTTTTGGAATGACTTCGACCGCGAACATGGGTATGATGCCGACGAGCGAGCGAACCTTTAGCCTATCGGTCATACCGTTCGACATTTCGACGACATCATAATAGAAATTGTCGGTATCGTCCCAGAGCGAGATATCCTTTTTACCAATGTGGTGCATGGCCCAGGCGATGTTCAAGAAATGCCTGAAAAATTTGGCGGTGGCCTCTTCGTAATTTTTATTCGTTTTCGCCAGCTCCAGCGACATGCGCAGCATGTTCAAGGTGAACATGGCCATCCAACTGGTGGCGTCGGCCTGCTGCATCCGCGTGATACCTTCGGGCATGTGGTTACGGTCGAAAACCCCTATGTTGTCCAGGCCCAGGAACCCCCCGTCAAAGAGGTCGGTGCCGTGTTTATCCTTTTGGTTTACCCACCATGTAAAATTAATGGTCAGTTTGTGGAAGGCCTTTTCCAAAAAATCGGTATCCCCCTTTCCGGTTCGCTGTTTATCCTTTTCATAGACGTTCCAGACCGCCCAAGAATGTACGGGCGGATTCACATCGCTGAAATTCCACTCGTACGCGGGGATCTGTCCGTTCGGGTGCATATAACTCTCACGTAGTATCAACAACAGTTGCTCTTTGGCAAAATAGGGGTCGATTTCGGCGAAAGAGGCCATATGGAAGGCCAGGTCCCAAGCGGCGTACCATGGATACTCCCACTTATCGGGCATGGAGATAACATGCCGGTTGGTCAAATGTTGCCAACTAGTATTTCGGGCATCGGTACGGTAGGGCGTAGGTTCGCCGGGACCGCCGAAAAGCCATTTAAAAACGTCGTAATAATAAAACTGCTTGGTCCAAAGTAAGCCCGAAAACGCCCTTTTTGCAATTTCTTGGTGGGCTTTGGGCAAATCGCTCTGTATCACATCGCCGTAAAATTCTTCGCATTCCTGTATGCGTTTTTTGAATATACTTTCAAAATTGGAAAAGGGATGCTTCAATTTCTTTTTGCGCAATCGTACCCGAATCGTTTTTTCTTCTCCAGCTTTCAGATTAAACCTGTGCCAAATTGCTGATTTTGATCCTTTCTTATCAGGGTTAACGGTAGCTTTTCCATTTACGACATGGTCGTTGATACCGTCCTTTACATAAACGGCCTTGTTTTCAACACCGTAGATGCGTTGGTTATTGGTCTCGTTCTCACAAAACAGTTGTTCGCCGCCCTCGTGATAGAAATAATATCTGCCATTTCGAACGCTTCTCGACCGGATACAATCGTCCGCCACCGATTTCATTTTTGGGCGCTTGTATCGCTTATTATGCTTCCAGTAATTTCTGAACCATAGATGCGGAAGTACGTGCAGTTTCGCTTTTTTGGAGCCTCGGTTCACCACCGTAATCTTCATTAGAATATCGCCCACATCGGCCTTGGCGTATTCAATAAAACAGTCGAAATAAGCATTATACTTAAATGCATCGGAGTCTAACAATTCGTACTCCGGTTCATCCCTGCTCCGCTTGTTATTTTTGACCAGTTCGGCGTACGGGAATTTTTTGTGCGGATACTTATATAAATATTTGCTGTAAGAATGTGTCGGTGTTGAGACCTCATGAAAGTAAAGTTCCTTGACGTCTTCCCCGTGATTGCCCTGGCCATTTGTGAGTCCGAACAAGCGCTCTTTTAGAATGCGGTCTTTACCGTTCCAAAATGCCGGTGCTAGGCAAAGTATCTCCCGCGAGTCACAATAACCGCCAATACCTTCTTCGCCCCATCGATAGGCATTACTGCGGGCTTTCTCATGGTCTACAAAATTCCAGGCATGCCCGTGAACGCTATAATCTTCACGAACGGTACCCCATTGTCTTTCGGCCAGATACGGCCCCCATCTTTTCCAGTTTTTATAGGTATCGGTAACGGCCAGTCTTTCGGCCTCGGCATTTTTGTTGGTCATAGGGTTAATGGTGCGGTTCTTTATAATTTAAAACCCAAACTTTATATTTCAAAATCTATTCCCAAAGAATGGCAATGTTGGTCAGCAGGGCTTAGTTTTAATCGAATGAAGCCTAAAATAAGACTTATTTTTGACGGTAATGGAGCTTCGGCTCATTTTTACTTGATCGTCACAATAAAAGGGAACGTTTTGTCATGTTGAAAAAAAAAGTAGCTTTAAACCATCAATATTCCAGTAAGGCTTTTGGTATTTGGTCCAATTTACCGATTTATAAATTTTGGCAAGGCCAAGCGGAAAAAGGTATAAAGCGGGATTGATTTTTCTCCAAAGGTTTAAAACTTACGATTACGCTCTACACCATTTCAACTGTGTCTGGCTGTTATTGCCCGAAAACCTCTACCACCATTTCCACTTCCACGGCCATATTACCGGGCAGAGACCCCATACCGACAGCCGCCCGGGCATGTTTACCACGTTCGCCGAACACCTCCACCATCAAATCAGAGAATCCGTTTACCACTTTGGGCTGATCGGTAAAATCCGTAGGGGCATTGACCATACCCTTTACCTTCACGATCCGTTTCACCTTGTTCAGGTTTCCCAGCTCCGATTTAAGTACCGAAAGTTGGTTGATGCCGGCTTCCCTTGCCGCAGCATAGCCTTCTTCAATTGTAAGGTCCGTTCCCACTTTGCCCGTAATATTATTGCCATCGGCCTTTTTGGGTCCCTTTCCGGCCAAAAAGATGAGATTGCCCGTGCGTACGGCATGTACATAATTGGCCACTGGCGTTGATAGCGTACGCAGCTCGATATTCAAAGCTTTTAGATTGGCCTCCGGATCGTAATCGGCCTCGGGTCTTTCGACCTGTGCTTTTTCTGGGGCATCCGTCATAGTCTTTTCTTCTGCATTGCACGAAACTAGGGCTACAAGAGTCAAAGTGGCGAATAGCATTTTCATCGGGGTTCGGTTTTAAATAGGTTGACGAATAAAATCTAGAAATTCTAGTTTGGGCAACCACGACGCTTCGGGGGAAAATGCACCTTGGCAGCTGTAATGCATAGCCTCGGCAATCCCGACGCTTCTGGAGAACCTGCCGTGGTGGCAGGCAAGCTGACATCTACTCTTTAGTAGCCTCGGCAAGAATCGAACTCAAACCTCTGAACCCCCTATTTTAAAAGGGTTTCCGTTATTTGATGATTTCGATGTTGACGATTTGTGAACTTTTTCGGTGCTTTTTCTTTCGTCATTGCAAATGTAGTCAAATGATATTATCTGGATACGTTTTATATTTATTGCAGATTTGCACTTGAATAGAACCTCATTTTATGCCAATTCCAAGCAAGCGATTTCCATATATTCATCTGTTGTCAAGAAATTCGAAATGATAGTTTTGTTACGTACCATCAACCGGAAGATTTCCGGTGTTGTCATATTGCCGGTTCGAAGCCAAATGATTTTTGGAGGGAATCCGCGTAGGTATGCAATATCCGCAAAGTCAGCGTCAAATGTGGCTATGGCGAACCCATTTTCCTTAGCATAATCCCAAATTTCCCTGTCGCTCGCTCCTTCCAGTCCCACCGTGCGCACCTGTTCCGCAGCATGATACTCCGGCGGTAGCAGTTTTAAAATCCTGAACGAAATGTTTTGGTCGAAAAGAATTTTCATTATGCCACACGGATTCTACTTTCTCGGTCGGCTGCAAATGCCAAGCAAGCATTTATTTTTTCTTCGTTCAGTTCCGGAAAATCCCATATAATGTCCTGCTTTCCCATCCCCTTTGAAAGCCAGTTGAGGACATCGTAGACCGAAATTCTGGTTCCGGCAACAATCGGCCTTCCAAAACGGATTTCTGAATCTATGGTTATGTGGTCTTTGTAATCCATGATATAAAATTAGTGTTTTTTGAATAGCAATAATTGTAACCGTCCTTCAAAAATGTGTGTGGTACAAAACTCCCATCATCCATAAATCAACTCTTTGGATTTATTTATCGACTTTATGAGAATCGGATTTTTTAAAGTCTGCTCCTCCAAAAGGTCGATTTCCCTTCCTAGAAGTTTTTTCAAATTTTCTTTGAAGTTCATGTAGTTCTCGAAATAATGGGCTAAATCAATTGGTTTGAACTTTACCAAGAAATCAATATCGCTATCCGCCGAAAATTCGGGTCGTAGAGCTGAACCAAAAAGATACATTTTATCCACATTATGTATATCACAAAGCTTCGTTAGGTTTCCTAGATGATTTTCGATTACTTTCATAATTCAAGTTTATAGGATAAATCTAGCTGCTTTTTAGAAGGTGGTCCAGACGATGTAGCCCTACCCTTGTTAGAAGGTTATTTTATTTAACTAACTTCATTAATTTGCAGTTTTCATTTACCTTTTCCAATGCAGTAATAAATTCAGATGTATCGAGAAAATAACTTGGATAAGCTTTCTTTAACGATTTAATAGATATCGAGGACACAAGAACTACTGCATTTTCTGTATTATTTATGCTTTTTTCAAGTTCTAAATATTGTTTTGTCGCTCTCTCGTATTCACTTTTCTTAAATGTCCTAATTCGCACATTTTTTTCTTTAATACTTATATTAATTATATAATATTCTCCCACATATTTATCTATTTCTATTTTCCTTGCTGAAACTTGAAGTCCTTTTAATATGGTTAAAACGTTTAATTTTTTTGACTTTTTATAACAATCAACCATTAAACTTTCCATAGTTCTTTGAGAGTGTTCCTCTAAAACAGGAAATTTTTCTTTTATGGCAAAAAGAGAACTAACAATTTTAAAAAAATCGAGCCATTCATCTGGTCCTTGACTAGATTTAAGAGATGTTTTTGTTAAAATACCAGCTGTTTCCACAGC
The DNA here is from genome assembly GCA_049671465.1 of Pricia sp. Classification (GTDB taxonomy): domain Bacteria; phylum Bacteroidota; class Bacteroidia; order Flavobacteriales; family Flavobacteriaceae; genus Pricia. The sequence continues at coordinate 3,029 of JBATUY010000558.1, read as the reverse complement.
AGTAGCCCAGTTATGTTGAAGCTTTGTTCGAATTTGTAATTCTAATATTAGACCTTTGTATTTGTCAATCTTTGAGGTATAAACATAGATATAGTGAATACTTCTGTATCCTGATTCTTTAGGGTTTTCGACATAATCTACAACTCTTTTTATTTTATGATTAAAGTTATTTCGGTCAAGTATTTTTTTTAGTTTAAATAAATCTTTTGTGTCTTTGAGAACAGTTCGAAATCCGCCAATATCTTGCATTCCGCCAAGACCCATATTTACATTTAAATCTAATTTGTACTCTATAGATGTCAGACGTTTTAGTCTTTGAGAAACCAAAATTGGCTCAATTTTATTTTTTTCTGTGGTTCGCAAAAGTGCATTTTTCATCACGTTTAATGGATGAAGATGATTTGTGCGCCATACATTTATTTTTTCCAATGCGTTATTTCGTTCAGCATCAGTTTTTGCTGACAGAATAGTTTTTCCAGCTTTTGTTATTTGATTTCTACTGAATTTCATTGGTAATGTTTGCTAACGGTCTTATACAAGAATAGTAGGGCTGTAAACAGATGCTATCCATTTGTAGCCTTCCCTAAAATTGTAGCCTTCCCTTTTTAGGACAATGCTAAATTCGACAATTCTTTTTTCTTGTGTTTTATGCAGCAACTATCATTTCTATTGGTAAATATTTATCACCAAAGTTTGCAACTATCTCATCATAAACATCAATATTTCCTTTTTCATCCATAATTTCAATCACAGCTGAATAGTCCTGTTCATAGGTTTCAGCGACCTTCCCTCTCGTGTAGAGCCTTAATCTCAAATCCCATTCTCCAGTTAAATAAGACCTAGAAAATGATTTTTCAAACCTGATGACAGGATTCCAAGGAACACTATATTTATCATCTCCAGTAATATTTATTTGTTTCATCTCAGATTCAGAAGGTTTGAATAAATTAGCTGAAATACGAGCACTAGAATATTCTAATTCGTTATCAACGTTTACAACTGGGTCGTAAGTAATTGTAATTTTCACTTTGAGTTTTGCATCTGGATTATCAGATGCAAGACTATCAGGAATATGAAAAGAAATGTGCTGATAATCATCTTGATTTAATTTCCCTTCATAAATGTAAACCGCATTATCTCCTTTAGCCTCAATAGCATTATTAATATTTGGCTCACCAAATCCTATAAAATTAATTAACGGTTCTGTTAATTCGTCATGTACATTTCTAATTTCGCTAAAATGACATAATAATCCTTTCACTAAATTAGGGTCGCTATTTGGATACATGTCAAACAATTTTTGGGCATATTGAGAAATGATTGGAGCAGCGAAACTTGTTCCTATATCGACTGCCAAGTTCAAACCTTCTTTTGTTATGCCATATGTCGATATTCTAGGAGCTTTTGAATAAGGTAAAATCATATTTCCTCCGTGAGCAACTATTTCTGGCTTAACTCCTAAATCAGAACCAGGTCCAATTCTTGAGAAAGGAGATATCATATTGGACTCAGATAATGAATTTGCATTGTCATATTTTGCAATTGAGCCGACTGTTAATGATAAAATTGATTCAGCTGGACAACCAATTCTAGCATTACTATTTCCAAAATGGTCGCTAGGAAATGTTCCTAATGGTGAATTAATATTTCCTGAAGCTATTATAAAAAGCACTTTATATTCTTTCGACAAATAGTCTAATAGTTTAGCCAATTCTGAAAACTTGAAATCTGAAATAGGTGCAGGAGAACCTAATGACAAGTTGTAAACTTTTATAATGTCTTTGTACTTAATAACTATATCTTCCATCGCAGTTCTCAAATCTAGTTCAGTTGGATATACTGGAAGTCCGTGAGCATCATAACCAAAGATTGGAGCATCAACCAAATTACAATATGGACTCAATTGATGACTTCCAAGACAGTCATCGATAGAATCTCCAAAAACGCATCGACTTGCAACAAATGTTCCGTGGTCAAATGATGGAATAACTGCCGTAGGAGGCAAAACGGAATGAACATCTTTGACTAAATTATCGAAAATTCCGTTGGCGCTACTAATACCAGAATCGACAACACATATTAAGGAATCAGATTTTACAGGTTGAATATTTAATGGGTTTGGCATTGGGTCAGAAGGGATAGCAGCCTCTACAAAAAACACTTTATTTTCTTCAATTTCTTTAATGGTACTATAATCTGATACTATTTTAGGAATTTTATTAGCAGGTATCGTACATTCAATTGAGGAAACTCCATTGACAAAATCTCTATGTTTGACATCTTTTGCAAACTGACGAATTTCATCAAGCATGGTGTTGTTAACAGCAAATTTTTCTTTTTTTGAAAGTACGTTGTATAAATTTATTAAAATTGAAACTGGTTCAGCAGAATCATAGTCTATTTCAATGTGGATTTTGCTTTCTACAGGAATGCTCGATATATTTTCGATTGGCGCAAAATAGGTTTTTCCAACATTATCTTTAGATTCGATGTATTCTTGAAGTCTCTTTTCATAACTTCCAAGTTCTTCTTTGTCAATTCTTGCCGTTCCTATTGATTTATTAGATTTTGAATAATTAATTATTTCGAATCCCAAATTTTCGATTTTTAATCTTTGACTTTTAAGAGATACCTCATTTGGTGTTTCCAATTGGATAAATAAGTTACTTATCAAATCGGAGTCCTTTTTTGCAAATTCCGTTTTGAAAACTTGTTGTGATGAATCATAAAGTTTTTTTCCATGTTCAGAATGATTTACCCTAGGCACAGAAATGCCGCCACCGGTTTTTTCATATTTTTCGTTCCTAACATTTTCATTAGGGATTTTAAGATGGAATTTTTTATCACTCATTGTTGAGATGTTTGTTTAGCATTGTACCTAACAATTATATATACATTAAAGTACTAAGATAGAAGATTTTGAATCTATATGAAGAATTTTCTAATAGACGGTGATGGCTCCTAAAAACAAAGCCTCCCCAAATCTTACCATAACTTACCTTGCGCTGGATCCTGTTTCGATTTTATAG
>JBATUY010000557.1:0-2617 GCA_049671465.1 Pricia sp. | reverse complement strand
ATTATTCTTGAGTTTTCTGGAAACTGGAAAATTGAAAAACAATGAATCCATTGTAACGAATAGTAGACATTATGACTCCTTGCTAAACGCATTGACAGAAATTAAAAAAATACAATTCGGTTTGGATACTGATGTTCCCAGTGATCTATTGACCATAGACATCCGGCAAGCCTTGTACTACTTTGGCGAAATTACCGGAGAAATAACGTCAGATGACCTTTTAGGTAATATTTTTGCCAATTTCTGCATCGGGAAATAGTTGTTAATATTATTTGATTTAAATTGGGTTTAATTGCCTGTAAATCAAATGACTGTTAATAACTCTCGAAGTTTTACTTTCTCTTGGTTATCCGATTTTCATACTTTTATTACATCTAATTTACACCTCAAAATTATTTTTTACACCCGAGGTGTAAAAATTACACCTGCTATGAAAATCCATCTAAGAAAGAAGAAATTAAAAAGTGGAAAAACGAGCCTCTATATTGAATTCTATAAAGGACATAAAACCACTTCCGAAGGAAAGATAAAGCATATTCGAGAATTTGAATATTTAGAGCTTTATCTCATTACTAATCCCAACACAGCTTCCGAAAAAAAGAAAAATAAGGAACAGCTTGAATTGGCCCAACAAATTCTGGCTATTCGTAAGGCAGAAATTTATCAAGGGAAATATAAGATTCAAAATAATTCCAGAGGACGGACGAGCTTTATAGATTTTTATGACCTCAAAAAAGAAGAACGCTATCAAACTAAAGGCAACTATGATAATTGGGATGCTGCTCAAAAGCATTTAGAGAGGTACTGTCCCAATCATATTACATTCAATGATATAGATATTGATTTCATCAAGGGATTTAAAAAATACCTCGATACTGTTGCGGTTACCAAAAGCGAAAAAAACTTATCTCAAAACACGAAACATACCTATTTCAACAAATTCAAGGCCGCTATGCGAGCTGCATTTGATGAAGGATATCTAAAAGAAAATCTGATTACAAAAGTGAAAGGATTTGCGATGGGCGAATCCAAAAGAGAATATTTGACTTCCGACGAATTGAAAAGCCTTGCCAAAACACCTTGTAAAATTAAAGTTTTTAAGCAAGCATTTCTATTTTCTGCATTGACTGGCATAAGATGGTCGGATATTCATAAACTGACTTGGTCTGAAGTTAGGGATGAAGGAATTGATAAATCCGGTAATGAGATTTTTCGCATAGTCTTTAAACAGAAAAAGACCGAGGGTATGGAATATTTATATATCTCTAAACAAGCCAGAGGACTATTGGGCGAACGTTCTGAACCGAAAGACAGGGTTTTTACAAACCTACGTTATAGTGCGCATATGAATCTTCAACTACTGCGATGGTGTATGTTTGCGGGAATCACTAAGCACATTACTTTTCATTCTGCTCGCCACACTAACGCTGTCTTATTACTTGAAAATGGCGCTGACATCTATACAGTTTCAAAACGTTTAGGGCATAAAGAAATAAGGACGACCGAAATTTATGCGAAAATAATTGACAAGAAAATGAAGGAAGCTGCCAATTTAGTTCCGACTTTAGAACTCGATATTATGGAAACAGCTGAATAATTTGTTAATAACTACAGATTTATACTGTTTTCCTCAAACTAATGTAATATCAAAATCAATCATTTGATGATCAAATTTATTAGGTCAATAAAAATTAATTTCATTTGAACCTGAAAGTATATAAGTAACTGATTATATGAGTTTTGTGTATAACTAATGTCAGTTTTAATCTGCATTATCTTTCCTTCTTTATACCTTTAGTTTCAGAATTCTACTAAAAGAAACGATACACTTTATAGAATTTTGGACTTTAAATAAGTTAGGATGGACAATATTGAAATTCAAGAAAAACTCAATAGAATCGAGAGTCTATTGTTAGGTACAAAACAGGTGCTTACCTTGGAAGAAGCCTGTGATTATACTGGCATTTCTCGAAGTTATTTGTACAAGCTAACTTCCGCAGGAATTGTTCCCCATAGTAAGCCAAATGGTAAATTGATATTTTTTGATATCAACCGTCTAAATGAATGGCTACTTCAAAATAATCGTAAATCAAAGGCTGAAATTAAAGGCGAGGCATTGGATTACGTACTAAAGAAAGGATAGTTCATTCCAGAAAGTCATCTTCGACTAAGTGCATAGACTACTTTCATCCAATAAGATGCAGATGATGCTTTGGACAGCGTTGTCAATTTTTAGGCAAATTGTTTACCAGCTGTGAACATCTTCCATAATAATTTTAACATTTTAGAATTTCATTCCTCTACCTTTACAAGCTAAACTTTTTGCGTATGGTTTTAAAGGTCAAATGGATAGATTTCAAAAGTCAAATCGACGAATACATAATTGAGGGCGAAGCTCTGGTCGAAAAATATAAGTCTTCAAGAACTGAAAATGATTTAGAAAGCCTAAAGGAAGAAAAGCAACGATGGGAAAACGAGGTTATAGACTATGTAAAAACTTCCTTTGAACCTGAACACACAAACTTTAGATATGAATTCAAAGCCCAAAGAGGTTATAATACTGGCTTCAAATTAGGTGTTGACCAAAGGATTAAAAACATAATTCAAGCCCTAAAAG
>JBATUY010000556.1:0-24837 GCA_049671465.1 Pricia sp. | reverse complement strand
GCGTTTTTTATATCTATCTTTTTCCATTTGTTCAATTCGATCGTCTTTCAAATCGGTATCTTCCCGTATCTTTCCTTGGCGTTCACGGTTTTCTTTTTCGAGCCGGAAACCATCCGAAAAATCTTTTTTAAAAGGAAGAAACCCTATCTACTGAACGATGTAACTGTACCATCCTATAGACCCCTACTCTATAGTCTGGGCGGCCTCTATTTTTTGGTACAACTGGTACTCCCACTACGCCAGCACTTCATACAGGATGATGTGCTTTGGACGGAAGAAGGCCATCGCCTCAGCTGGCGGATGATGCTCAGAAGCCGCAGCGGCTCGGTGCAGTTCAAGGTCGTGGAAAAGGAAAGCGGAAAGTCCACGATTATCGATCTCGAAGATTATCTTTCGAAAAAGCAACAACGGCGTATCGCGGCCTATCCCGATTTTATCTGGCAGTTCGCCCAGCACCTAAAAAAGGAATATGCGGCGAAGGGCATCCCTATTTCCGTTTACGCCGTTAATTCAAGGGTCAGTATCAACGGCAGGCCTTCCCGCGCATTTATCGACCCCGAAGTCGATTTGGCGAATGCCGAATGGGATTATTTTTGGCATAACGAATGGATATTGCCCAGTCAACTTGATACGGCCAAGGAAGTCGATCTGCCCGCCAGCAAAGCGGATTCGGAGACCTTGGCGCCCCCATCCGCCTCGGAAGCGCAAGATTAAGGCCTTATGATTCATTGGCAAGATTTAGGCCGATTATTCGAGAAGATGAGGCCTGCCGATCGAACATCAAGATTTAGGCAGATTGTTCCGCAAAATCGGGCCAACCGATTCACTAGAAGGATATCGTAATTTTTGAAAAGCCTGTAAGGTTTCTAGAGCTTGGCACACTAATTGCCAAACAACCGTCAAAACCTACCATACACCGAACAAACGGCATCGACCTATATCGGGTCGACTATGAGTATCATGAAGAAGAAACGTCCCCAAATCAGTATCATTATCCCTACGTTGAACGAGGTAACGCGAATTGCCCCGTTGTTGACCTATTTACAAGAGAACAGTTCCGCAAAGAACATCCGTGAAATTTTAGTGGTCGACGGCGGCAGTACCGATGATACGCTGGAGATGGCCTCCGATTTCGGGGCGATTACATTTAGCTCTAAAAAGGGAAGGGCCAAACAGATGAACCTTGGCGCGCGCAAGGCAGAGGGCAAAATCCTCTACTTCTTGCATGCCGATACCCTGCCGCCACCCAATTTCGACACCCACATTTTAAACGCAGTGTACAAAGGCCATGAGGCGGGCTGTTTTCGGATGAAATTTGATACCTCGAACTGGTTTCTATCCTTTTTTTCATGGTGCTCTAGAATCAACCTTAAAATATGCCGGGGCGGAGATCAGTCCCTTTTTACGACTAAACGGCTTTTTAGAAAGGCCAAAGGCTTCGATGAAAATTATGTAATTTACGAAGACACGGAATTTATAGGGCGCTTGTACCAAAAATCCAATTTTAAGGTTTTACCACAGCGCGTCGTCACCTCGGCCCGAAAATACCGACGAAAGGGCACGGTGAAATTGCAGTACCACTTCGGGGTCATCCACCTCAAAAATATATTGGGCGCCGGCCCTGAAGAGCTGTACGAATACTATCAACGAAAAATAGCCGTCTAAACTGTGGAGTATCCCTACGATTTCTTTCTTGAACTTTTATACCCACTTCCGTTACGACATAAAAAGATGTTCGGTCTCGATGCCTTTTACATCCGCGATAAAATCGTCTTTGCCCTTCGAAAAAAGGATGCCACTCCAGAAGATAATGGCATCTGGCTAGCGTCTAAAAAGCAACATCACCAAAAACTATATCATCAGATCAACGGCCTACGCGCTATAAAGACCTATGGCATCAAAACATGGCTCTTGCTTCCGGAAGATTTTGAACGGTTCGAAGAAGAAGCCCGAAAAGTTGTCGAGATGATTAAAAAGAATAGTGAATTGATCGGTAACGTTCCGAAACCTAAGAGATAATATAGCGGTCTTCAGTAGTGATTCTTTAATACTGGTTCTTTTAAATTTGTTATCCAAAAACAATCCTTTGGTCCCGGTTCTTTGACACTGATTCACCAAGAAGATTCTTTGCGATTGCGTCTTTCAGGATGGTTCTCCGACACTGATTCAACATCTTCGATTCTTCAGCACTGAAAAGTTTTCCCGTAAATCGAGAACACTTGAATGGCATAGTTATCTTTGTTGCAAATCTAAAAGCAATGAGAAATATAATTTTTGCCTTTGTTCTTGTCCCGATATTGATGGCGGTAGGCTGTGGCGAAAAAAAATCGCAGGCCAAAGGGGTGGACGCAAAAACAGTACAATCGGACAACAATTTTGCCAAAGCTCCGGACAGCTGGATCGAAAACCGAGTCACTAAAGCGAAGGAAAAACTGCAGACCAGCGAAGCCGGAAACATCGTATGGGACGCCATGGAAGCCCACGGGGGACTTTCAAATTGGTTCGCCAACGGCCCGATCACTTTCCGCTTTAAGTATCAACCGCTAGATGACGGCGAACCCCGAGATACCTATCAGACCATAGATACTTGGCGAAGCCATGCGCGCCATTTTTCCGCAACCGATTCGACCCAACAATACGGTTGGAACGGTAAGGACGCCTGGCTCAAGGCCAAAGACAGCAACGTGTTCAACTACAATACCCGTTTCTGGTCGCTTACCCCCTATTTCTTTATGGCACAACCCTTCGTACTCGAAGGAGAGGGTACTAACCTAGAACTTCAAGATCAAGTCGAGTTTAAAAACAACCGCTACGATGTGGTAAAGGTCACCTTCGATTCGGGTACCGGCGACGCACCGGATGATTATTATGTGCTGTACTTTGATTCAGAGTCCAGCCAGCTTGGGGTCATCCGCTACATCGTTTCTTATCCCGGCTATTTCGAAGAAGGTAAACACACCCCCGAAAAATTCATGGAACTTTTGGGCGAGCAGACCGTCGACGGTATCACGTTTCCCGAAAATTATAAGACCTATTGGCTGGCCGAAGACAATGGCCCGGGCGAGCATATCACGGATATTGAACTTAGTGAAATCGAATTTTTACCGAAGTTGGAGTCCTCTTATTTTGACGTACCCAAAGAAGCCAAAGTTTTAGAAGGACTGTAGTGTCTACGTAGATTCGCCGCATGGGACGAAGCTCCTTCATTTGCGAGGTATGTCGAATTTATCAAGGACAGTGATTTATAGAAAATTACGACAGAATGAAGATGGACTTAGCGATGGACAAAACATCCGGTATGATTTGATTCGTGCGTTACTCCCCCTCATAATCCAAAAGAACGCCCTCTGAAATCCATTTGGCGAGGGCCTGGCGGTTTTCGTGCACCAGAATACGGCGTTGGTCTTTTTTATTGCGAATATTCCCCACCTCGATAAAGGTCATGGCCGGACGCGTTTTTTTGACCAGATACAACGAGGTACGGTCTTCGAAAGTACCTGAATAGACCCGATTAGGCTGGTATTTTTGATAATTTTTCTGAAAAGTCTTGTGAATGCTCTCCGCCAGTTTCTTCCCGTTTTTGCTCTTTTCGTGATGGTAGAAAAAAACATCGATATTCTGTCCGACGCTACGACTATCGATGTGGGTGACGATCAAGCGCTGGTAAGCGCCCCGATGTCTTTCGTACAAACGGTTAACGATATCGACCCGCTGCTTCAAGCGCTTTACTTGGTTCAACGGAATGGGCTCGTTCAAATAGGCCACCTCATCGCGATCGATTTCAAGAATCCGGTCGTCGCGGATACCGTCGTTCTCGTCACGGATAATCACATACACCATGGCCCCGTGCGAAATCAGTTCCCGTGCCAGACGTAAGGTGATATCGTAGGCATATTCGTCTTCGGCGATGGTTTTGCCGCCCAATTTTCCCATGGCACCGGGATCGGGACCCCCATGGCCGGAAATCAGATAATACACCGTACCCGCGAGACGTTCACTTTTCATGAGCACGGTGGCATGCTTCTTCCCTAAGATGGGAATTTCACGGGTCTTGATATTTTTTATTTCGGATGTCTTTTTTTGGATGGCGTCCACCACGGTAACCGTATCAAGGTCCGCAAGGGGAATCTGGTATTCCCGACCCGCATACAGATGCACCCCATCGCGGAGATTGTCAAGGTTCATGGCAATAAAATCATCGTAGGTGGCATAGGGGTCGACTCCCTGCTTCCGCAAAAGGGAAAGGATACCATCTCCCTTTTCGGCGACAACGGTCTGTAACGAATCTTGGGCAAAACAAGATACCGACATCCCAAATACCAATATTAGGATGCCCAGCTTACGGATTCGAAAAGAGGGATAAAGGTTCATTCAGAAAGTAAATTTCTATCCTAAAATCAAAAACAATGCCTAAAACACACTGCTTTCGCTGCAAAATTAAAGAACGCTTCCGTAATTTTGAACCTGCAACGGAAATTTAGTTAACGAGGTAGTCAACAATTATATCCCACTAAAAATACAATCGGACCGATGATCAAAAACCTTAATTTCATTTTATACGCGGTATTACTTTTATGCGTATTTTCCTGTAACAACGAAGGAAAAAAGAAGGCCATAGCCTCTAAAGAAAATGATACTTCATCCCTGAGCGCTGATGGGCAGCGGGAAGTGGCGAAGATGGACAAAGCGGACAGCTTGGTCGCGAAAACCATTGCGGCCCACGGCGGGGAGCGATACGATACGGCGCATTACAGGTTCACCTTCCGAAAAAAGAATTTCACTTTTCATCATAGTAAAAAAGGGTACACCTACACCTCGACCGGTCAAAAAGACGGGGAAGATATCCGCGATGTTTTAGAAAACGGAACGTTGACCCGCACGGTAAACGGAAAGGAAACGGAGCTTTCGGCCAAAGACGTCGCCAAATACAAAGAGGCCCTGAATTCGGTCATTTATTTCGCTACACTCCCCCACAAACTGAACGATGCCGCGGTAAAAAAATCATACGAGGGGCGAACCCTTATCCAAGGGCAAGCGTACGATATGCTGTCCGTAACCTTCGAGCAAGAAGGCGGCGGTACCGATTATGACGATACATTTATGTACTGGGTGAACACGGAAACCGGCACGATAGATTATTTGGCCTACAGCTATCAGACCAACGATGGAGGTGTGCGGTTCCGAAGTGCCTACGACGCCAGAACGGTGGGCGGCATACGATTTCAGAATTACATCAATTATGAGGCTCCTATAGATACGCCATTGGATGCGCTCCCTGAACTCTATGAAGCCGGAAAACTCAAGGAACTTTCTAGGATCGAAACCGAAGATGTTGTGATGATGGAAGATTGAATTAAACTACTCTTACCACTGACTTTTAACAGCCTACATTTGAATATGCCAAAGAGTTGAATCAATAGCTATTCCATCAAAAATACTGCCCTATTCCAAAAACAATACCTTGGGAAGCATTCTTGGTTATCCCGTAGCCGTAATCGATGCGGAAAATAGCATTAAATATGCGTTTGTGCATAAGGCGTAGCCCGATACCGGGATAGATGCGAATGTTCCGGTCATCTCCAAAATCGCTGAAATCACCGCCGGGGTTGCGCCATGAGCCGCCGTCCACAAAAACGTTTCCCTGTAGCACGAACCAATTTTTATCGATAAGGGTTTGGCGATACTCCGTGTTCAATACTACGGAACCCGTACCTCGGTCGATGGTATTTCCAACGCCCCTGATGTTAAGGTTGTTGTCGACCGTAAAGGGAGCAAAAGGGGTGTCTATATTACTGGCCAATCCCAAACGGAGGCGGCTGGCCCAGTTGCCCTTGCCCCCAATCCTCCTAAAATACACGAAATCGTTGAAACCGATCAAAAATTCGGGAAGGGCTTCATCTGAGCTGCCTACGTATTGAAAATTCAGGGTGCTTCGAAAGCCTTCCAAATACTGATAGTAATACTTTATGCTATCGAAATTATATATCAGTTTGAACAAATGTTTGTCGACACTAAGGCTTCGCGGGACATTCGGATTCGTGGCTCCGAACAGGTATTCATAATCTTCGGTAAACAGGCTTCCGCCCAGTTCGATGCGGTTCTTAAAATTGAACTCGTAAAGACCCATGACCTCCAAACCCCGATTGTTGTATCGATAATCGGCCGTAGTATTGTCAAAAAAGACCGGTTCTTGGGTGGTAAAGTTTTGGTAATTGACCGACAACCCCAATTTAGGCCCGAACAGATAAGGTGCCCTTAGACCGACCCCATACGAATGGAAATTGTCATATTGGTAGAAGCCCCCGAGGGTAATATTCCTTCCCAAAAGATTAAATTCTTGTAAACCAATGCGGAATGCAAAATCATCGTCCGATGAGGAAAAGAGATTGGCGTAGGGTATCAACGTGAAGTTTTCTTCGATGTTGTAGTAGACATTATGCCCGCCCTCGGGAGACGAAAATACCTGATAATAGGCATGCGAAATCGAAGGCAGCCGCTTCAACCGGGTCACATCGGTATCCATCAAAAGGGAATCTAATGGCATACCCGATTTCAGGCCGACCAGATTTTTGAGAAAGGCGGGATTGGTGCGTTCGGTGCCTTGAATCTTTACATCGGTGACGACATTTTGCTGCGCAATACCCGAGGCGCAGCATAGCAGTAAAAAAAGGAAGATGCTAGGTCTAGCGGTCATACATCAATGCTATTGCGGTAAATGTAAGCTATCTCTATGGCAAAGATATCACACCTGAAGTGGGACTTGCAGCCTAATTTCAAAACGCGACCTCACCCCATAGGTTGACCCAATTGTCTTCGCTCACGGCCAATAAGGTGAACCTATGGGATTCCCCTTGCTTTAAGGCCGACGGCATACCTTTCGTAATGTTAAGCACCACATTGTCCAAATCATAGAACTGAAATTCCTTTTCAAAAGTGTAAGTGCCGGAAATTAAGTCATTATTCGCGGCCGAGAGTACCTGAAAATAGATTTTGGTATCCTCGAAAGCGCCGTCTTCCCATGTGAATTTTGGCATGGTGGCATCCGTGGAATCTATTGCGATATTCTGGGGAAGATACTCTGTAGGTTTCGCATTCTGTTTCAACCGAATTGGGTTCGAAAGGTGGGTCTTGCCATCCTCCTTAAAAGAAACGATGACCCATTTTTCCTCCGATGCAGAAATTTCGAACTTCTTTAGGTATCCATTAAAGACGTCTAGCAATGGTGGTTCTAATTGATAGTACTCCCTGAAATTACCCTTATCGGTTTGGGCGTCTATGGTTTCGTAGTAGCGCAATTCGGTGGCCCCGTCCCTCGGATAAAGAAATACGCTTATCAAATCGTCGTTTTCGTTGCTGGCGGCGCAGGCGATGACGTTATCGCGAATGGGGGCTTCGCCGGCCAGATCATCTTCGAGGGTATTGCCGTTCAGGTTTTCTTTGTCGGTCGAACAGGCGGCTATGGCCAATAAGGCTATGAAGCAAATAGGTTTCATATCGGTGATTTAGACCTTCAATACTACGAAATTTTCATTTGATCCACTTTTCGGCTATTAGCGGGCACTTCTCAATGCATTTTATAAAACTCCCGCAACACCTTCTCCGCGGGCTTGTTCTGCGGGGTAAAGCGGTTGTCTTTTTCACCGCCCGATTGTTTATGGTCAATAAACCATTTCCAAACATAGCCGCCGGCGAACCAGTCTTCGGTCCAAAATTCTTCGAGAATGGCTTGGGTGGCGTTCGCTTGGGCAATCAGGTTAACGGGTTCTTCGTGGCGATCGACCAACCAAGGTTTCCAAGCGTTTTGATCCATGCTGCGGTAGCCGTATTCGGTGAAGAGCACTGGTTTCGAACAGGTGCCGTGTAGCGATTTTATCTTATCCTTGTGCGTTTGCCATCCGGCTTTTAACTGGGCTACGGATGGTGTTTTTTCTTCGGATAACGGGAAGTAAGCATCAATGCCTATATAATCTAGATCTTGCCAGAAAGGGACCCGTGGGTATTCGTCCCAATTCGCCGCGTAGGTCAATTTTCCGCTATAGACCTTTCGAATCTTAGCGATGAGCTTTTTCCAATACTTGGGCCGCATAATGACGAACTGCTCCAGTTCGGTGCCGATACAGAACAATTCGGAACCGGCCGCTTCCGCCATCTCGGCGTAGGTGAGAATAAAGCTATCGTAAGAATCCTCCAAAATTTTCCAATCGGCCTCGGACGCCATTTTCAAAGTGCCGGTGAACTCACCCTTCCATATCCAAATTTGGGGTTTGACCATAGACTTGATACCATTTTGGTGCAGCAGTTCAATGTACTGCATTGCCCCTTTTTTGGTCTCCCCGAACCATTGCCGGTCGGTATCGAAAATAATTTCGGGGGAGTCAATTTCCTTGATGAAACCAAAGGGCATGACCGCGGCGTGGTTGGCATTGAGCTGCACCACCTCGGCCACGTGTTCTTGAACGACTTCTTCGCGGGAGGCCACAAAGCTGACGCCGTTTATCTTTTCGGCCTTTTGACTATAGCCGGATAATTTTACAAAACAGATAACGACTAAAACCAATATACGCATGCCAATCATTTAAGGTCTAAAATAGGGGTTTTGACGTGAACTTTTTGGCAACGGCAGAAATATATAATGTATCAAAGCATTTAACACTAAATCGGCCAAGACCAAAATACCGACCGGGTTTAGGTCAGGTTTTCCTTAAAAAAATCGATGGTCCGCTCCCAGGCCAATTCGGCCGCTTCGCGGTCATAACGAGGGGTCGTGTCATTGTGAAAACCGTGGTTCACTTTCGGATAAAAATGTGCGGTATACTTCTTGTCGTGTTTTTTCAAGGCTGCCTCGTAGGCGGGCCATCCGGCGTTGACACGTTCGTCCAGTCCGGCGAAGTGCAATAGAAGCGGGGCCTCTATTTTGTCGATATCTTCCGTAGGTTGTCCCCCGTAAAAAGGTACGGCGGCATCAAGACCGGGAATTCGAACCGCCATTAGATTTGAGATCGCACCCCCGAAACAAAAACCCATCACACCTATTTTATCGGTTGCATCAGGAAGTTCGGAAAGGTACTCGTAACCGGCGATAAAATCCTCGAGCATTTCGTCCCGGTCGCGTTGGCGTTGCAGTTCGCGCCCATCATCGTCGTTACCGGGATAACCTCCGAGCGGGGTCAGGGCATCCGGGGCCAAGGAAACGAACCCCGCAAGGGCGGCCCGACGGGCCACATCTTCGATATGTGGATTCAAACCACGATTTTCGTGGACCACCACGATACTGGGCAGTTTTCCTTTCGCATCGGCAGGCTTTGACAATAGGGCTTTAATTTCTCCACCACCTTTTGGAGCGTTGTAGGTGATATATTCGGTGACCAACCGCTCGTCATCTTGCTTGATTTGTATCTTCTTGACGTAATCGGGCGAAATAAAACTCAGAAGCGACCCTACCGTAAGACCCCCTACCGCGTAGGTGGAGAGTTTGTCGAGAAATAATCTTCTATTGACCCGGTTGTGGGCGTAATCATCGTACAAATCGAATACTTCTTGTTTGACGTCTTCTTTTTTGAGTTTTTTCATTTTCCGTTTCTTAAAGTTCGTATTGCTGCGGAGATTATGACGAATGTTTGCTTCTCCATTATCTCAATCATCAAGATAGGTATTTTTATTTATGATATTCCAACAGATTTTTTAGAACGGAAAACTAATGTATTGAGCGGCCGATAACGATTCGGTTTTGCTCCCTCTTTCTAAAGCTATTTCATTGGTTTTCTATCATCATCCAACTCCAGCACCCATCGCCCGTAAAGGTCAAATTCCGTAATCGCATTATCCTGTGCATTTGTGGATAAGGCAACGAGAAGAAGAATAAGTAAAAATAGGGCCGATGTTTTCATTAATCATTTGGCGAGCAACAACTGCTCCTAAATTATTCGGGCCGGAGAATGGATTTGTATAGATGTCATTTAATTCGGCATTCCTAAAAAAGTGCTCGCAACCCTAAACTAAAAGTCTGCCCAAGCCTTTGAAAACTGCTGCCGCGCACAAAATTGTTGTAGGAGACCTCAACATTCAGCGCGTCGGTCAGCTGATATTTGCCGCCAAGGCCCAGCGCGGTATATTCTTGCGAAAAATTATTTCCGCCGGCATCGGGGTTGTCATAGCCTACGAAAAAGGATTGCTGTGCACTGACGAAAACGGTAGATTTTAAAGAAGGAAAATAGCTTAAAAAAGCACTCAGGGGCAACACGAAGCTATTGTTCGCAAAGCGTTCACCGATGTTGTCGATCGCAGGGTCGGCATCGGCCCGTTTCTCACCAAAATTAAAGCCGAGGTCGGCCTCGGTAAACAACTGCCATTTGTTACCCCAAAAAGTCTTGTCGTAGAAAAATTTGGTTTCCCAGAAGACGCTACGCTTGTCGAGGTAGGGCGCATCGGGCACATCTTTAAAAACGGGAATGTACACCGAACTGGTGAACGAAAAGTTGCCCATGTTCGCAAAAGGCTGCACCCGAATCGAGGGTGCTATAGTCGTCAATCCACTACGGGCGTCGGTCGTATTGTTTTCAAATCTGAAGGCGTTCAGGGCCTTGGCGCCGTTATAGGTATTTGCCCGTACCTGAAATATCAGTCCGACATTGATTCTTGAGTTATCGCTGACCCCGGTGTAGATTTCGGTGGTGTTGGTAAAAAAGGTCTGCCTTGGAATGTCTACGGCCGAGGTTCCGTCACCCGTTCGTCGGGTCTCGGTATAGAGTCCGTTGAAAAACTTGATGTCCCACTGGCCTTTGTTCAGTAATTTTGAGGGGGTATAGGTCTGGATGTTGCTCGTTTGCGTTACGTTTTGTTCGTCGGGGTCCTCTTGGCAGAAACCGACGGCCGTGACCGTTAGAAGACTGAAAAGGAAGACGATTTTTTTGGATGTTTTCATATTATACTTACTTTCAAGAACCAACCGCAAGATTCCAAGGATTACTTCGTATCGTTCAAGGTCCAATCATACGTATAGTAGGATGTCTTCGTATTCTCGGGCAATTTTTCGTTTCTATAAATATTTATAAAATCGACCAGACTCTTTCCGTTTTGGGTAAAGTCGCCTTTGTACCATTCGAAAATCTGGGATATTTTCGCCTTGTTCTTGTTCACCCTGATGAAGTTCGGGTCGTTCAGGGCCCTCTTGGTCTGGGCCTGCAACTGGGCATCTAGCGTTTCGGGCATATAGGCTTCATCGATGATGGGGGGGCACCCCAATCCGGCACATACCAACACAAAATGGAAGCGGGGCTCCGAAGGGAAATTCTTTCGTAACAATTCGTTTTCTATATCGTTCAGGGTGATGTTTTCTCCACCTATATTACATTTTTTGGTATCGAAAAACCCACCGACATCCAAGGGCGATTTGAGCGGATAATTTTCTACGATGCTTTTGATGACCAAAGTATTGTATCCATTGATCCAAAAGGCCTGATATTCCGCTGCATTGTCCTTAGATACCGAAATGCCCTTCGCCATCTCGACCAAGGCGTTCAATTCGGCCGGATTTTCCTTGATAGCCTTGTAATCGACCCTTCCGTCTTTGACATACGTGCTTAAAAACGTATCGGCCTTTGCGAAAAAGGCATCAGTGCTCTGGGAAAATCCCGAAGTCAAGGTGACCATTACAACCCATGTTGATAGCAGTATATTTTTCATCGTTCTATTTTAATTGCCCGCCCGTTCGGCAGGCGAATTCGATAAGGTTCTTGCATCAGTCGAGAGATTTTACCCGACACTACAAGATTATCCCGATTTTTATGAATTATTTAAGTTTTTCTAAATCAAGTGCTTACTTGTACGTCACGTCACACCAAACCTTACAAAAACATAAACATTTAAAAACGTTCTAAATTGCCTAGGCCGATTAAGTTATTACCTTTAGGTGCGACAAAACCGTCATCTACCTCAACTTTATATGGAACACATCGTCATCATCGGAAACGGAATCGCGGGGGTCACGGCCGCTCGGCACATCCGAAAGCTTTCGGATAAAAAAATCACCATAGTTTCCGCAGAGACCGATTATTTCTTTTCCCGTACTGCCCTAATGTACATCTACATGGGCCACATGAAATTCGAACACACGCAACCTTATGAAAATTGGTTTTGGAAGAAAAATAGGATAGACCTGGTAAAAGGATATGTCACCGAACTCGACCATCAAAACAAAACGCTGATGTTGGCCGACAAACAAAAGATCGCCTACGATAAATTGATCATCGCTACAGGTTCAAAATCGAACAAATTCGGATGGCCGGGGCAAGATTTAGATGGGGTTCAGGGATTGGTATCCAAACAAGACCTTGACCTATTGGAGCAACATGCCCCGAACAATACGGTGTGCAAACGCGCCGTGGTAGTAGGCGGTGGCCTGATCGGTATCGAGCTTTGCGAAATGTTGCGGAGCCGCCAGATTCCCGTTACCTTTTTGGTGCGCGAAGACAGTTTTTGGAACGGGGTACTGCCCGACGGCGAGTCGCAAATGATCAATGAACATATCAAAGCGCACCATATCGATTTGCGGCTCGGCGTTAATCTCGACGAAATACTTGCCGACGACAACGGCCACGCCCGAGCGGTCACCATTGAGGAAACCGGGGAGGAAATTGCCTGTGACCTGGTCGGCCTGACCGCGGGCGTGACCCCGAACATCGATTTCTTGAAAGATTGCGGCATCGAACTAGGCCGCGGCGTGAAAGTCAATCGCTATCTCGAAACGAATATCGCCGACGTCTATGCTATCGGCGACTGTGCCGAGCAGCATGAAGCCATCGGGAATCGCCGGCCCATAGAAGCGGTATGGTACACGGGCCGCATGATGGGGGAAGCCTTGGCGCAGACCATTTGTGGAAACAAGATGCCATATGACCCGGGTCATTGGTTCAACTCGGCTAAATTTCTCGATATCGAATACCAGACCTACGGTTGGGTTTTCGCCACAGAAAGCAAAAAAGACTATGAGCAACATTTCCACTGGCGGCACGCCACCGAGAACCTTTGTATCACGGCGGCTTTCCATAAAGATTCCAAACAATTTTTGGGCATCAACACCTTCGGCATCCGCATGCGGCACGAGATATTCGACCGCTGGCTGACCGAAGAACGCGATATGGACTATGTCATGGAATTTTTGAAGGATGCCAATTTTGACCCCGAATTCTACGCGAAATACGAAAGCGAAATCGTCTCAAAATACAATTCGGAATTCGGAACGGACATCCATCCCAAGAAAAAAAGTTGGAAACGGATTTTTGCCTGAGAAGATGTAAGAATACTATGCAATCGTTCCTTGAAGCGTCCCTAAAAAGTTATTACGGATTCATCTAAATATTTAAAATGAGCGCGAACCACAACAGCATGTCCCTGACGGGCGAACCCCCAAAAGCATTGAACACCGGTCAAAAATTGGCGACCCTTCTGGGCATGTCCGGATTGGGTATTTTGGTACTAAGCCTTTTCAACGTCGATTTTCCGAACAAAGGGCTTTGGCTCACCCTGTCACTTTTGGCCATCAGCGTTGGCGTCATCTGGTTCGCCTACGCACAATACGCCCATAAGGAAAAAGGCATCAAAAACGATGGGGTCTGGTTCAAGTCCATATCCAGTCTCGGTGTTTTGGGCTGGTTGTCTGGCATCGCCCTGACCGGATTCTACGTGGTCCTCTATTTTTATCCGGAATATCTAGGTCTGGTCAAAGAGGGAGATAACCAAGGGGTCATCGCCCTTTTCGACCCTTTGAGTAAAATGCTCAGCGGCAACCCGGCCAGCCAATGGTTCGTTTACGGCACACTCTACACTATTGCCATATTGGCCTTCGGCATCAAGTTCATTTGGAAATACCGGCACAATACCTATGAAATTATCCGAACGATAAGCGTAATGTTCTTTCAAACGGCCTTCGCCTTTCTCATACCGGAATTCATGGCGCGTCTCAATGGCGACCTGCCCTATTACGACCTGAAGAATATCTGGCCGCTCAACTATTATAATTTCGACCAGTACCGAATCAACAGCTTT
Organism: Pricia sp.; assembly: GCA_049671465.1. Classification (GTDB taxonomy): domain Bacteria; phylum Bacteroidota; class Bacteroidia; order Flavobacteriales; family Flavobacteriaceae; genus Pricia. The sequence continues at coordinate 10,794 of JBATUY010000556.1, read as the reverse complement.
ATCGACGGAGGCAATATTGGTATCGCCATGCTGATTTTCGGGATTGTATCCATCTTCGTCATTACACCGATCCTTACCTATAAATATGGTAAACGCTGGTACTGCTCTTGGGTCTGTGGCTGTGGCGGGTTGGCGGAAACAGCCGGCGATTCGTTCCGTCATCTAAGCGACAAGAGCCAGTTTGCCTGGAAAGTCGAGCGCTGGGTCGTTCACAGTGTTGTGGTGTTCGTGACCCTAATGACCACCGCAGTGGTCTATTCGTATCTGGGCAAAGACTCCAGCAAGTATTGGTTGACCAAAGATGTATTTCTGATCGGTGTTGCGCTCCTCTTGACCGCGGTCTTCGCCTGGGTTATGATCTACAAAAGGGAACAGCTCAAAAAGGATGCCCTCTACGGTGCCATCGGCTACTTTGTAATCATCATTGCCTTGATCGGAATGCATTATTTAAGTGGTGACGGTAATATCTTTCTTTTTAAAACGGCATCGTTAAAACAATGGTACGGCTTTTTGATCGGTGCTATTTTCAGCGGGGTGATCGGCGTTGGTCTATACCCATTATTGGGCAGTCGCGTATGGTGTCGGTTCGGGTGCCCCATGGCGGCCGTGCTCGGTTTTCAGCAGCGTCTATTCTCTAAATTCCGTATTACGACCAATGGGGGCCAGTGCATATCCTGTGGAAATTGTTCTACTTATTGTGAAATGGGTATCGATGTGCGTGCGTACGCCCAGAAAGGTGAAAATATTGTCCGCTCGAGCTGTGTCGGTTGCGGTATCTGTTCGGCGGTCTGCCCTAGGGGCGTCCTTAAATTGGAAAACGGTCCGGAAGCGGGACGGATCAATCCGACCGAAATATTGTTGGGCAATGACGTCGATTTGATGGACTTGGTCAATAGAAAGTAAGGTGAAATGCATTTTGGGGTTTATGATTATAGTAAGCAATCATCCTTTTCTGCGACAAACCAGATAAATCATCCTATTCATGTACCCTAAGCTATTGTTCATGGTCGCGCTATTTCTTTTCCTCGGAAACCCGTCCGAAGAAAACGATGTGTACCAACGGGACTATTATCCGACCGGAAAACTGAAGTCCGAGGGATGGATGAAAAACGGGGCAAAGACCGCTTATTGGAAATTTTATCATTCGAACGGAAGACTATCCGAAGAAGGGCATTACCGAAACAATCAACGCGTCGCCTATTGGAAATTTTACGCTGACAACGGCAGGCCCTTACAAAAGGGACATTATAAAAATGGTGAAAAATGGGATTGGTGGCTTTTTTACGATACAAATGGAAGCATTAATCACAAGTGCCAATTAAAAAATGGCAAGAAAAACGGATACTGCCTCAAATACGAAAACGAAGAACTGGCATCTGCGGAAAAATATACGAACGGGAAGAAAATCAAGGAGTGGTACAGTTTCAGTAGCTTTACCAAAGAGAACAGCTTATCAGACCTTAAGTAATGACCGCAGCATTTGCCATTGACCCTGACATTAAAGTTATCATTCCCGCATTCAATGAAGCAGATTCCATTGCCAATGTAGTCAATGAACTACCCGAATCCGTTTCCGAAATAATAGTTGTTAACAATAATTCATCGGACAAGACCTCGGAGAACGCCCTATCGGCAGGAGCCACCGTGTTGACCGAAGAACGAAAGGGTTACGGCTATGCCTGTTTGAAGGGAATGGAGTATATAGCGCTACAGTCCAAAGCACCCGATATTATCGTATTTATTGATGGAGACTACTCCGATTATCCAGAAGAACTTGACAAGGTCGTCGCGCCCATTTTGAACGATGGCAAAGATTTTGTAATCGGCGCCAGGGTAGAACGATTCAGGGAGGATGGCAGTATGACCCCGCAACAAATTTTTGGCAACTGGTTGGCCACTTCGTTGATGCAACTATTTTTCGGAGCGACATTTACCGACCTCGGGCCGTTTAGGGCCATACGATATGACAAGCTGCTGAGCCTTGACATGGAGGACAAAACCTACGGCTGGACGGTAGAGATGCAATTGAAGGCAATTAAGAAAAATCTGTCATATGTCGAAGTTCCAGTGCATTACAAAAAAAGAATAGGAGTTTCAAAAGTGTCCGGTACGGTAAAAGGTAGTATCTTTGCGGGCATAAAAATATTAGCTTGGATTTTCAAATACAGCCTTAAGTAACATGGGATTAATCATATCGTACATCATTCTCGCCGTTTACAGTATCGCATTGCTGCTTATATTTTTCTACAGCCTGGCCCAATTGAACCTCTTGATCAATTACTTAGGGTATAAACGGCAAAATCAGACCGCCCCGAAATTTAATCTTCTCGACGCCAAGGAAATTCCCTATGTCACCATTCAGCTTCCCGTGTATAACGAGGAATACGTGATGGAACGTCTGCTCGAAAACATTGCCAAAATAGAATATCCCAAAAGCAAGCTGGAAATACAGGTCTTGGACGACTCCACTGACGAGTCCGTAGTAGACACCGCAAAATGGGTCGAAGAATTACAGAAGACCGGACTCGATATTCAACACATTCGCCGTGAAAACCGCCAAGGCTATAAGGCAGGGGCTTTAAAAGAAGGTCTTGAAACCGCCAAAGGAGAGTTCGTCGCCATTTTCGACGCGGATTTCTTGCCCGACAGCGATTGGCTGAAAAAGACCGTTATCTATTTCAAAGACCCCGAAATCGGGGTCGTTCAGACCCGATGGGGGCATATCAACCGGGATTATTCCACCTTGACCCGTATTCAGGCCTTTGCCCTTGATGCCCATTTCACCTTGGAGCAGGTCGGTCGAAACGCAAAGGGACACTTTATCAACTTCAATGGCACCGCAGGTATTTGGCGCAAAGAGTGTATTCTCGATGCCGGCAATTGGGAAGGCGACACCCTGACCGAAGATCTTGATCTCAGCTATCGGGCCCAATTGAAAGACTGGAAATTCAAATATTTAGAGGATGTGGAGACGCCCGCCGAACTTCCCGTGGTCATAAGCGCCGCCCGTTCGCAACAATTCCGCTGGAACAAAGGTGGCGCCGAGAATTTCAGGAAATCGGTCATGAGCGTGGTTTCGGCCAAGAATATTTCATTTAAGACCAAGTTTCATGGGGTAATGCATCTTTTGAACAGTTCGATGTTTTTGTGCGTTTTCTTGGTGTCTTTGCTAAGCATTCCGGCCATGTATATCAAAGCGCTTTATCCGCAGTTTGACATCGTTTTTTCTTTGCTCAGCTTCTTTGTATTGAGTACCATCATTTTATTCGTCTGCTATTGGTTTACTTATAAGAGTATACAGGGCAGTAGCTTTGATAACTTTGTCGACTATATCAAGATTTTCTTTACGTTTTTCTCGGTTGCCCTTGGTTTCTCACTGCACAACTCCATCGCCGTTCTTGAGGGCCATTGGGGTAAGCGGAGCGAATTCGTAAGAACACCGAAATTCAATCTAGATAATATCACCGATAGCTGGAAAGGCAATAAATACCTCGCTACCAAACTGTCGCCGAACATGATCCTCGAAGCTTTGCTAATGGTGTATTTTCTCTTCGGCATGTACAGTGCCGTCACCCTCAATGATTTCGGACTCTTTCCGTTTCATTTGATGCTCTTTATCGGGTTTGGGTTCGTGTTTACCAAGTCTTTGACGGCGCGGGCTTAATTCAGCTCGATTGTATTGCTCGTTGCCAAAACTTGACTTTATCAATATCGAGCATTTCAACGATTAGATTCATTAACGAAATTTGATCGCTTTATACCCCTAAAGGAAATTATCTAACCAAATCGTTTTTGAACAATTCCGAGGCCTATTTGCAGTTTTTGTAATCTGCCCAATTCTCCGAGTAAATCGGTTTAATCTGCCGTATCACCATCCAAATAGAAGGCAGCCCCGAGTTCATCGACACAATCTCCCCCAAAACCCCTAAATTAGCCAGACTGAAATCTACGCCTACAAAATGCCCAACAAGCTAACCACATATTTAAAGCTGCACAAGTTGCCTTTGGCGCTGGCGTTGTTGAGCCTTCTCTTTTACTACACCTTTGCCTATCACCTGATCCGCACCGATTTCATTAAGCTGTTGACCCTGTTCGCGGCACTGTTCTTTCTTTGTCTGCGTATCATTCAATTCGAAAAGTGGAACTTGAAGTTTCTATTGGTCATCGGCATCCTTTTTCGTTTGGTATTCTTGATGGCCGAGCCCAATTTGTCGCAAGATTTTTATCGATTTATTTGGGATGGGCATCTGGTCGCCAATGGCATCAATCCGTATTTGGAAGTACCCGATATGCTCATCCAACAAAAGGATCTGATCATTCCCAATGCCCTAGAACTGTATAACGGCATGGGCGAACTCAGCGCAAAACATTTCAGCAATTATCCCCCGCTCAATCAACTGATTTTTGCGCTGGCCGCACTGCTCGGCGGAAAAAGTATCGTGGGGTCGGTGCTGGTCATGCGTACCGTAATTATTTTGGGGGATATCGGAATCGTTTACTTCGGAAGGCAATTGCTAAAGCACTTTAACCGTCCGCAACATCTTATATTCTGGTATTTTTTAAATCCGTTGGTCATCATCGAACTCTCGGGAAATCTTCATTTTGAAGGCGTCATGCTTTTCTTTTTCGTCTGGGCTTTGTACCTGTTATCGAAAAAAAAGTGGATGCTGGCCGCAGTACCTTATGCTTTATCCATTGCCATAAAATTAGTACCGCTGTTGTTTCTGCCCCTCTTCCTCAAATATCTGGGATTCAAAAAAAGTCCTATTTTCTATCTCTTGGTCGGAGCGACCTGCGGGCTATGTTTTATTCCTTTTTACTCCCCCGAATTTCTTGGAAACTATTCGCAGACCATTGGCCTTTGGTTCTCCAATTTCGAGTTTAACGCGGGACTATATAATGGCATAAAGCAAATCGCCATTGTTTTTGACGGAAAGCCTTGGGAGCTGATTAAAACCTATGGAAAGATTGTGCCTATTTTGACCGTTCTCGCTGTACTCGGCATTACCTTTCTGCAACAAAATCAGAAGCTTGCGGTGCTTCTAACGTCGATGCTGTCGGTCTTGACGCTGTATTATTTCTTGTCGGCCACCGTACATCCATGGTACATCATTTTCCTGGTATTGCTTGGTGTTTTCACCGAATACCGATTTGCGGTATTGTGGTCGGTGGTGGTTGTGCTCAGTTATTTTGCCTATTCCAATCCCTCCTTTACCGAAAACCTTTGGCTGCTGGCCATTGAATATTTTGCGGTATTCGGATTTCTAGTCTACGAAATCTTCATCAGAAAACGGCAAAACCCGATTTTTCACAAAAATTAAAGCGCAATCGTTGTTGTTTCGATGTAATCATGTACATTTGAAACTCAATGAAAGGACAAAATCACATTCCAAGCATGAACAACACTCCTGCTCCCGTTCGTCCGTTTTCTCGTCGCCGTCGCCCGTAAGGGTACTATATCTTCTATGGAAATAGGTGAGTCCATTTCCGCACAACTCCGAAAATTTTTTATTTACCGATAAACCGCCATAGCAATGAATATTGTAATTGCTAACGAAACCCATTTTAAATACGCCAATGATATTTGCGACACGATAGCCGATTCGGCCAAAGTTCGCGGTACCGGCATCGCCAAACGCACCCCTGAATATATTCGAAAACGATTACAGAACGGTAACGCGGTAATCGCCTTGGATGGCGATACATTCGCCGGCTTCTGTTATATCGAAGTCTGGGGACACGAAAAATTCGTGGCCAATTCCGGCTTGATCGTACACCCCGACTATCGAAACCAAGGCTTGGCCAAACGCATCAAAAAGCGCATTTTTGAGCTCTCCCGTGAGAAATTCCCCGATGCCAAAATCTTTGGAATCACCACCGGGCTGGCCGTCATGAAGATGAACTATGAACTGGGGTACAAACCGGTCACGTTTTCTGAACTGACCGATGACCCGGAATTTTGGAAAGGCTGCCAGACCTGTAAGAATTTCGATGTGCTGACCCGCACCGAACAGAAAATGTGCCTGTGTACGGGTATGTTATACGATCCTAACGCAAAACCAAAAATGGAAGCCGAGAAAAAACCCGACAGTAAGGCATTTCAGCGCTTGAAGAGTATCAAAGAAAGTTTGTTCCTCAAAAAAAAAGCAAAGTAGCAAAACCAAATTTAACAGGATAAGAACGAAACGAATAGATTAAACAAATTCCCGCCTTTGCCGAAAGGCAGATTGGCAGGAACGACAAAAACAATTTATGAAATTAGTACTAGCATACAGTGGCGGTCTCGACACCTCGTACTGCGCCAAATATTTATCAAAAGAGAAAGGATATGAAGTCCACGCCGTGAGCGTCAACACTGGCGGATTTTCAAAAGAGGAAATCGCGGCCATCGAAGAAAAAGCCTTGCAACTCGGTGCCAGTTCGTATACCTCGATCGATGCCGTACAGACCTTTTACGACACCGTGGTCAAATACCTCATTTTCGGTAACGTGTTGAAAAATAACACCTACCCCCTATCGGTAAGTGCGGAGCGCATCGTTCAGGCCATAGAAATTGTCAACTATGCCAAAAGCGTAGGTGCCCAATATATTGCACATGGCAGTACCGGTGCAGGTAATGACCAAGTGCGGTTCGACATGATTTTTCAGATCATCGCGCCCGAAATCGAAATCATTACCCCAATTCGGGATAACACCTTATCGAGGGAAGCCGAAATCGAATACCTAAAACAGAACGGCGTCGAGTATTCTTGGGAGAAGGCCAAATATTCCATCAATCGCGGACTATGGGGAACCTCGGTCGGGGGCGAGGAAACCTTGACCTCACAGAAGCCATTGCCCGATTCTGCATATCCAAGCCAATTGCAGAAAAAGGAACCTTCGGAAGTCAAACTTACATTTGACAAAGGCGAGCTGGTCGCTATCGATGGGCAGCAGGGCATGCCTGTTGAAAATATTATAAAACTAGAGACCCTTGCCTCGAAATATGCCATTGGCCGCGACATTCATGTAGGCGACACTATAATCGGCATCAAGGGCCGGGTAGGTTTTGAGGCGCCGGCATCCCTTATCATTATCAAGGCACATCATTTATTGGAAAAGCACACGCTCAGTAAATGGCAACAATTCCAAAAGGAGCAGTTGGGCGATTTCTATGGAATGTTACTGCATGAAGGCAATTATCTCGACGAGGTAATGCGCAATATCGAGGTCTTTTTGACCGACACGCAACGGAATGTCTCCGGTGATGTTTTTGTATCGCTGCATCCCTATCGCTTTGAACTCAACGGTATCGATTCCGAACACGATTTGATGAACGCCTCGTTCGGCAGCTACGGTGAAGTCAACAAAGGATGGTCGGCCGATGACGCCAAGGGGTTTATCAAGATTTTATCGAATTCGGGCAAGATATATAGCCATGTAAACGGAAACAATGATTAAAGCAGGAATCATAGGCGGCTCGGGATACACTGGCGGGGAATTGATTCGAATTCTCCTACATCACCCCGAAGCGGAAATCGATTTTGTGTACAGCACCACGCGAGCAGGCAAAAAACTGGTAACCGCGCATCCCGATCTCTTGGGGGCGACGGAGATGGAATTTACCGGAAGCGTCAATCTCGACGTAGATGTTGTGTTTTTATGTTTGGGCCATGGTAATTCGTCCAAATTCCTCCGAGAAAACCATTTTTCCGTTACTACCAAAATCATCGACCTCAGCAACGACTTCCGATTACAGGTCGATGCCGTGTTCGAGGGAATGCCGTTTGTTTACGGCCTCCCGGAGCTTAAAAAATCGGAAATTCAAAAAGCCGATTACATCGCAAATCCCGGCTGTTTTGCCACTACGATTCAATTGGGACTGCTGCCCTTGGCCAAAGCGGGTCTTCTAAAGAACGACGTACACATCAATGCCGTCACCGGAAGTACCGGGGCAGGCGTAAGTCCGTCGGCCACAACGCATTTCAGTTGGCGGAACAATAATGTAAGCGGATACAAACCGTTTACCCACCAGCACTTGGGCGAAATCAACGAAAGCTTGAAAACCCTACAATCCGATTCCGGCAAGTTATTTTTTCTGCCCAATCGCGGGAATTTCACAAGGGGAATTTTGGCTACCGCCTACACCAAATTCGAAGGAACCGAAGAAGAAGCTATCGGATTGTTCAGAGAATTTTACAGAGATGCGGCTTTCACCCATATATCCGAAGCGCCCATTCATCTGAAACAGGTCGTGAATACGAACAACTGTCATATCCATCTGCATAAACATGGGGATGTGCTATTGATCACCTCGGCCGCAGATAATTTACTGAAAGGGGCATCAGGGCAAGCGGTACAGAATATGAACCTGATGTTCGGACTCGATGAAAGGGAAGGCTTGCAGTTAAAGGCGGGCGTATTTTAAATTAAGGAAACATCGCGTAATTGTGCGTTTGACAGCTTTTTGATAGCGTTAACGCTTGGGGTATTCGAGGCTTATGCATTAAAATAAGAAGACCAAAGAACCAGACTATCGTGAAACTTTGTGCAGGCAGGTTCGCGGTAATAACAAATAATAGCAAAAAAGGAGACAATCTTATGAAAATAGCCATTATCGGTGCCGGAAACCTAGGCCTATCCATCGCAAAGGGAATTTTGAATTCCAACGGCGCTACGACCATGTACCTAACCAAGCGCAACCTGTCCGAAATTCAGGATTTTGAGAAATACGGCAATGTGACGGTCACTTCCGACAATCGCGAGGCCGTCAAAAATTCAGACATTTTGATTCTGGCGGTCCAGCCCAGCCAGTTGGAGTCCGTTTTAGCGGATACCAAAGACCTCTTGACCGAAAAACACGTGGTCATCTCTACGATAACCGGCTTCAGCATTGCCAAGATGGAAGCCATCATCGGGGCGGAACACCATATCATCCGCAGTATGCCCAACACGGCCATTTCGGTAGGGCAGTCGATGACCTGCATCTGTAGCAACGAAAAGGGCAGGAAAAAAATTGAACTTGCCAAGGCGATTTTTAATAGGATGGGGCATTCGATGGAAATTCCAGAATCCCAAATGCAGGCCGCCACGGTCATCTGTGCCAGCGGCATTGCTTTTTGGATGCGGCTCATCCGTGCCACCACCCAAGGTGCCATTCAATTGGGGTTCGATGCCAAGGAAGCCCAAGAACTGGCGATGCATACCTGCAACGGGGCGGCGAGCCTATTGATCGCATCCGGCAGCCATCCGGAAGCGGAAATCGACAAAGTGACGACCCCAAAAGGATGCACAATTCAAGGGCTCAACGAAATGGAACATCAGGGATTGAGCTCGTCGTTGATTCAGGGCATCGCGGCATCTTATGAGAAAATCAGTCGCATTCAAGAAGGGCAACTTTGAAATAAGGGGACAGTGATTGTGGCGATTGGCAGTGATAGCCGATGTCGCCGTGACGTTTTTAGGGGACCGGGGCCGTAATGGCAATATTGCTTAGTTAGTAGCGGCGGTTGCCGTAAAATGAAAGATTATAACCGAAAAAATATCATTTTATGAAATTGTTCGACGTATATCCTTTATACGATGTTACTCCGGTCTCGGCGAAGGGCATTGTGGTCACCGACCATAAAGGCGATGAATACCTTGATTTTTATGGTGGGCATGCGGTAATCTCCATCGGGCATTCGCATCCCCATTATGTCAAGCGTCTAAAAGACCAGCTAGACCGCATCGGATTTTACAGCAACTCAATCAAGAACCCCTTGCAAGAGCAATTGGCCCGTAAACTGGGAAAGCAATCCGATTGTGAGAACTATAATCTCTTTATGTGCAGTTCCGGCGCAGAAGCCAATGAAAATGCCCTGAAAATGGCGTCTTTCCATACGGGTAAGGCCCGGGTAATCGCCTTTAAGAACAGCTTCCACGGCCGCACTTCGGCAGCGGTGGCAGCAACGGACAATCCAAAGATAAACGCGCCCATCAACCAGCAGCAGAAAGTGGCATTTTTGCCCTTTAACGATAGTGAAGCCCTTGAAAAAGAGATTGAAAAAGGCGACGTCTGTACGGTAATTTTAGAAGCTGTTCAGGGCGTTGGCGGACTCGACGAGCCCTCGACGGAATTTTATCAGGTCATCGAAAGATTGTGTAAAGAACACGGTGTGGTCTTGATAGCGGATGAAGTACAGTCCGGCTTCGGGCGAACGGGCAAATTCTTCGGGTTTCAACATCATGGCATCAGGCCGGATATTATTTCAATTGCCAAAGGCATGGGCAACGGTTTCCCCGTCGGTGGCGTTTTGATTCACGAAGATATTAAAGCCTCCTATGGCTTGTTGGGCACCACGTTCGGAGGCAATCATTTGGCCTGTGCCGCGACCCTAGCGGTTTTAGAAGTCTTGGAGAAAGAAAAGCTGATTGAAAACGCCCAACGTTTAGAAGGCTACTTTCGGGGATTGGCGGCAGAAATTCCGCAAATCAAAAAAGTAAAAGGCAGGGGATTGATGTTGGGCCTGGAGTTCGATTTTGAAGTAGCCGATTTGAGAAAACGGCTGATTCATAACCAGCACCTTTTTACCGGCGGCGCCAAAGACAAACACGTACTTCGGGTGCTGCCCGCGTTGAACATTTCGGAGCGGGATTTGGATCGGTTTTTTGAGGCCTTAATGACAGAATTAAACGAAATGAATACATAGTCCATGGTTTTTTGGGCTACGATTAGCATTGTTAACAAGAGTGACCCCAATCAACTAGAGTAAACAGATTCCCGCGAAACTGCCTGCCGGCAGGCAGTTTCGCGGGAATCTGTTTACTCTAGTT
>JBATUY010000555.1:0-2522 GCA_049671465.1 Pricia sp. | reverse complement strand
TTGCTGTAGATGTTGACAATGGGATGTTGTATGAGCTGTTCAACGCTGAGCAATCCGGAGAAGGTTGGTCTGCCTCCTCGGCCGCAGTTTTCAACTTAAACACTATCGATTTTAGACCCGACGGATGGACTTCTGCCGATGCATCGGGCTTACCTATTTTTCCCCTGTTGATACGGTATGACGAAATCAGAACGGGAGAAATAGATCACGCTATTCGATTTAGCCTGAGCCGTTCCAAAATTTACGAAGGCTATGTGCATCCGGCTCGACATCTAATTTCAGGTGAAAAATGGGATGGTCTACTACCCTTTGGGGGCAGATTACGCCTAAAACCCGATTTTGATATTTCTTCGTATTCACAAACCAACCAAACCATTCTGCGCGCAATGAAAAAGCATGGTTTAATACTGGCCGACGTGGGTAGAAATATGTTTCTAAAAGGTAGTCCTCATGAAAATTGGGATAATTATGACCTCAAAGAGCTCCGAAACATTAAGGTTTCCGATTTCGAAGTAATCGAGTTGGGCGAAATCAAAACGCGCGATTAAGCGTTTGCCAATTAAATTCCTGCACCTTATTTATAGTACCGCGAATAGATAGCGCTCCCAGATAGCCTTCTTCCGGAGTAAACGAAAACAACCCCCCCTCCCCTTTCTCCATGGCAGTCCAATCCGTACGTAAGAGGGACGGGGAATCGACATCCAAGGACACTGAAAACGAGGTCAGCGCAAAAGAAAGTCCACTACCCTTCGCCTTGATGAACGATTCTTTTCTAGTCCAACAACGAAAAAATCCGGCTACCTTTTCCGATTCTGGCATGGCCTGTAAAGTTCTTATTTCATCGGATGAAAAAAAGTTTTGGGCAATATCAATAACCTCGAAATCACTTTTGATCTTTTCGATATCTACACCGATTTCCGCGTTTTGCACGAATCCGAAAAGGGCCCTGTTTCCGGAATGGGATACATTGAATTGCAAGTTGCCATTTCCCCGCAAAAACGGCTTGTCATATTCGGTGTAATCAAATAGCAGATCGCGAGGATGTTGGTTGAGGTACTTTCCTAAAAGCGTGCGAAGCACCCCTCTTGAAATTATAGATTGCTCCCGATGGATGTCAAACTTGAACCTGCGGGCTTTTTCAATTTCATCTTCTGATAATATGCGTTTAAAGGCCTCTATGTTATCCTTATTGGCATCAAAACGGCAATGCCAGAGATGCACTTCGTTTTCTGGTAATTCAAAGGTGGATTCGGATCGAGCTTCATTCATCCCTTGTAAATTAAGGGTGTCAATTTTCTTTGTTTGTATGCTTGGTAAAGATTATTGAATGCTGCAATTTTATCGGCGTACTGGCTATCCTTCAATACAGCTTCGATATTTTTATGGATTTCCGGCATCCCATCTTGATCCTTATCCCCGACGACGGCTAGGCCATGATATGCCATACGTGCCGCGTTTCCGTTTTCGTCGGTATATTTTAAGGAATAAATGACCATAGGTACGGCATAATGCAAACATTCGTTAATGCTATTAATGCCCGCGTGGTTGATACAGCAATCGGCATGGGCCAGAACGTTCAGCTGTGGCACCCATTGAAAAAGATGCACGTTTTCAGGGATGTCGGGAAAAGCCTCAAAAGATAGGTTGCGACCTAAGGAAAGTATCAATACCCATTCTTTTTCCCCACCAACGACGGTAATCACTTTTTGTAGAAAGGATACGTCGCCTTTAGCCAGTGAGCCTACGGAACAATAAATTAATTTTTTACCGCTGGTTTTTTTTGTCGTATAAATGGTATTCAAACGTTTGGCGTCAGCGGAATCCGGATCGAAATCGTGTCGATTTTCGTAGACCATGGGGCCTGCGTAGGTCAAATTAGTGTCCGGAGTATGCGGAAAATCCAGTTCCCGCATCGCAAGCAGCAAAATCGGCAGTTGGGTAAAGCGGTACAACGGTGGTAATGTACTCGATTTTAAATGCTGGACCGGAAATCCGATTTCTTGGGCATATTTCTTTAGGCTCGCCCGACGATAATCTTGAAAAGTGAGTTTGTTGATATACAGGCGGGCCTGAATCTTTGCCCAATCTATAAACCGCGCCCAAGCGATACCCACGGCGCTTCCTTCCAAACCCCTACCCGGAGTTATGGCAGTCCGTATCGGCGGTAACCGCAAATCGGGAATATCTGAAAACCAAGTATGAAAGAGGGTAATCGGGAGGTTTACGGCGTAAGCGGTAAAAATAAGGTCGTGCAGTTCTACATCTACTACCACATGATCGGGTTTCAACTTGATCCATATGTTCTCGTATTCTTGGAGTTTCAATAATTTTTTCCCTCGCTGGTAACGACCCTTACTATTTTTGAGATGGAATTTCAACTTTTCGGGCCAAGAGCGATGTTTCAAACCTACCTTAGAACCCGTATCGAAGGCTGAATGAACCTCGGAAGCCGACGCCGGACCTACATCGCTGTCGGTACCGGCACCTACATCGGTATCGCCTTTTTCATTGGCTTTTATAAC
>JBATUY010000554.1:0-5583 GCA_049671465.1 Pricia sp. | reverse complement strand
TTCCAATCCGTGTTTGTATGCGGTAGCGTATGCGCTTTGCAATATATCAAAAAAAGAACCCATTGACAACAGTTTTAAAAAGCTGTTAACCAATGGGTTATCTAGTAGCGGGGACTGGACTCGAACCAGCGACCTTCGGGTTATGAGCCCGACGAGCTACCTACTGCTCTACCCCGCGATGGGTGTTTTTCTCACTTGTCTTACAACTTCGGAACATAACCGCCGACGAGAAAATCGAAAACACTATTTGCGTTAACGGGCGACAAATATACAAGAGTTTTTTAAGTTATTCAAATTTGTGGTAAAGATTAATTTTAGGGCTAGACCTCCAAAAATATCTGAATTTCATACCTTCACTTCCTGAAACGGGTCTTGTTCAAATCGATGCTTGTTAAGAACGATATAATAAGAAGCTTGAAACGAATTAGACCCGCTATAGCTAAGGGTAGCTTTGCTGGGTGAATAGGCAATGTTACCGAGCTTTTTTGTTCTTAAATTTCTTTTAAATAACCAACTACTCCATTGAAAACCATAAACGATTTTATTGCCTCCCTGTTGCCCTTTACCGAGTGGCCCATGTTTTTGCTGCTTATCGGTGGGGGAATTTTTCTAGTTTTCTATTCCAAATTTCTGCCGTACCGTTTCTTTGGGCACGCCATCGCAATAACGGCCGGCAAGTATGACGATAAAAATGCGGAGGGCGATGTGAGCTCGTTTCAGGCGCTATCCGCTGCAGTGGCCGCTACAGTCGGTCTGGGTAATATCTCGGGAGTGGCCATCGCCATTCACGATGGCGGCCCGGGCGTAGTATTTTGGATATGGATGACGGCCCTGATCGGCATGTGCATCAAATTCTATTCCTGTAGCTTGGCCATCATGTTCCGCACCACGGATAAAGACGGGAAACTGCAGGGCGGACCCATGTTCTACATCACTAAAGGATTGGGGCCCAAGGCCAAACCCTTGGCTATCTTTTTCGCGGCATGCGGCCTGTTTGGGTTTTTGGGCGTCTTTACCGCCAACCAGTTTACAGAAACCTTTATGAGCGTGGTCGAGCCATCGCGCACCCTGTTCGAAATGAGCGAGATGAACTGGAAATGGACGGTCGGAATCTTTCTGGCCATCATCACCTCATTCGTGATTTTCGGGGGCTTGACCAAAATCGCCAAAGTGGCCTCCGCCATAGTGCCGTTCATGGTGGCCGTCTATTTGGTGGCCGTTATTGTGGTCATGGTTCTCAATTCGGGGCAAATAGTACCTTCGCTAAAGTTGATTATTACAGAGGCCTGGAATTTCAAGTCACTAGTAACCGGCGGTTTTTGGGGCTTGGTCATTATCGGTGTCCGTCGCGCCATGTTTTCCAACGAGGCGGGTCTGGGTAGTGCCCCCATGTACCACGGGCAGTCGAAGACCGATAATCCTATCAAAGAAGGCCTCGTGGCGATGCTCGGCCCGTTTATCGATACGATACTGGTCTGTACGTTTACGGCCATTGTCATTATATTAAGCGGCGCTTATCTTGAGGATTCCAGTGGAATCGTAATGACCTTATCCGCGTTTGAGACTACGCTGTTCGGATGGGGCGACGATTTGTTAATGCTTATCGTGACCGCTTTTGCGCTGTCGACCTTATTCACCTATTCCTACTACGGCGTGAAATGTCTTTCCTTTTTGACCACCCCGAAAATCGGGAAGTTCTATAATTGGTATTTTGTCGTTATGATCGTTTTTGCAGCGGTGGCCTCCTTAGATCTGGTGAAGAACCTGATCGATCTTTCCTACGCCCTGATGGTGATCCCCAATATGATTGCCGTACTTTTGTTGGCCCCGAAAGTGAACGCGGCGGCGAAAGATTACTTCTTAAAACTCAAACATGGGTGAACATAAAGCAGGTTTTGTAAATATTATCGGAAACCCCAACGTGGGCAAATCCACTTTAATGAATGCTTTCGTAGGCGAAAAACTTTCCATTATCACCTCGAAGGCGCAGACTACGCGGCACCGTATTTTGGGGATTGTCAATGGGGATGATTTTCAAATGATCTTGTCGGATACCCCGGGGATTATCAAACCGGCCTACGAACTCCAGTCTAGTATGATGGGGTTCGTTAAATCCGCCTTTGAGGACGCCGATGTTTTGCTCTACATGGTCGAGATCGGGGAAAAATCGTTGAAAGACGAGCATTTTTTCGAGAAAATAAAGAATAGCAAGATTCCGGTGTTGTTACTTCTCAATAAGGTCGATACCGCCAATCAAGAACTGCTGGAAGATCAGGCGCAATATTGGCAAGAACTGCTTCCTACGGTAGAACTGCATCCTATTTCAGCGCTGACCAATTTTAATATCAAAAATGTATTTCAAAGGATAGTCGAGCTGCTTCCTGAAAGTCCCGCTTTTTATCCTAAGGACCAATTGACCGATAAGCCGGAACGCTTTTTTGTGAACGAGACCATCCGCGAGAAAATACTAATCCATTATAAAAAGGAGATTCCCTATGCCGTAGAAATCGATACGGAGGAGTTTTTTGAGGATGATGATATCATTCGGATGCGATCCGTCATTATGGTCGAACGCGAATCGCAAAAAGGGATAGTAATCGGGCATAAGGGAAATGCCCTGAAGCGGGTAGGGGTGGAAGCCCGAAAAGATTTGGAAAAATTCTTCGGCAAACAAGTGCATATCGAACTTTACGTCAAAGTCAATAAAAACTGGCGCAGCGATGCCAAGCAACTCAAGCGTTTTGGGTATAATGGTTAAAAACCGTTCGCTACGTTCTTCATATCCATCAATGCAAGCGACTTAAACGATTTGGGTATAATGGCTGATAAATAAAGCCTACTTTTGCAAATCGAAAAAAATTATCATCATGAGTGCTATAGTTGCCATTGTAGGAAGACCGAACGTAGGAAAATCTACCTTTTTCAATCGATTGATACAGCGTCGCGAGGCCATTGTTGACGCGACCAGCGGCGTGACCCGTGATAGGCACTACGGAAAAAGTGACTGGAACGGCCGCGAATTCTCCCTGATCGATACCGGCGGCTATGTACTGGGTAGTGATGATATTTTCGAACAGGAAATCGATAAACAGGTCGAACTGGCCATCGAAGAGGCCGACGCCATCATTTTTATGGTCGATGTAGAGACCGGCGTTACGGGAATGGACGAGGATGTTTCCAAATTATTGCGACGTGTCGATAAACCCGTGTTTTTAGTCATCAACAAGGTAGACAACGCCAAACGTGCCGCCGATGCCGTGGAATTTTACGCCTTGGGATTAGGGGAATATTATACCCTTTCGAGCATTAACGGCAGCGGAACCGGTGATCTTTTAGACGACCTCGTCGCAAAGCTTCCCGAAAAAGAAAAGGACGAAAGCGACCTGCCGCGTTTCGCCGTGGTAGGAAGGCCCAACGCCGGAAAATCCTCTTTTATAAACGCCCTTCTCGGAAAGGAACGCTATATCGTAACCGATATCGCAGGCACCACCCGCGATAGTATGGACACGAAATATAACCGTTTCGGCTTCGACTTTAACTTGGTCGATACGGCGGGCATCCGAAGAAAGGCCAAGGTGAAGGAAGACCTCGAATTCTACTCTGTCATGCGTTCCGTGCGGGCGATAGAGCATAGCGATGTCTGCATCCTACTTTTCGACGCCACCCGGACCTTTGACGGACAGGTAGCGAATATTTTCTGGTTGGCCCAGCGCAACAACAAAGGCATCGTCATCTTGGTCAACAAATGGGACCTGGTCGAGAATAAGGAGACCAATACCATGAAACAGTATACGCAGATGATCAAACAGGCCATAGAACCTTTTGTCGACGTGCCGATCATCTTTATATCCACCTTGACCAAACAGCGGATACACAAAGCCATCGAGACTGCGGTAAGCGTTTACGAGAACCGATCCAAAAAAATCAAGACCAGCAAGCTGAACGATATTATGCTGCCCATCATTCAGCATACTCCGCCACCAGCCTATAAGGATAAGTACGTAAAAATTAAGTATATCACGCAGTTACCAACGCCCTATCCGCAGTTCGCATTCTTCTGCAACCTACCGCAATACGTACGCGAGCCCTACAAGCGCTTCTTGGAAAACAAGCTCCGCGAGAACTTTGATTTTACGGGCGTGCCGGTTACGGTGTATATGCGGAAGAAGTAAAATATGTTGAATGCTGTATTCTTGGTGGCCACTCAGCCGACCTTGGCACATCCGATATCTGACCAATGTCATCTCCACTTATCAATCAATGAATCTAATCCCATTGAAATGCCTCTGTAGTATTGGTCTTTTCTGAACTGCGGAATTATGGTTGATTCAATAAGGCAACTGCAAATACTATCGGTTAGTATTTTTTCGGTCCCGGATCCGGTCGCGATGCCAATTTTCCTCAGTCTATCGGATACTACGATGGCCAATCCGTTATCGGTATTTTTTTGGCCGATGGCCCATGTATTGCCAAGATCGGCGGCATATTTTTGTATGTCGGTGTACGGAGTTATTGAATCTACAGTGATAATGACGATTTGATTCGTGGTTTCTGTTTCATATGCGATTAGCCTTTCGGCCAATGTTTCTCTTTCGGCGGTCGTGAACAATTTGCTATTATCTGAAACTATTGTTTTTTCGACATCGAAGAGCCGTTCAGTTCTTATCGACTGCTCTGGTGTAGGTTTTGACTGGGAGATGCAATTTTGTAATAGTAGGAGAAAAATTAAGTATAGTCTCATTTTATAAATAGTACGCATTACCAACCATTTCTTGTCATACTACCTCCACCAGATGCGCCGCCGCCGCTGAATCCACCATCGCCAAAACCACCTTTAAAGCCTAGTTGAGTCCCTTGTTGCGCATACATAATCTGCAAGCGAGTATCGATTTTTGCGAGTTGTTCTTTTAGGCCATCCCTTTCCCGTTTGCAAATCTCAAACTCGACCAACGAAGCGTTGTGGGCGGCCGAGGTCGCCAGATGTACGTATTTTGATGATAGGTTCATTGCCAAAATGACTGTATCGCTCGCGGTCGACAAAGTGTCGAGAGCATTTTGCTTTTTACTGAAGGTAACCCCCCATTGTTTTTGTTCTATAACATAAAATATAACAACTTCTTTTATGTAATTTTTGACATTACGTGATAACAGCCCTTTGTCGTTTACGAGCCTAACTTGTTTCTCCTTTGAAAGTTTTTTAAATTCTTTCATGATATTGCTTACGAGACTCTTAATGGCGTTGTTTCGCGTGAGGCTTTTTGTCACACCGATACGTCGATCTATTTGCGATAGTTCATCTTGTTTCTGTCTTAGCGCTACTC
Organism: Pricia sp.; assembly: GCA_049671465.1. GTDB lineage: Bacteria > Bacteroidota > Bacteroidia > Flavobacteriales > Flavobacteriaceae > Pricia. Next base: position 262 of record JBATUY010000554.1, on the reverse strand, counting down.
TCAAAAGACTTTGTTCGCGTTCAAGGCTTGCAATTTCTGGGTTTGAGTGAAATTGTTGTAAGTGAATACTGTTAAAATCAGCGTATTCCAGGTCATTATCGAGGCTCCGGTTCGCTATCGAAGCGCGTTCGATTTTTTTTATCGCGTGGGTTATGGCAGCGGTAAGTTGTTGTTTTAGCGTTCCGATAGAATTATTTTCTACGGCCGTTATTATACATTTTGATATGCCTGATTTCAAATATCGGTTAAGGGAAATTTGTTT
>JBATUY010000553.1:0-10706 GCA_049671465.1 Pricia sp. | reverse complement strand
GGCAAATTATCTGCGGATTTGAAAAAAGCATTTTCATTTTTCCCTTGTTCAAAAAAAGACTCCGTCTTTTTTTTATTTGAGAAAAAGGGCTTACCACTTGCCTGCTTTCCACTTCCTTTCTTTTTCGGATTTAATGCCTTGGCTGCCATTTCTTTTTTATTTTAAATTTAACTTGCGCTTAAATATCACTTCTTTCCATAAGAAACTAAGATTGTAGGAAAGTCTAGTTCTTGTTTTGTCCCAATTTTGGAACTCAATTCTCTGGTAGCGTTGGTTCCCAAAAATTTTTACGCCTTTTGTGCTAATCCTTAAGTTTCCCATGATTTGCCCATCTTTTGAATGAACTACTATTTTTCTCTACCATATGAATATCCATTTGATTTGTTATAATTTTATCTACATCACCTAAAGCATTTTACCTTCTTTACCGAATTCCTTGCGAATAGCATCTACAAAGTTTTTTTCTTTTATTTCCGAATTTCCAGTTGCGAGGTGTTCCAAACAGATCTGTTGCACAATGTTCGCTACATTGGCACCTGTAAGCTCATACCTATCCGCTATAACCTTCATATTTACCTTACTCGAAATTTTGATCTTTTCCGGCATGGTCTGTAGCCATAATTGAAGTCGCTCTTCTTTAGCAGGCAACGGAAAATAAATAATGGATTGAAATCGCCTTAAAAATGCTTCATCGATATTGTTCTTAAAATTAGAAGCCAAAATCACCAGCCCATTGTAAGCTTCCACCCGTTGTAAAAGATAGGAGACTTCCTGATTGGCATATTTATCATGGGCATCCCTTACGTTCGTACGCTTTCCAAATAGGGCGTCGGCCTCATCAAAAAACAGAATCCAGTCCTTATTTTCCGCTTGTGCAAAAAGGCTGGCCAGATTCTTTTCCGTTTCTCCAATAAACTTGGAAACGACCATAGACAGGTCAATTTTATATACCTCTTTCCCGGTGTATTTCCCCAACAATGTAGCGGCCAAAGTCTTTCCGGTTCCGGGGGGACCGTAAAAAAGCACTCGATATCCCGGTTTTACCCTTCCTTTGAGTCCCCAGTCAAGCAGAACTGTATCCCCATGCTGAATCCAATTCTCCAGGTCCTTAATCTGTTTCTTGGTGGCCGTACTGAGTACCAAATCTTCCCAAACAAGTTCCGTTTCTATACGTTGAGCCGGAAAGTTCAATCCAAACTTTGGTCTTGAAACTTTACCAAGTGTTAGCAAATCCAAGTATTCGGGCGACAATATGATTTTCCCGCACATTTTGGGTTCCCCAGAAGGTGGATCTTCTAGCCAAACAACTCTCTTTTTGGCAAATATATGATTCTCACCGAACAGTTCCTGAATTGCAAAACGCTGTTCCAGATCCTCTCCCGCAAGAATAAAGACTGCGGTTTCCCCCGTGGGAAGAAAGCCTCTAAACTGTTTACCCCGAACGCCTCCCAATTGTGGGAAATCACCTGGCTTGGGCAAGGACTTTTGAATAACTTCATCAAAAAAGCTGGGTCGAATATGGGGCGCAAGAGCCATGAGTAAAATCAGGTATTCATTATAATTTAAAGGCCTGTTCGGAAATAAATCCAAAGAAATGTAAAACTCTTTTCCATTCAATGTTGGATTTTCCTTATAGCCTTTAAAGAATATTTCCAACCTTTTGGCTATAACGCTTGAAAGGTTTTCCAGGGCACTATACCATATATGTTGTGCTGTTTCTATCATTTCTACTCTTATATTTTTTCACCAGTCTTGTTAATTTCTCGTTCGATTATGCACTTCACATTTGTGTGAACAAACACTACTCAATCATAGCTTCCGTAATTCTGTAGAATCCTGAGGCTAAAAAATTCCTTATCACATGGGTAGCCAACATTTTGCTTTTCAAGCCATTTGAGTTCTTGATTTTTAGGTTATTAGTTCCAACTCCGTGGTAAACATTTTATCCATTAACGTTTTTTTGCTAGTTTCGGTCAACTGATTTTTAGAAATATTCAGATATTGAAGGGAATGAATTTTACTACTTTCAGAAATAACCTCCGCAGCCTTATCCCCTAGGAAATTCCCTGTCAGAACTAATCTTTGTAGGTTTTGAAATTGAATGTTCGCTACCAATTTCATTAAAAAAGAATCGCTCAAAATATTAAATGACAGATTCAATGAGTTGAGATTCTTTAAAAGGGAAGAATTAATAACCAAATCACTATTTTTATCGGAAAGTCCAATTTTTTGCAAAGTAAGATCTGTGAGTTTAGGGAACGACCCCGAGAAAAAAATTTCCTTCATTTCCTGAGACAGCACCGTACTTTCAAGGCTAAGTATTTTCAGATTTTGAAAATTTTCTGACCCTATTAATGCCTTTAATCCACTTTCGAGAAGTTCGCTGTCAATAATTCGTAGATAGGTTAGGTGGTTTAAGTTTTTATTCTTTGCAATTTTATAGAGATGGTCGTTCCCTTTGGTTTCTCTCTTATAAATAATTACGCCTCTGATAAGCTCAATAAACAAGGATTCGACCCCATCTGACAATACATATTTTGAATTGGAATAAACAACTTTCAAACTATCTTCCCACGAAGCCAATTCTTTTTCGGCAAGTTCAAAGTATACGTGTTCATTATTATCATTTCTCAAAGAATCAAAGAACTCGTAAATACAATTCCAATTTTCGTGTGAGGGTACATCGGAAAAAATAGTTTTCAACAAGGATAGCCGTTCTTGCAGACCCATATTTTCCAGAAATACCATTGGTTTGAAACGCAATAGATTATTATATCTATATCCTTGATAATCAGGTTTCATATCGATTTAAAATTTCGTTAAGTTGTTCATCTTCGGTAGCACTTAGGTTATCTCTGAGAAGGAATCGACCCTCAAGATCCGTCTCCATCAAGTTAGCATCCCCTAGCTCCCTCAATAGTTCACGGTACCTTTCGGGAGATAAACTTTCCCTTAGGGCATACAGCCGATCCGATCCCAACCGATGTCTATCTTGTTGGGGGGTACCCGGGGTTTTGAGTACTACGTCAAAGATTTCGGATGTATCATAACCCTGAACTGAACCAAATTCCCTGTGCGCAAGATCCGCGAAGCTGATCAACAGGCTTATCCCCGATGCTCGTCCCCAAATACGACCCTTATCGATAAAGTTCGGATCATGCCTTCCCGAAGCAAAATTTAGAGCCCATTTGGATAATGGAGGAGCATATAAAAAGGCGTCAACATCAAAGTTATTCGGATTAAATCTCACAAATTGTTTTGACGGGCTCTTATATCCCCTGGCCAAACTGCCTATATAGTCAATTTCACTAATGGATCCCGATAAATCTATACTCGGATGCCTTGAACGTTCCCCTCCAATCCATGATTCCAAGCCAGCTTTGGCCGGTGGCCAAATTCTAGATAGAATTCTGTTTATCTCCAAGATAGCTGCTCTCCAGGCAGCGCGCCACAGCTCGGTGCCTTCACGGTGCATTCTTTCAATTATTTCTTCAATGCTTTCGGTGCTACCGGTCTTATTTTTGTACCACACCGCAATTTCATGCACAAGATTATTTATTTTTCGTTCATACCTCTCCAATGTTTCTCGCTCAAATCTTCTCCGTTCGCTTTCGGGATCGGCATTGCCGATATCTCTAAAACGTTTTTTGAATTCTTTGGTTTCTTCCTTGATGGCGTTCATCCACTCGGTCCTTTTTCGTTCCACCTCAAACTTCGTAGTAAATTCACCAAACCACTCACTATGATTGGTAGCTATGTAAACATTCCAACTATCCAGTCTGTTGTAAATAGCCTTAAATCGATCAAGAATAGGTGCGTCATCCGGAAAACGATGTCCATCTAACTCCGCATCAGGATCAAAATCCAGATTTCGATCTCTATTTCCGTACCGCTCAATGACCCTATTGTAAAGTTCTTCACAGAACTCGGGAGGTAGCTCATTTCTGTCGCATCTTTCCAAATCGAGCTCTTCATTTCCAGAAGGAACACCTTCTGGACCTGGTCCTGGACCTGGGCCCGGGCCGGGGCCTGGCGTTGTAATTTTGGTGGCCGTAGTAGCAAAGAATATTTTTTTATCATACGGTGGCAGGCCCAATGCCCAAGCCGGGCAATTTAGTGCTACAGTATTACACCCACATTCTATATTCGCCGCCATGTGCCATGGCATGATCATTGCCCATTTTCCGGATTCACCCTTGGTTACTTGAGCCCAATCAAATGCAGCATCATGTTCTCTGCATCCGCCATTGGAATTGCAGTCTTCAAAATCTGTATATTCCCACACCTCGCCCGTGGCAGGATCCACTATTCGGTGAACAGGGTGATGTTCGCAAGTATCACAATCGACTCCACAGGCGCCCCTACACTTTGCTGTCCTGCCGCCTCCGGGAAATCTCGGATAGACCTTACTGGGACCTGGCAACCTGGCTCCAGGACCCCAGGGTCCGGTCTCGGTCCAAACACCACCATTCTGTGATGGGAATAAGCCCAAGTTTCTCATTAATTGACAGACCTTGTCCTTTATCGGGCAATCGTCCGAAAATCCTTCCCTGCTTAGGGTCAAATCAAATTGGTCAAAAGGAAGCGTCCCGATAGATGCCGTGCTAATAACCATTGCCCGTGCACCTGGCCCTATGGAAACCCCTGCCATGATATTAAAAAATCCGGCAATATCGCCATGCCATGACAGGGGTTCCCAGTAGAGTCTGCAGAAATTTTCTCCCCAGACATCCATTTGGGCGTAGGCTCCTAAAAATAGATCTGTTGCGACTCCCATATTAAGTTGGCTAAATCCACCAGCAGTTAGGGAACCCCCGCTATAACCGAGTCCTCCACCGACTATGAATTTGCCTACTCCAACACCCCGGGCCATTCCGGCTATACCTCCTTCAACTCCAATAATAGGTATTTCAATCGGCACCGGAACACCCCCTATGACAACTATTCCATCATAACTCAATTGCCCTTTGAGCCCGGCTCTTGCTTCTGCTCCCAATGATGCTCCCGCAGTAGCACTTACACTTCCGCCTACACTATACGATCCTGATAAAGGGTTTATGGAAATAGAGGCCCCTTCTAGGCAGAAGGGCCCAACTTGTAATTCCATTAAGGGATCAATCGTTGCCTCGAGACCAATTTCACCTGTAAGTATGCCTGGTCCTATAGGAAAACCAAAAATAGGTACCATCAAATCCTTTGCTATTGGGTCGATATCGATATTAAAAGTAAGTGCATCTACCGGACATATTCTCGGGAAAGTAATAGTTATGCCACTTCTTGTAACCGTAATAACCCCGCCCAAAGCGGCTGCAAGTCTCCGTGCAGCCCTACCTGCTGTAGTCATTAACCAATCCGTGGCCGCATCTACTGTCTCACTTACGGTTTCATAGGCCCCCAATACCTCATCATTGATTCCCAACCCTTCACCAATTGTATAAAGTCCTTCACTGACCGTATCTACCGTAGTATCATAAGCATCCGAAGCGACATCTGCCGCAGTATCCAAACCGTCCCCTATCGCATTCATTCCATCTTCAATAAAACCTGGAAGTTCAATTCTTTGAATGGATCGCTGCGCAGAACTTCCTTGCTGTATTGTATGTGTTAGCTCATGAGCAAGTAAATGTTGGCCACCTTTTGTCTCTGGATTATATTTACCCTTATTGAAATAAATATCACTTCCGTGGGTAAAAGCCTGAGCATTCAATTCCTGGCTCATTTGAACCGCGTTACTTCCGACATGTATCCTAACATAGCTAAAATCGGCGCCAAATGCATTTTCCATTTTGGTTCTGGTAGTATCTGGCAAAGAGCTACCTCCTCCTTTTGTACTATTCAATTGTATATCGATGTTGGAGTCTTCTTGCAGTTCGTTTCCGTTTTTCCGAGTTTGATTTTGTATATTCTTTTTACAATCCATGCAATTGTGCTGCCCCTCTTCTCCTTGGTTTATGTCCTCTTTTGCTTCACATTCCTTACATTTGGTTTGAACGGATACACTAGCATTTGTAGAACTAAAGAATGGTTTATAGAGAGTTTCATTTTTTAAGGAAATTGTTTGCCCGACTATGGGCATTCTTTTAATCCCTGTGTTGTGACCAAACCTGACTACGTTCAGTTTGGGTTGTATTTCTTTTTCACATTCAGAACACTTTCGCTGCAGTTCTTCATCTGGTGATTCCGATAGACGGAGGTACGACTTGGGTCTTAACAATGATTCGTCCTCTTGTTCCTCCTCCTTTCTGTTTATTTCCTCATCACCCTCGCAGGCCTCACATTTAATTTGTAGCGCAGTATTCCCATTATAACTCTGAAAAAAAGGGGTTGGGGTTTCTGTTCCCGGTTGATGCAAGCGCTGTACCACTTTATCCGCCATTGAATCGGCCTCCACCTCGTACTTGTCGCCGGGTTGGCCAATCTTCAGTTTGGTCTGTACCTGAGAAAAAAAAGACTGTTCCAATCCGGTCTTCGAGAAAAAACTTTCCTTGGCTTTATTACCCGAATAGGCCTTCCCGTTTTGGGAGGCCTCCGATTGTGAACGATGTACGACTGTATTTTTCATCGGGTATCAACTATTTTACATATCCTTAGGTTCTTATGCCCAGTCTACCTTAAGCATTTTTTTGAACCAAGGGAGTTTTATAATGGAAAGTCCGTACGGCAAATGGTCCAACAAAATATCCGTCCCTTTTTGTTCTACGGTGAGTTTCCAATATTCTTCCTCGTCTACCAATTTTCCATCACGTGAGAAGAAAGTTTCCCTTAAACCGTCGATGGACGTTTTCTTGAGAACTTTCCAATTTCGGATTAGGGCTTCTAGCATAGCCATTGCTTCCTTTTGCTCTTTTTTTGATAAGGTAATGTCTTTCGCCACTGGCATTTGAATTGGCCATCCACACAAAAATTTGGATAAGATCAGTTGTGGCTCCTCGCAAAGTGCCTTCCCTGTTGCGATGAATCCCAACAGCAACACCGCCCGTTCACGCTGTTTTTTCGAGACAAATATTTTTTGTTCGGTGTAGCCCAATTTTTCGAACAGTTGGGTAAGATAGGGCCATGACAACACGAGACCGGCATCGGTCAGGTAGTAACCTTCGGATGCAGTCTCCCATTCTAGGTTCTCAAGCTCTTTAACCCGAACATTGCGAGTCGTTTGCGCCATAGCATGTCTATCCGCATCTCGATCTTTCAACTCAGGGTTTTCGGCTTGTTTACCTCGGATAGGTTTGGCCTTCGGATGGGTCTGTTCAATATCGGCACCCTCCTCAAGGCTCTGCTGCTCCGTAGTTTTAGGTTTCCGTTTGGCTGTTCTCTCCTCTGCCTCACCTTCTAGACGATTTCCCTTCCTTACAAAATCTTTTAAGGAACCATAGCCTCCGATTTCGGATAGTTTATTTTTCTCCTCAAATTTCTCTGCATCATTGGATACTGTTTTCCCCGTATCTTCTTTCTTTTTAGACCGGGTTTCCCTGTTTTCCGGTAGGTCGGGTGTGGTCAAATTCTCGTGGCTCTTATGTCCGTGCTCTAACCGCTTTTTAGATGTACTTAGCCGCTCCATTATATTTTTTTTCTCGGAGGTCGGTTTTTCAATAGCTTCGGAGCGGTTGTAGGTTTCTTGTACTCCATCGATATCCGAAGGCGTAATCGAGTCTTTGGATGCTAAGTTTCCGTGATCTTTACCGGTGCCGTACTCTACTATCCCAAGAATTATTGTATCCAATTTGGATATTATTTCTGCCGTCGTCCGATGGTCCCGACCAAGTTCATTTATCAGGTTTGAAATGAGTTGTTTGGGCCCTGACTTCTTTTTTTCCAGTCTTTTTATAAGGTACCATCCCGCAAATTCAGTGGGCCATTGCCTTGGGTTCGGACCAGCCTCCACAGCGACCCATCGAATTATGGAAACTTTTTCCCGAGAGGTGACCCTAAAGGGGGAAAATCTATCCGTTATTGCTTCCCTAAGCCTAGTTTCAAGGAATTCGTATATAGTTTCAAGGTTGGCGCATTCCCTTTGCCAATATCCGACAATTATTTCGGTGGCGAACGAGCTGGAAAATTGATGGTATAATCGGGTGCGTTCTCGTTTTTTATGGAGCAGATTTGCTGCGACCAATCTTCCGGTTAAATCCGTTAGAGGCCATTTCTCCTTGAGTTGCTTTTCCAATAAGGCCACTGACAACTGATCAGCGCCCCAAGGAAGATACCCATTACCCAGAAAGAAGGTAAAAATGGAGAACAGCTCTAATTTTTCGTCGGTGGCAACTTTACGGATTCGGCCATTTTGTGTTCTTTCTGTTTTGTTATAGGGCAAAATCCCTGATTTTTTCCGTAATCTATCGACAAGTGCCTTCCGAAGTTCTGTCTTTATCCTTGAAACTAACTCTTCCTCGGAAACACTTCCCAAATCCAGTTCCATTGTATCGATAAGATATCGACTTCCGTCTTCATGTTCATCAAAAACTGACGCTATCGCGTTCAGATATTCCTGACGATATCGGGCCGAAATCTTTCGCTGCCATTGCACTGCACGGAACCGCTCGGAAAATTGAAAGTCCAAGACCTGCTTTCTTATATGGTGTGTTGTGCCGTTCATCGCTCATAAACTTTAAACAATCCGGTCAGCCAATCCTCGAACAACACCTCGAACCCTTCAAGGCTTTTTTTATCCAACCAATGAATATTCACAAAAATATGGGCGGCCATTTCCTCCCTTATAATCGCTTCATAGGCCTTTTGATTGCCGTACCATTCCTTGTACCATTTCGGAACGAGTATGGTAACTTCGAAAGAATGGGTAAACTCGCCTTCCGAAGCATCCCTTAGTTCGTTTAAATAATCTATCAGCAAGGATGAGGCTTGATTCAGCTTTTTGTCGAAAACTTGGTACTCCTCCCGTGGTACCAGAAGCCGGTGTTCCACTAGATAAAAACCTTTGGGGTCGGAGCCCTTGGTTTTGGTAAGCTTTTCATGAAGAAGTTTCTTGTACCCGATCCCTAATAACCTGTAAAGCCGAGCTTGGGGACCGGTAAGTATTTCCGCGCCCCAGACGGCAGGTTTTTCAGGTAGAAGCGGCAGGCCTAAGCCCCTACCCCTTGTTATCTTGGGTATATCGTTGAGCAGTCTGATTTTTCCCCAAACATGATTTTCAGTTATAGCCCCTGATCGGCTTTCCAAATTTTTGTACGCAATTCCGAAACGGGCCAACAAATGGTTCAGCATCCTATCTTTTTCGATCAAGGCCTGTTGATAGCATTCCGACGAATTCTGGGCAGGAGTATTCCGTATACCCTCGATAAGTTCCAAATTTTTAATATCAGGAAGTTTGTCTACCAAGCTATCATTCAAATGTGAGGGTGTCGCATCTTCTTCAGGCTTAAAGCTTAGCTGTTCCGTTACCCCTGACAACCTTGACAAATAGTCTACGAGCAAACGTTCATAGAACAAAAGGTATGATTTGAACCTTTTTTGTTGTGCCTTTACTTGATCGCTGGCTTTTTCGGGAATTGATCCTGGGGTCAACCTATAATTTCCCGGGAAGTCGCTTTGAATGGAAGCATATGCGTCGATTTCTTCAAAAAATTGCTTGTTCAAGCCTTCTTTCAAAACCGATGGATTTTGTTTTGGCTTTTGATTTTGCAAGAAACCCGCGAGCGATCGGGTAGTAAAGGGCGCCGATACTTCCGAGACGCGGAGCGTATCATGAATTCCGTTCCTGACCAATACCACTACCGATTTTTCCCTGCACATGCGCGGTATGTAGCGGGCAAAATTTTGAAGATGTAAGCAATCGAATGCTCCTTCGTCCTGTAATGAAATAGTAGGAATACCGTCTACGAACAAGTTTAGGCTTTCGATCTGTACCGCCTCGATTCCCTCGATTCCGGTAATTTCCTCTATTATATTTGAGGTGTACAGAATCTGTTTCTTATCCCGATGGTCGGGGAGTTTGAATTTTCGTACCATAGAAAGTATAAAGGCATCCAAATGGTCAAATAGTTTTTGCAATAAGGTGCCGTTCTTGGGTGCATCGGGTTCCAGGGTAAGCTGTACATGTATTTTGATTTCCTGAAGGTTGACCACTTTGAATTCCGTAAAATCCTCACAGAGATTTCTTATTGGCAATAAAGAATGCCTGATCTTATCCAGAATTCCTTTTTTTTGGTGTTCTTTTTCCAAGGCGCGATTAAGCGAATCGGTAAAATCTTTAGTTTCAAATGCTCCCAGAATAACGTCTTTGTACCGTTTAATGGAGGTGTTTTTAGATACAGGTCTATTTATCCCGGTAATGGTCACCCTGGCCTTGATCGTGGTTTTTTCATATCGCTTTTTTTGGGAATATTTCAGATCTAGGTCCAGCAGTACTTGTGCGTTATGCTGTTCGAATTGAAAAAAAGTTTCGGAAGCCCCGGCAGCTAGCGTACAACTTCTGATTTGATCTATTTGACCCCATTGTAATCTCTGGTTGGCCTCATCGAATAAAATAACCTGTATCCGTATTTTCTTCCCCTCTGGTAAAATCTCTATTTCATCGGAATTAAGATTTTTGTACTTAGGGTCGTTTTTCAGAAAGACACTTACTTCGTATCCCCCTTTCACGATCTCGTTCCCCTCCATTAACGGAAAAGGATTTACCCATGCCGAGATTACCGTTTCATGATTGTTTTCGATAAAGGATTCATAGTCGCTGGCAGTTACCGGAAGAGATG
>JBATUY010000552.1:0-8682 GCA_049671465.1 Pricia sp. | reverse complement strand
AGCAAAATCTTTGGGCTTTCTACCGAGTACCTGCTCTACATCGTTGGTAACCACCGCGTTTTCCTCGGTCATTATTTCTGTGAACAAATAGCCGATCAGCCATACGTAATCTTCAGGCACACCTGCCTCTTTCATACCGGAAATATAGGCTTCTAAAGGTATGGATTCAAAGCTAATTTCTTTTCCGGAAGCCTTAGAAATTATTTGTATAACCTGTTCAAAAGTAAACTGTTGCGGGCCTGTAAGTTCATAAATCTTACCGGAATGTTCGGCTTTCAGAAGGACTTCGACCACCACATCGGCAATATCATCGGCATCGATATACGGTACCAAGGCTTCATTTTTGGGCAAGGCCACATGGCCCGCTAGAATGGAATCCAAGAAAAAGCTCTCGCTAAAATTTTGGTTGAACCAACTGGCCCTTACTACGGTCCAATCCAGTCCTGAATCCATAATTACCCGTTCGCAGCGTTCGGCTTCCTTTTCGCCCCGGCCGGAAAGTAATACTACTTTTTGAATACCCTCCGAAACCATAGCGGCCGTAAAGGCTTTAATAGTCTCGAAAGCGCCAGGTACGGCCAAATCTGGTTGAAACGTGATGTATACGGCATCCATACCCTGCAACGCTGCTGACCATGTATTGTGATTGTCCCAGTCGAAAGGGGGATTCTCTTGTCTAGAGCCCCTTCGGACGTGATGACCCGATTTTTCCAATCGGGCCGCAACTCTTCGGCCTGTTTTCCCTGTAGCCCCGAGGACTAGATTTTTTTGTTTTTTCATAATGTTTTTTTTTGAGTATTGAACACTACAAAATTGAAGGTTTTGGTCGCGACCTATCTGTTTGAAACGGATTCAGATTTGTTCCAAAGGGATTATTATTTTACCCCGCTTGGCCGGATTCCGAATTTTTTTATGAACGCGTTCGAAAAGGAACTTAGGCTTTCGTAACCTACCGACCACGCTACTTCTTGTACCGTTTGGTCCGAGCTTTCCAGTAATTCGTGTGCCTTGTTGAGGCGTTCCTGTTGTAAAAATTTGTAAACCGGGAAACCGAACAGCTCCTTAAAATCCTTTTTGAGTTTAAAGTCGTTGAGCCCCACGAGTTTCGAGAGTTCCGTCAAGGAAGGCGGATTGGCCATGTTTTCGGATAAAATAGCTTTTGCTTGGTATAATTTTTCCCTATCTTCATTTTTGCGACCATTTTCCGGTGCAATATCCGTTGAAATTTTTGCCAGGAAATGGGAAAGCAGTTCGGTAATCTGACTTTTTAGGAAGAGCATCCGCGTAGTTCCGGTATACGGAGTCGTAAAAATTTTGTCGATAGTGGTCTGCATGGTGGGAGACATGAAAAAACGGGGCCCTTCCACAAAATCATCCTCGGCATTGACCAAATGGTGAAGATATTGGTCGTAGAGCTTTTTTTCCTGGCTCGGTAATCTTTTCAGATTCTTGAGGCTATAACAGACCACCACGCAGCGTAACGGTTTTTTGGCCGAAACCGTATGAACGAACTCCGTATTTTGGTTGGCGAAAAAGGACATGGCAAGTCCCTTTGTATTTGAAAAGTCCTTTTGGTCGCTTCCATGCTGAACGCGGAGTGCTACATTTCCAGACCCGTAAAAGCAGAACCCGATGACCTCTTCTTCAAAGGCACAAGTATCGACCGTGGTGTTTCCGGTAGCGGCATATTCTAAGAAAACGCTGAAGTCGTCAAGGGCGATGATGTCTCTGACCATGATGGGACTGTTTGAGAGCAAAAATTTTCATCTGAAATTTACGGAATAAAATACAATGAGGGAGCGTAAATAGGGCTGGTCGTATTCCAAGTTGTGTTTGGAAGGTATAATCCAGAATTTTACAGACTATCTCTTTTTTACGGCGTATCACTCGCTTTTCGAGGGTTACTTAAATTTAAAAAACCCCTTCAAGAAGTACTTGTAGGTGTAACCCCATGGGATAATCAATAAATTTAAAGCGATTCCGGCTACACAAACCCATAGAAACGATTCCAAACTATCATCCAATAAGCCATTCCTCCTTGCCGGTAAATAGGTTCCAATAATCCATGCTGCTTTGTATATTAATTGCAGCATCAAAAGCGGAATCATCTTAAGCGGGAATCGGATTCCGATTAGGTTCAAAAGCGAAAAGCCGGCCCAAAAACTAATGGAGACCCCGGTCAAGGTATCCATTTGCTCATCTGGGAAAAGAACGGTCGACCAATTGTCAAAGGCCAAACTGATGAAATTTAGGAAAAATAGCAACCTCATGATGTGTAACCTCCATCTTGGAGGTTGTGCGACTGCGCTCGGATAGTGCTGCCGCTTTGCTGAAATTCCCTGTGCTGAATCCATAATTTGATAGGTTGTTAAGTTGATAAATGAGTTCATTTCTTGAAATTGGCAATCAAAAAACAAGATGCCGATAGTAACAGTAAAATTCCAGGTGCAATAGCTGTCAAATAAAAAGCAGCTAACGAACTGATTATAATAAAGGAAGCAATAATTTTCAAAATGGTTTTGTGCCCATCACTCATTGATAGTGTTGCTATGCCAAATATCGCAAGACTGAAAAGGTGAACGGAAGTGTGTACAAATAGTACGGGAAAAATATCTTTTATAAAACCCTTGGAATTCGACTCCAACAGTGTATCGTTCACGAATTTCAATCCGCTTCCATGAAATAGGGCCATGACAACAAGTAATATACATCCAAGTGATACGAATAGTTTAAATGATTTGGAATGCGAAGTCCTATTTTCCATAAAACGGGAATTGATGCTATTAGTAATGACGCCAGAAATCAGCAAAAGGTTGCCTAGTAAGTTAAAATTAACTTGTTGCTATCGGGTTACTAAAAAATAAGACGCGAGATTAAAGGGGATGGTGGAATAAATAGCTACCCGAAAGGTTAATAGGTTAGACCTCTCTATTCGCCTTCTTTTCCGTCAATTAGTTTCTTCATAACCTCGATAACCATATCCCAACCCTTAACCGACTCTTCGTACCTGCTTTCGGCATTCTCCGTTCCTTCGAAATTCTGTGTCAACTTAAGAGTGGTGCCCGATTCTGATTCAGTTACGTCCTAGGTTAGGTCTACATAGTTTTCGGGAATGTCCCTGATTCCCATATTCGGGTCGAGCATGGTGAAGGTGACTTTTTCCCCGTCAACGATTTCTGTGATATTGCCTTTGACGTGGGTGATTTCTTGACCGTCCTCAGTTTTGCCTTTCCAGATTATCGTGCTACCTACGGTCCAGTCCGACAGCACCTCGCAACCGAGCATATATTGTTTTGTCATTTCGGGATTCGTGAGCAAGTCCCACACCCGCTCTTTGCTGGTGTTGAATTCTACTTCCTTTCTGATAATCATTGATTCTTCCATCTTTTTTGAATTTTGCTTTAACGGTTCAAATTTGACGGATCATCTTTTTTTGTGATGGTAGCATCGGGAGCTTTTCTTATACTATTGGGAGGAATTCCGAACTGCCTCTTGAATGCTTTTGAAAAGTGTTGTGGTGACCCATAGCCTGTTTCGTAGGCTATTTCACTTCCTGTTTTTGAGGTTCCGAGCAACAGTCTTTTTGCCAAGTCCATCCGGCTTTGGTGGATGTAGCCGAAAACGGTGGTGCCGAAAAGTTCCTTAAACCCTCTTTTTAGTTTGTATTCGTTCAATGAAACCAATTTTGAAAGTTCGCTTAGGGTCGGAGGATGGTCTCTTAGGGAAGTCAACAATTCCTTTGGCGCTATCAACCTGGTTTTGTCCTTTTTTGATTTTATGTACTTGTGGACGTGCTGTTTGCTGTACGATTCCGCTTGGAGGACGAGGAGTTCAATGCTTTTTGAAAGTAAGAACAAGTCTTTAAGCTCCTCCGAATAGGGGCATTGGACGATTTCACGGAATAGCAGATGCCTTTCCAAAGCTTTGCTTCCGGCCGGGCAGACGTAGAAGTGATGGGCAATCGTATCCAAAACGGCATTTCTGTATTTCCTGCCACGCTTAAAGACCTCCCGTTCCAGGATGCCTTGGTTGCCGTTATGGTAGTATCGGATTTTTATCAGTCGGGATTTGATGCTTTGAAAATCTGTCTCGGTTTGGTGGGTGATATCGATATCTATTATGGGTTTCGCAGCCAGTTGCGGCACCGATGTACTGCCCACGTGCTCAATTTGGTATTTGATTCCACCTAAGGCTTTGCCGAGTTCGAGTTTTAGGGCCTGATAGTTTTGGGGCCAATCTGGGGTATATTTCTGGATGAGCATATAAGGTATAGCTAGCTGGTATATCCAAGAGTTTTGATTCTTGTTACCCAATCGATAACTCAAAATATCTTGTTAGCCAAAATGTAGCTGCAAGATAGGATAAATGAAAAACCGGTCGCAACGCTTTATGGGTTCTCCTGAAATCGATTCGAAAAAATTCGGCTGCCAAGATTCCAATCGAGATTATCAAAAACCAAACCGTTATAAAAGGGAACATAAATCCCAATCCATCTACCAAAGTTATCGGTAAAATCCATCGAATATCGTGAAGTAAACCGTAAAGGTGACAATCAGCGATATCGAATGAAGAAGTAAATCTTGAATAGGCTTGCAGTAATAAGAGAGTAGAAAGCAGGATCATTGTTGCAGGAAGTGCTTGTTCCGATTTTCTGTGAAGTCCAAAGCTTTGTCGATCCAATATTCCAAATCCGAGTCCATATCAAAATCTTTCGGGATTATTGGTATGTACCCTTTGATTGGTTTACCCATAAAGTCCAGTGGTAGGCAACCACCTTTCTTTTCATTGCTGCCTTTGGAAATCGTCAAATCCAAAAAATCTCAAAATAATGTCCTATTTCTGATAACTCAATCGTCATAAGGGTATAGAAACAATAAAAACATAGAAATTATGAAAGAATTTATGATGATTTTCAGAAACGAAAAAAATGACCAACCCATGCCATCGCCACAACAGATGCAACACATGGTAAAACAATGGAACGATTGGATCGGCGGGATTGCGGCACAAGGAAAGTTTGTGGCTACCAACGCTTTGGGGTTCGAAGGCCAAACCGTTTCCTCAAACGGAGTGGTAAGTGATGGGCCTTATGCAGAAGTAAAAGAAATTGTTGGGGGTTACATCATCGTAAAAGCCGAAAACCTAAAAGATGCAGTCACGTTAAGTGAGGGTTGCCCAACGCTTGCATCGGGCGGAAAAGTAGAAGTACGTGATGTTATGGTTTTTGATATGTAATCCAAGAAAAAGATGAGTAAGCTAAAAAGTCCAAAACAACTCGACCAAGGTTTGGTAATTAATGTGCCGATTAAAAAAGCTTGGCACATTTTTAACGACCTATCCCTGCGACCAAAATGGACGGTTGATGTTCAAAAAATAAATTATTCCAATCAGATGACTACAGTTGGAGAAGTCGCTAT
Organism: Pricia sp.; assembly: GCA_049671465.1. Taxonomy (GTDB): domain Bacteria; phylum Bacteroidota; class Bacteroidia; order Flavobacteriales; family Flavobacteriaceae; genus Pricia. The sequence goes on along the minus strand of JBATUY010000552.1, from coordinate 3,265 downwards.
AACTGATTGCATTGTTGACGGAAAAGAGGGTACGTTGACCACCCGTTGTGTTGACCTAAATCCACCTTATCCGGGAGAATTTATTGTTGAAAAAGAGACTTTTGGTTTTAGCAAAATGCTGATGGATATGAGTTTCGCTGTAGACTTTAAAGCGTTGGGGAAAAACAAAACCCGAGTAACCATGCAATCGCACTACCGACCAAAAAACTTCCTGCTAAAATTATTGAACGGATTCATAAAGAAGAAAATGGGAAAAGAAGTAGATTTGATGATGAACGGGTTGAAAAACTTTATGGAAACGGGACATGTAAATATTTTAAACCCGATTAACCGGCAAAAAACAATGACATTGTAATTGGGTAAAAATGAACTCATACCAAATTTATTCAGAACCGAATACAGTAAGATTGTTTCGGTTCTCTGTAAACGATATGGTTTGGCAAACGTTGAGCTTGCCGAAGATTTTGTAAGCGATTCTTTCCTAAAAGCGGCCGAAACTTGGAAACTAAAAGGAATTCCCGAGAACCCTTCGGCTTGGTTGTATGCCGTTTCAAAAAACAACGCCAAAGATTATTTCAGGAGAAACGATATTTTCAAATCCAAAATAGCTTCGGAGCTTATTCCAAAAACCGGTTTTGAGACCATTGAAATCGACCTTACCGAGAACAACATTCAAGACAGTCAGCTACAAATGCTATTTGCAGTTTGCAACCCTATCAACACCAACGAATCTCAAATCGCACTGGCTCTTCGAATCCTTTGCGGGTTTGGCATCGATGAAATTGCCAACGCACTTTTGAGCAATAGACAGACCATCAACAAAAGACTTTATCGAGCAAAAGAAAAACTACGCACAAACAATATAGACCTATCATTTCCCACAGCAGAAGCGTTAGAAAGCAGATTGGATAATGTTTTGCACATTCTTTACCTGCTATTTAATGAAGGCTATTATTCTTCCACAGCTTCAATTACCATAAGCAAGGAATTGTGTTTTGAAGCAATGCGGATGCTTTATCTATTGACCGAAAATATCAAGACCAATCTGCCCAAAACTAATGCTCTAATGGCTCTTTTCTGTTTTCACGCTTCACGATTTGACGCTAGAACAGATCAATTTGGTCAGCAGATTTTATACGACAATCAAGATAAGACAAAATGGAATTTTGAATTGATCGCAAAAGGCGAATGCTATTTCAAAAAATCGGCCATCGGAAACCAAATTACCAAATACCATTTAGAAACATCAATTTCTTTTTGGCACACTCGAACTGAATTTGACCCAAAAGAAAAATGGGACACTATTCTGCAATTATATAACAGACTTTTGCAAATAGAATATTCGCCAATTACAGCATTAAATCGAACATACGCGCTTTCTATGGCAAAAGGAAAAGAAATTGCATTAACGGAGGCTTTGAAAATCGACTTGAACCATTATCACCTCTATCATTCGTTATTGGCGGAATTATATCTCGACATCGACCGGAAAAAACAAATTGAACATCTCAAGTTTGCGTTATCCCTAGCGGACAATGAAAAGGACAAGAATGTACTAATGGATAAACTGAATAAAGCCAACGATTAAAGCTATGCATTTTGGCAACTCTCAAATAGCTATGGAATATTTAATTTCTTCAATCAAAGAGAAGTAGGAATGTAGCCTTCCCCAAAATTCCTTGCACTTGCACGGCAAAAATATAATTCCCTTTTTGAGGGCTAAATATAATTTACGTATCTGCGGGCCACTTAAAGGCCAAATAACCAATTACTAGCATCGTAACGATTTCCACACCACCAAAAAACAAATAGGAAACAGGAGGGTTATCCAAACCGCCGAACACTACATAGATTATGGAAATAGGCACGGCAACAAAATTCAAAATTCGATTGGGTTTGCGCTCTAATATGCGCGACAACAAAATCATAAGTATCGGGATTTCGAGCAAAGCGGAAAATACCAGCACGGTTCCCGGGCTCAGTTCTTGGCTCATGCGATCCAGTAATTCCAAATACCCCGGTCGCAGCATCCCTATGATATCCGCATAGATCATGTTCATCAGCACGAATATCCAAAGGGTTGAGAGTACTATTCTTTTATCCAGTTTTTTAGAGTCTTCTATTACGTTCATTTTTTCAGGGTTTTGTTTGCTTGCAAAAATGAAATTTTTCGTAGTTGACCGCTTGACCAAAAAATCCGATTACTTGATTTTAAGGTTCATTCTGTAGGTTGATGGCGACACACCGAACTTCTTTTTAAATGTCCGGGATAAATGCTCGGTGCTGTTAAAGCCACAGGAATAGCCGATAGCACTTATAGTATCCTCCGAAATTTTTAGTAAATCCGCTACCTTTTCAATTTTCCGATCGGAAATATAAGCGTTCGGGGTCGTACCGTAAGCCGCTTTGAATCTTCTCTTGAAAGTGGACAGGCTACAATTCGTTAGCATGGCCAGATTTTCGATGGATGCGGAGTAGAGATGGGCATCAACGGTTTCTTTGAAGGAAAACGTTCGCTCAGAGAACAGACTTCTGATGATCTGCCGGATGTCGGCATCGCCCGTTTGCAAAAGAAGGAAGATGATTTCCCGTAATTTGAGCTTTAGCAGAGTATCCGTTACAGCTGCCTGGTTTTTAAAAAGACGTTCGATTCCCTCAAAGTAATTCATTACAAGGTCATGGGCCGCGGATTGAACGATATAACGGGTCACGGGGGTTTCGAGTTCTTCCCAAAGCTCGGGTTTGGTACCCTCGAAAACGCGTTGCAAAAGTTCATGCCCAAAATGGACGATGATGGAGGATACCGAACCCTCTGCCTGTTCCGCCAGCTCCTTTCCGGCAGTTAATCCGCAAAGCGAAAGAATCATTTGACCGGGAGCCAAAACCACATCCTCGGATCGGGACAGGGTTTGACCATTCCCATCGAGTATATACACATAGCAAGCCTCGGCAGGTAGGGGAAGGGCCCCATCAATAGGTGTTTCCAAGGTTACTTTTGAGAATAGCGGAAGGTCGTATACCGTAATCTTTTCGTGGGATGTTATCATGTGGCCGTCCTATTTTTCATCTTCAAGCGAAGTTCAATTTACGGATATTACGGTTTTAGTGTATGGCACCTATTTTTGTAAAGACAGTTTTTTTGGATGGATTGCCCACGGCCTAACCTTTCAGTTCGGTCACGAGAGCTTCCAATCTATCAAAAGCCGATCCCCATCCATTATAAAAGCCCATTTCCTCTTGTTGCTTGCAATATTCCGGTGTAGGA
>JBATUY010000551.1:0-34301 GCA_049671465.1 Pricia sp. | reverse complement strand
ACGAGGGTATCGTACTGAACTCCGATTTTAGCAGAAACAGTATTCGGGCCAATATCGATTCAAAAGGTTTCGACGGCAAATTGACGCTGGGTACGCGAAATACGTTTTCCAGAGGTATCACCAACGCCTTGAGCACCGACAGGGGCGGACCTGGCGGATTGCTCATCACCGCCATCGGTAGCGACCCCACCGAAGCACCTTACAATGCCGATGGTAGTTACAATTTTTTCCTCTACGACGGCCGTTTCGAAATAAATCCGATCGCAGAATCGGAAGGTGCCCGTGATACCGACAAAACCAATAGAATGCTCTCCAATACGTTTCTACAATACGAAATTATCGAGGGATTACAGGCAAAGACAAGTTTTGGGTTCGATATACTGAATACGAACCGAAGTACCTATTATTCATTGGACACCCAATTGGGTCGGCAAAATGACATCCAAAAGATAGAAGCCTCTAGAAGCTCGGTCAATTGGCTCAGTGAAAATACGGTTTCGTATTCCAAGGATGTAAGCGAAGTCGTTCGCATGGATGCCGTGGCAGGATATACCTATCAGAAGGAAATCAATAAATATACCGAGGCATCTAGCAGAAATTTTACGATAGACAATGAAGAGGCCAACCAATTGGAGGATGGCCTTGAACCCTTGAGACCACAATCCGATCGCATCGAATGGGAACTGGAATCGCTTTTGGCCCGTGTCAATTTAAGTTTACTCGATAAATATCTGTTGACGGGAACCTTTCGTCGAGATGGTTCGTCAAGGTTCGGAACCAACAACAAGTGGGCGAATTTTTGGTCGGCCGCCGGTGGTTGGAAACTTAAACAAGAATCTTTCTTAAGAGATGTTGACGCCATCAGCGATATGAAATTAAGAGTGAGCTACGGTCTTACCGGAAACTCGGAAATACCCCCGTACCGATCGCTGGCCAACCTAGATTTGGCCAACTATATTTTGGCCGGGCAGTTGGTTCCGGGGCTTCGTGTCGACCGTATTTCCAATCCCGACCTGAAGTGGGAGAAAACCGCACAGTTCAACCTTGGCCTTGACATTAGTTTCTTGAACAACAGACTTTCGTTCGTCGCGGATTACTATAAAATCAAAACCGATGACTTGTTATTGGAAGTGGCACTGCCCTCGAGCATCGGTTTTACAACGGCTCTGAAAAATTCCGGAGCGTTGGAGAACAATGGTTTGGAGTTTGCGATAAACGGAAAGGTAGCGCGTACCGAAAACTTTAGTTGGGACATCAACGCCAACATCTCTTTCGTTAGAAATGAAATCACCGATCTTGGCGATTCGGCACCATTTCATGCCGCCACACCGAGTGGCCACTTGGGCATTCGAGGCAGTTGGGTCGATGTGGGGCAACCTATCGGGGTCTGGAAAGGCCTCACCGCAATCGGACTTTGGCAGAGCGAAGCGGAAATCGCCGCCAACCCATCCTTTGAATTCGATCAGCCCGGTTACGTTCGCTATGCAGATTTGGACGGTGACGGCGCCATTACCGGAGACGACGAGAGCATTATCGGCGACCCGAATCCTGATTTCACTTGGGGACTAGCCCAGAACATTACCTACAAAAATTTCGATCTTGATATTTTTATCCAGGGATCTCAGGGTAATGACGTACGTAACCTACAGGCTTCGGAGCATGCCGACGGGGTGGGTAATTACAACCAGTACTCCGTAGCCTTCAATGACGCTTGGACGCCATCGAACCCGGACGCATCTCGACCGGTAATCGATGCCAACAGGGAATTCGCCGATTTCTTTAGAAATTCAAGCTTTTTTATAGAAGATGGTTCCTATATTCGGTTACAAAACGTATCTTTAGGATATAATTTACCACAAATCAAAGGTTTAGAGGCTGCTAGAATTTATGTAAGTGCACAAAACCTCTTTGTAATTACAGATTATTCCGGCTTCGATCCCGAAGTAAACAATTCCGGCCAGAGCAATCTTAACAGGGCCGATGACTACGACGCGTACCCTAGGGCCAAAACCTACACGATGGGAATAAACTTAAAATTTTAAAATTGCTATTGCCTTTATTAATTTAAATAAATGTTATGAAATCGACTAATTTTTTTACCGAACGCAGAAAATGGCTGCTAGCCTTAGTGGCGATCTGCTCGATTACCCTAAGCTGTACCGATCTTGAAGAGAATCCGGATTTCAGCAGTTCAGAGGCTTTTTACACTTCCGAAAGCGAGGCACTGACCGCGCTGAACGGCGTTTATGATAACTTGGGCCGGGAGTGGTTCAATACCATGTACGCCAGATTCTGCTTTGACTGTGTACTTGGCTATTCGACCGGCTACGAGAAGCAGCCCCTGAACTATGCATCAGGTGCATTGACCCCGGGCGATGGTGTTCTAGCCTCTTACTGGAATATCTCTTACAAGGCCATAAACGACGCCAATAATGTTATTGCCAAAGTGCCGGAGATTGAGATGGACGAAGCGAAGAAAAGCAGGATTATCGGTGAGGCCAAATTCTTGAGAGGGTACTTTTTGTATCATTTGGCGGTTTATTTCGATGATGTTCCCGTATATACGGAACCTACGCAATCTTTTGATGCGGCAGCTTCCAATGAAAACGGAAAACAACGGGCGCTAGAACAGGCCATTGCCGATTTCACGGATGCGGCCGCCGTTTTGCCGCCGTCTTATGAAGGTGACGATTTGGGTCGCGCCCACAAATGGGCAGCCTTGGGGTTTCTGTCCAAAACCTATCTTGAAACCGGGCAGTTCAATGAAGCCCGTGAGGCAGCCGAAAATGTTATCGACAACTCCGGTCTGGCACTTTTTGATGACTTTACCTTTAATTTTGATGTAGAGCACGAGAATATGGGCGAACGTTTGTTCGACATTCAGTTCAGTTTTGCTGCCGACCCCGATAAAAACTCAAATTTTTTGGCCCACTTTTCACCAACCGACTGGGCAGGGCCCAGTGAAGATAATCAATCGGCGGCAGCAGCTGGCTGGGCCGACGCGTGGATATGGGGAGAGCCCGAATTCAGAATGACCTATAACGAAGAAGACGCCCGTATTCCCGGTACCTTTGTTGAATCATATTATTCGCGCAACGTAAACGCCCAGGTGACCTGGGACCCCAATGCCAAGTCTAATTTTGTAGGCAGCGGAAGTACCGAAAGAACGTATCGAAGTGCCTACGTGGTCAAGTATCTCGAAACCGAACCTTCTAGCTGGGACAATACGGAAAAGAATTTTCCCGCCCTTAGATTGGCCGATGTGATGCTGGCGCACTCCGAAGCCGCCAACGAAAGCGGCCAAGGTGATGCCTATTTCGGCATCAATACCGTTAGGGCAAGGGCAAATCTACCTGCGTTATCGGGCTTATCGAAACAAGACCTAAAAGATGCGATAGTTCAGGAACGTGCCTGGGAGTTCGCCTTTGAAGGTCAGACCTTCATCACCTTAAAGCGGGCCGGTTTCGAATATGTAGCCGATTACGTCAATAAATATACGGGGCGCTCGTCTCCGGTCGATGGCCGAAAAGATGCGGTGCTTCCCATTCCGAACCAAGAAGTGAACGCCAATCCGCAACTCGAACAGAATCCGTTGTGGAAATAGCAATGATATTTTGAAATAAACCAAGAAGAGATCGTAAATTACGGTCTCTTTCTTTTTGTTATACTTTTACAAAATCAGATTTTTACCTGTCCGAATTATAGTTTCGACGACATGGGCATCCGAAAAAAAAGCGTGAGTTAAAATTAGACTTCGAAAAAGGGCTAACACCAAAAAGGGCATCCAAAAACACGTGTACCAAATGAACATTCGTACATATTTTCAATTTTACATATCGGCTTTCTGTTTGATAATGGTCTTGGGCTGCTCTTCGGAAACCGATCGGCAAGCCTTGGTCGAGGCTCCCTTGTTGTCTCTCGTTCCATCATCTCTATCCAATATTTCTTTTAGCAACGAGCTTCCGGAAAGCGAATCGATGAACAGTATTCTATTCGAATACTACCTTAACGGCGCCGGGGTGGCCATTGGGGACTTCGATAATGACGGACTGCCAGACCTCTATTTCGCATCCAACCTCGGGAAAAACAAGCTCTACCGCAATCAAGGCGATTTAATATTCGAAGATATTACGGCAAAATCAGGTGCGGGTGGCTCAAAAGGATGGTCGACCGGAGTGACCACCGTAGATATCAACAACGATGGCCTTCTGGACATCTACGTTTGCCGGTCTGGCCGATTTACGGACAAAGAAATCAACCGGAACGAACTTTTTGTCAACCAAGGGGTCAAAAACGGAAGTCCCATTTTTAAAGAGGAAGCGTCACAGTATGGCCTTGACCACCCCGGTTATTCGACCCAAGCGGCCTTTTTTGACTACGATAGAGATGGCGACCTTGATATGTTCTTGCTCAACCACAATGTATATGTAGGTGTCAGGGGAAGTTTTGAGGAACTAAAATCACAGACCGACCCACTGGTGGGCGATGTGCTATTCAAAAATGAAGGCGGAAAATTCGTCGATGTTTCCAAGACCGCGGGCATATTGCAAAATCCGATCGGTTACGGTCTGGGTATCTCGGTCGGAGATCTCAACAACGATGGTTGGCCCGACCTATACGTTGGCAACGACTATAGCGAACACGATTACCTGTACCTCAACAACACCGATGGTACGTTCACCGAAACCATCAAAGAAAATACCGGTCATACCTCCAATTATTCCATGGGTAACGATATTTCCGATTTTAACAACGACGGCTTATTGGATATGGTCACCTTGGATATGGTGGCGGAGGACAATTATGGCATCAAGACCAGCATGTCGGGCATGAACCCTGAAAAGTTCAACGCCCACGTAGCGCAAGGCCTACACTATCAATATATGTACAACGCCTTGCAGATGAACCAAGGTGTCGGGCACGATTGGCAGCCTAAATTTTCGGATGTCGGCCAATTGGCAGGCGTATCAAACACAGGCTGGGGCTGGGGACCGCTTTTTATGGACGTGGATAACGATGGCCTGCAAGATCTGTTTATATCAAACGGTATCAAACGCGATTTTAGGAACAATGATTTCAATACGTATCGCAGAGCTCGGGAAGCTGAAATCCAGAAAAATCCGAAACTCGACAAAAGAGCGGTTTTAAAAGATCTGATATCCAAAATGCCGGCCCGCAGGGAAGTCAATTACATGTACAAGAACCTTGGTAATCTGAAATTTTCGGATAAAAGTGAGGCGTGGGGCATCACCCTGCCCACCTGCTCCAACGGTGCCGCCTATGCCGACTTGGACAATGATGGCGATCTCGACCTCGTGCTCAATAACTCCGACACCCTCGCTTTCTTGTATAAAAACAACAGTATAGAGAAAAAATTGGGGAACTATCTAAAAATCAGCTTCGAAGGCAATAAGGACAATGTCAATGGAATCGGCGCTAGGGTAACCATCAAAACCAAAAGTGGCATTCAACTCAAGGAACACTATACATCAAGGGGGTTTCAATCCGCCGTCGGCAACAGTCTTCATTTCGGCCTGGGCGATGTCGCCATCGTCGACTCGCTCAAAGTCATTTGGTCAGACGGCAGCATCCAATCGCTAGCAGAGATCGAGGCCAACCAACACTTGACCTTGAAATATGAAAACGCCAAGAAACAGGATGTGGCCAAGCAGCGTCAAGAGAAAAATAATAGGGCACCCTACTTTAACGAAGCTCGTATTTCCCCTGAAATCAGACACGACGAAAACGATTTCAACGACTTCAAAAGGGAAAGCCTGCTGCCGCACAAAATGTCCCAATTCGGACCTGCCGCCGCCGTTGGCGACGTAAACGGTGATGGACTGGACGATTTCTTTTTAGGGCAGTCCACCGGAAAAGCACCCCAACTCTATCTGCAAAAAGCATCGGGTGATTTTGAGAAAAGTAGTCAGCCGGATTTCCGATATGCTAAACCCGGCGAGAATGTAAGCGCTCAATTTTTCGATGCCGACGGCGATGGGGATTTAGATCTGTATGTGGTCAACGGTAGCAATGAGTCGGAAAGCTCGGAAGACTATAAAGACCATTTGTTTCGAAACGATGCCGGGATTTTTAAGTTGGATACTACCGCCCTGCCCTCCTTTTCCGTAAGCGGCTCCTGTGTCAGGCCCTTTGATTTTGATGGGGATGGCGATATAGATCTCTTTGTAGGCGGGCGGCAGGTACCGGGCCGATACCCGAGTGCCGCTGACAGCTACTTACTGCGCAACGTAAGCACCTCCCAAAAGATCGCCTTTGCCGAAGTTACCGAAGAATTGGCCCCGATGTTACAACAATTGGGAATGGTAACCGATGCCGTTTGGGCGGATATAGACAACGATACCCGCGCCGATCTTATCGTAGTCGGGGAATGGATGTCACCAAAAATCCTTAAAAATACGGCAGAAGGTTTTCAGGATATCACCTCGAGTGCGGGACTAGAAAATGAATCCGGCTGGTGGAACGCTGTAGCAGCAGCCGATTTTGACGGCGATGGCGATATGGACCTCGTGGCGGGCAATCTGGGCCTGAACTATAAGTACAAGGCCAGCGCAGAAAAGCCCTTCGAAGTATATGCCGCAGATTTTGACGATTCGGGCTCCATCGACATTGTTCTTGGATACTACGACGATGATGAACTTTTTCCCTTACGGGGGCGGCAATGTTCGTCAGATCAAATGCCCTTTATCAAAGAAAAATTTCCCACCTACGATAGTTTCGGAAAAGCTACGATGACCGACGTATTCGGGGAAGAGAAGTTGCATAAAGCTATCAATTATAAAGCGACCAATTTCGCGACCAGTTATTTTGAAAATACCGATGGGAAATTCAAGAAAACCGAACTGCCGATTGCCGCACAGATATCTTCGGTCAACGACATCATGGTCGCAGATTTTACGAACGACGGGGATTTGGATCTGCTTTTGGCAGGCAACAATTACGGTTCGGAAGTCGAGACCCCCAGAAATGATGCTTCCTACGGGCTACTGTTAACGGGCGACGGTCAAGGAAATTTCAACGCGATGGCTTCCGAAGAAAGCGGATTGCTGATTCAGGGCGATATCCGCCATATTAAAAAAATAGATTTAAAAAGGGACGCAAGCACGCAGGCATCCATCCTATTTATTAAAAACAATGATTTAATCGAGCGGCTCACCTATTGAGATATCCTCATAAACATGCTATTGAATCAAAGAATCATCCATGTTTTGTAGAGCATTGTCTATACTGTGTTTATAGATAACTTCTTATCTTTAAACAATAACGCAGGTGTAATCCTGTTTTGGAATTTTTTCTTAACATGAGACAGAAAATCTACAGACGTTTTCCCTTTGTGTTTTCCGCCCTTTTGTGGGTCGCTTTAAGCATTCTACAATCTTGTGGCGAAACGGAGCGTGTGGATTTCAGCAGCCAGATCAAGCCTATTCTCAACAATAAGTGTATCTCCTGCCACGGAGGGGTCAAAAAAAACGGGGGATTCAGCCTTTTATTCGAAAAAGAAGCCTTTGCGGCCACTAAATCCGGTACTCCGGCCATTATTCCCGGTGATGCATCCGGTAGTGAGCTGATCAAACGCTTGCACGAAACCGACCCAGAATTGCGCATGCCCTATGAAAAACCTCCGTTATCCGAGGAGGAAATCGATCTTTTGACCCGTTGGATAAATCAAGGGGCGGAATGGGGGCAACATTGGGCCTATTCGCTTCCCGAAAACGTGAAGGTACCGGCCGTATCGCAAGAAGCGGGATTTTCGGCGGACGGGCCATCCAACTTTATCCAAAACGGTATCGATAATTTTATATGGGCGCGACTGGAGAACGAAGCCCTGCGACCGAATCCATCCGCAGAAAAAAATATCATCGCCCGAAGAGTAGCCTTGGACCTGACGGGATTGCCCCCGGACCAAAAACTTTTCGATGCGTTTACGCAAGGCGACCTATCTTACGAAAACATGGTCGACACGCTTTTGGCCCGAAAGGATTACGGCGAAAAATGGACCAGTTGGTGGCTCGACTTGGCCCGCTATGCCGACACCAAAGGCTATGAAAAGGATACGGGTCGGAATATGTGGCGCTATCGCGATTGGGTAATACAGGCATTTAATCAGAACATGCCCTATGACCAATTTACTACGGAACAATTGGCAGGCGACCTGTTGCCGGACCCGACGATGAATCAGTTGATCGCGACGGCCTTCCATAGAAATACGATGAACAACGATGAGGGCGGCACCGAAGATGAGGAGTTTCGAGTGGCCAGTGTCATCGACCGCGTCAATACTACTTTTTCCGTTTGGCAAAGTACGACTATGGAATGTGTACAGTGCCACAGCCACCCGTACGACCCGTTTACGCATGAGGAATACTACAAGGCCATGGCCTTTTTTAACAATTCAAGGGACGAGGATACACCAGATGAGAGTCCGAATATCCGCTTTTACGATGATGGGCAAAAGCAAGATGTTGAACGCGTCAACGCGTGGGTCGAAAAATACGGTTCGGAAGAAGTAGCCGAAATTTATAGCGATTTTTTAACCTTTAATGAACCTAAGTATCTGGCGCATAACGCGGTCGATTTTAACAACGGCGAACTGGCCGATACCAAATATCTGGCGCTGTGGGACGATGGTTCGTGTATCCTAAAAAATGTAAATACCCGAGGGGCCGGGTTTATGTATATGAAGTATCGTAGTGATATCGACGGTACCCAGATGACCATTAGAAAAAACGACGCCAATGGCGAGGTGCTGGCGCGGTTTATTACGAACAAGACCGATGGCACCACGATCCGAAAAATTCCTTTCAAGAACACGGAGGGAATTATCGATCTTTATTTTGAGACCAATAACGATAAGATTGCCAAGCAGGTCTCCACCAGCTATATCACTTGGTTCGCTTTTCTTGAGGATATTCCCGGGAAAGCGCAATCGGGATATCAAAATATTACCGAAAGCTTTCTTGAACTCTTGAACGCCGACACCCCGCTGCTGCCGATTATGCAGGAAAATCATAGCTATATGGCGCGTGCCACACAAATTTTCGAAAGGGGCAACTGGTTATTGAAAACCGATACGGTGGCGCCCGGTGTTCCAAAGACCTTAAATGATTGGGAGTCCGGTTGGGAAGGAAATCGATTGGGACTCTCAAAATGGATCGTCAGCAAAGAGAATCCGCTTACGGCCCGTACATTCGTCAATCGTGTCTGGCATCAGCTTTTCGGGCGGGGCATCGTGGCCTCCGTTGAGGATATGGGCACACAATCAGATCCGCCCTCACACCCCGAATTATTGGATTGGCTATCGCTCCGCTTTATGCACGAGCACGATTGGAATATCAAGGCTTTGATCAAAGATATCGTCATGTCGGGTACCTACCGGCAGAGCTCGAAGAACAGTCCCGAACTCTACCAAAAAGACCCAAAGAACGATTTGTATGCCCGTGGGCCCCGCAGACGGTTGTCCGCAGAGCAGATTCGGGATCAAGCCCTGGCCGTTTCCGGTCTATTGAGCGACAAGATGTACGGTCGGGGTGTGATGCCGCCCCAGCCTGACGGGGTTTGGCAATCGGTCTATAATACCGAATCATGGGTGCAAAGTGAGGGAGAGGACCGATACCGCAGGGCCGTGTATACCTATTTGAAAAGAACCAGCCCCTATCCATCGTTTATCACTTTCGATGCGGGTAGCCGTGAGGTATGTACCATTCGCCGTACCGTGACCAATACGCCTTTACAGGCATTGGTGACTTTGAACGATCCGGTCTATCTCGAGGCCGCGTATACCTTGGCGAAGTCCATGACCGGTGAAGATGTGGATATGGGCATATCGAAAGGCTACGAAAAAGCGACCTACTCTAAAATTACACCCAAAAAACTGGAGGCCCTAAAAGAACTATATGAAACATCGCTCTCGGAATTCGATGACGGGGATGCGCTCGATAGCACGTTTTTTACGTTTGAGGAGCGGCCTACCGCGCAGCATGCGGCACTGACCGTGGTGGCGAACGCGATTATGAACTTGGACGAATTTTTGAGTAAAGCCTAAGGGAAATTTAAAACACGGTTCGGATTATATAGGTAGATATGCCCGTTGAAACCTTTCGGCTGTTTTTGAGAAAAACGAGAACTTAAAGCAGCTGCTCGCCCAATGGGCATAAACGAATCTCAACCGGACAGCTCGACTGGTATTATCGTTTTGAAAATATTAAAACAACAGTATTGTGAAAGACATTGTAAAAAGACTGCTTCAAGAAAAGCTTGTTCGCGAAACGGAAGCCAAAACCCGCCGCCATTTCATCAAACAGTGCGCGACCGGCATGGGCGGATTGGCGCTAGGCTCGATATTTGCCGGATGCGGTGATTTTTTGAACGATAAGAAATCCGTTGCGACATCCGGATTTTCAGATCGCGACCTGAATCCATTGGCGACCTTGGCGCCGCCGTTCGGGCCTAAGGTCAAAAATGTCATCTATTTGCATATGGCGGGAGCACCGTCACAGCTCGAAATGTTCGATTACAAGCCCGAACTGCAAAAGCTGAACAATCAAGACTGTCCGCAATCGCTCATCGAAGGCAAAAAATTCGCGTTTATTCGCGGTACGCCCAAATTGTTGGGGCCCCAGGCCAATTTCAAACAAGAGGGCGAATCCGGCAATTGGGTCTCCGATAACCTACCGCATTTTAAAAAGGTCGTTGACGAAGTAGCCTTTCTCAAGGCGGTGCATACCGATCAGTTCAACCATGGCCCGGCGCAGTTGTTCATGCATACGGGGAGTCCACGCCTAGGTCGGCCGAGTATTGGGTCGTGGGTGACCTATGGCTTGGGTTCCGAAAACCAGAACTTGCCCGGGTTTGTGGTGCTTACTTCCGGGGGTAAAGCGCCCAGTGCGGGAAAAAGCGTTTGGGGCAGTGGTTTTCTTCCCTCCGTGTACCAAGGCGTGCAATGCCGCTCAAAAGGTGACCCCGTACTGTACATAGACGATCCGGACGGTATTTCGAGAGACCTAAAAGGGAGCACCATCGACGCCATCAACAAAATAAACAAAGAGGAATATGCCAGATACGCCGACCCCGAAATTTTGGCGCGTATCAACCAATACGAAATGGCCTACCGGATGCAGATTGCCGTTCCCGATGTCATGAACATCAACGACGAGCCCGAAAACATCAAACAAATGTACGGGGTCGAACCGGGCAAGGAATCCTTCGCCAACAATTGCCTTTTGGCCCGAAAACTGGTCGAAGACGGCGTACGCTTCGTACAGTTATTCGATTGGGGATGGGACACCCACGGCACGGGTCGCGACACCGCGGTAGACATCGGCCTGCGCAACAAATGCCGTGAAGTCGACCGACCCATGACCGCCCTTTTGCTTGACCTGAAGCAGCGGGGATTACTCGATGAGACTCTGGTCGTGTGGGGCGGCGAATTCGGCCGCACCCCTATGCAGGAAAACCGCGAAGGCAAACAAATGGGCTTTAAGGGCCGTGACCACCATGGCGACGCCTTCACGATGTGGATGGCCGGCGGTGGTGTAAAAAAAGGCGCTGTACACGGCCAAACCGATGAAATCGGTTTTTCAGGAGTCGAGGGGCGCGTATCGGTACACGACGTGCACGCCACTATTTTGCATTTATTAGGCTTTGACCACGAACAGTTTACCTTCGATTTTCAAGGAAGGCCGTTCCGGCTAACGGACGTTGAAGGAGAGGTTATCAGGGAGATATTGGCGTAAAGCACAGGCTCCCTTGGAGATCAAATAATGGCTGGCCTAATTTTAAAAAATGAAGAACTTAAAAAAAACTGGAATCGAAAAAACTTGAAATACCGAAACCTTATTCCTAAATCCCAAACCTCCAAAAACTGTGAAATCTGAAATCCAGAGACACCATAGCCGCAAAGCAAGAGACAAAAAAATTGTAATAAAAATATGAAAATACCGCTACTAGTACTCCTACTCTTGACCACGCTTGCCTCAAACTCCCAACAAAAAGATCGACTCCAATTCTTTCAGACCGATTGGGGAAGAAGCGTTTCTTGGGATGCTTTCTGTGAAAAAACAAAGGCATCGGGATATGACGGTATCGAAACCTGGTTTCCTAACGACCCGGAAGACCAACAAGAATTAAAAACCGCATTGAAAAAACATGGGTTGGTCGTGGGCTTCTTGAATGGCACCGATACATCCATCCCCTTCGAGGAAAGCCTGAAAGCCTACACCAAGAACTTCAGAAAAATTATCGCTTGGAAGCCTATCTATATCAACTGCCACACCGGAAGCGACTTTTTTTCCTTCGAACAGAACAAGGCCTTTATCGATGCCGCAAACAAGATGGCCAAAGAAAGTAACATCCCCATTTACCACGAGACCCATAGGGGCCGATTCAGTTTTAACCTACGTGATACCGAAAATTATTTAGAGGCCATTCCCGAACTTCAGCTCAATCTTGACATCAGCCATTGGATGGTCGTGCACGAATCGCTCTTGGAAAATCAAGACGAACTTTTAAACAAGGTCATAAGCCGCAGCCACCATATCCACGCCCGGGTCGGTCATACTGAGGGGCCACAGGTCAACGACCCCCAGGCGCCTGAATGGGAGAAAGCCCTAAAGCGCCATCTCGATATCTGGGAAAAGATAATTCGAAAACGATGGGGCGAAAACGACAGACCCTTTACCATCACCACCGAATTCGGGCCGCCCACCTATATGCCGACCCTGCCCTACACCCGACTCCCGGTCGCGGACCAATGGAAGGCGAACGTTTTTATGATGGACGCCTTGAAAAAGAGGATGGAGAACTAAGTGGTGGGATTTAGGTGCGGGATTCGGGACTTGGAATTCGGGACTTGGGATTCGGGACTTGGGATTCGGGACTTGGGACTTGGGACTTGGGATTCGAGACTTGGGACTTGGGACTTAAGATTGGGATTTGGGATTTGGAACTGATGTTAAGGCAATTTGATTTCAGGGCTTGTGATTCAGGATTTGGATTCGAGGTTTTTTTTCAATCCCAGGAGAAATTTAATTTGAAAAATTATTCGTTAAAATAAAAGCCAAAAGAATTTGCCCACGGCATTTTTTCCATCGCAAAATGCGGTCGGTTTTAAATAAAGCTAAAATTCTCTGGGAAACAAAATAGTACATGGACGTAGTAAAACAACTTCTTGGCCGCCTCCATCCCCTCGTCGTGCACTTGCCTATCGGGTTTATTTTATTGGGATTACTGCTGCAATGGTACGATAGAAAAACAGCGCAGTACGCCAAGGTTATCGGCCTTATTTACCTGTGGGCCGGTTTCAGTGCCACCTTGGCCTGCATTACGGGCTACTTACAATATTTGGGCGAGGGCTACGGCTTCGATACGGTGAAGTGGCATTTGTGGTCGGGTATCGCCACCGCGCTGTTCTGTTTTTTGATGTACGCCCGGCTGCGGGAATGGAGGCCCATGGACTTTCTCTCCAAAATTCCGATCTTCGCTTTCTCCATCCTCTTTTTTCTACTGATATCGTTTACCGGACATCAGGGCGGCAACATCACCCACGGGGAAGATTATCTGGTCGAACCGCTGCCCAACTCCATTAAATCGGCCTTGGGATATGAAACTTTTGAACAAAAGGAAATTGCGTTGAACGAAAAGAATTGGGAGGAAGTCTTGTTGTATGAGGATGTTGTCGTTCCTATTCTGAACAATAAATGCGTAAGCTGCCACAATCCTAAAAAAACCAAGGGGAAGTTATTGTTACACAACGAGGAAGGTATCTTGGCCGGCGGGGAGAACGGAGATGTGGTCGTGGCCCACAAAGCATCCGATAGCGAAATATTCGTCCGCATGAACCTTCCCAAAGACAACGACGACCATATGCCACCGGAAGGTAAGACCCAGCCCTCAAAGGAAGAAATCGCCCTGATCGGTGCTTGGCTGGATGCCGGACATCCGTTCGAGGGAACCATTGCGGAAAGTGGACTCGACAAAGCGCTGTTCCAGTCCTTTTTTCCAAAGAAAATGAACAACGATTACCCCGATGTGGAAATCGCGGAAGCATCGAAAGACAGCATCGAAGCCTTGAAGGACAAGGGTATCCATATCGATAAGATCAGCAAGTCAACCAATTTCTTAAAAGTCTCCTGCCTCAATAAACCTTCCTTTTCCGATTCGGATTTTGAACTGTTACATCCCTTGAAAAAACAGATCGCCATATTAGATCTGGGCGGCACTGAGGTAACGGACGCTATTTTCGAGAAGTTGGCGACCCTTCCCCATTTGACAGTTTTAGATGTGGACCATACCGGCATCACTGGAAAGAGTATCGAAAAACTGGCTTCTGCATCCGAATACTTGAAATCTATCAACCTGACGGACACTGAATTTCAAGAACCCCACCTGCAGCAACTTGCGGATTTCAAAAAACTGAAAAAGGTGTACGTCTTCAACACCCAGCTCGATGCAAATGGCACCCAAAGTCTCAAAAACGGCCAGATTACCATAGACTATGGCAATTATGAACTGCCGCCCATTGCTTCGGATTCCGTTGTATACTGATAACGCGCCAGGTAATGAAGCGTGCTTATCGATGCCCCTGTCTTTTTAGATAAGAGATAGGTCACGTGGGAGTATCATTAGAGAGCATTGCCTTCGAGCATCCCATTTTTTATTTCGGCTTCCCAAAGAAAAAACATAGCTTAGAGGCAACAATAGCCACCTATGAACCTGAGCAAAAAACTAGGCCTGTTTCTCGGCCCCATCCTCTTTTTCATTCTGAACAATCTGCCCTTCGAAATGGTCTCTGAACAGGGCGACGCCGTCATCGCCGTAGCCGTTTGGATGGTCATCTGGTGGATTACCGAGGCCGTCTCGATTTCGGTTACGGCCCTATTGCCTTTGCTATTGTTCCCCATATTGAACATCATGCCGATCGGCGATGTGGGGGCGAACTATGGGAGTCCCATCATCTTCTTGTTCTTCGGCGGCTTTGTGCTCGCCCTGGCCCTGGAAAAGGTCAACCTCCACAAACGTATCGCCCTGAACATCATAAAAATAACCGGCACCACGCCCAATAAAGTCGTTCTCGGTTTTATGATAGCTACCGCCGCCTTGAGCATGTGGATCAGCAATACGGCGACCGCAGTGGTCATGCTACCCATTGCCATGTCGGTCATCGGACTGCTGGTAGACGATGAAGACGGCTTTACCAAAGGCGATAAAAACTTTGCGCTCAGCGTGATGTTGGGCATAGCCTTTGCTGCCAATGCGGGCGGAATAGCTACAGTTATCGGTACACCGCCCAATTCAGTGCTGATCGGTTTACTGGAGAACGAATACGATATGGAGATTTCGTTTGTAAAGTGGATGGTCATCGGTGTTCCTTTTTCGACCATTCTCATAGCCATTATTTATATCGTACTGGTCAAATGGATGTACCCCAGCGGGACCTTAAAATTCACGGCCTCAAAAGACGTCATACAGGAAGAACTGGAAAAATTGGGGCCCATGTCCGGAAAAGAGAAACAGGTACTCGTGATTTTCGGCGTCACCGTCTTTCTTTGGATTTTCAGAACGGTCATCAACGGCATCTTCCCCGAACTGCAACTGAACGATACCATTATCAGTATGATGGCCGCCGTCGCCATGTTCGCCATTCCCTATAATCTGAAAAAAGGGGACTTCATCATCGACTGGAAAGATACCCAAAAACTGGCTTGGGGCATTCTGATCTTGTTCGGTGGCGGACTCGCATTGGCCGAAGGCATGTCGGTCAGTGGTATCGTCGATGTGGTCTCGGGAGCGATAGCCAATAGTGAAATCAGCATTTTGTTTACCGCCATATTGCTGATAACCCTTATGCTGTTTATGACCGAACTCATGAGCAATGTAGCCTTGACCGCCGTTCTGATTCCGGTAGTCGCGGGTATCGCTATAGGGCTAGGTATTCCGATGCTATACCTATTGATTCCCGTGACCATCGCCAGCAGTTGCGCTTTTATGCTTCCTATGGCTACGCCGCCGAATGCCATCGTGTTCGCTAGTGGACATATCAAGGTACACCAAATGGCGCGGACGGGTATTGTGTTGAACCTGATATCCGTTGGATTATTAGTGCTCATGTTTAAGTTTGTGATTCCCCTGATTTTTTGAACGGCAATCTATCCTCTTTACGACAGTAGCCCCTCAGGTTTTTCGGTGGCGACTTCACATGGAGTCATCATTTTTGCACCCAAGCCCATCCGATAAGCCCAACGGAATCAGTCCACCCTGCCGACCCTGCCGACGCTGCCGACCCTGCCGACCCTGCCGACCCTGTCGACCCTGTCGACCCTGTCGAAAACAACAAAACCCCCATATCATATGGAGGCTTTGTATAGGTTTGATGAAATATTTTCCTCCAATGAATACGATAAACTTCGTACCTGCCTATCGTTTAGGCCGATTTACGCTTCAATTGTAAGCGTTAAATCCCTTGGGAAGATGTGCTTGGGTATCAATTTCCAATTCAACGGTATCGTTTTCATCAATGTAGTTAATGGCGGCGACATCCGTCGGATATGCGTAAGCGTCGAAATTCGCAGGAAGATACTTCTTCGTATTCACATCAACGTCTGCCTCGTCTTCGATAAAGACAATGGCATCTAAGTTGACATATAACTTATACGGATTAAAATCTTCCGGCAAATAATCGGCCGTATCGAAGCCTAATTCGAAATCGGCATCGTCTTCTATATAATTCACGGAATTGATGACCCTTTCATCCTTTTCCGTAGTAAGGTCGCTTGCAAAAACTCCGTTGACAAGTAAAAGACCCGTTGCAATGGTAAGTATAAAACTCTTTTTGTTCATTACGTAAATACCTTTATTGGTTTTGTTGAGATAGTATAACGGCAAATTGTCTAAATATTGTTCCCGATAGTTTGTGGGATGTTTCTTAATAATCACTGCATTATCAAATTGACAATTTAACCTTTAAAAACTTAGTAATTCCATAATTTCTAGTTCATGGATTTATTCTCCCAGCATTTTAACACTTGAATTTTTATGGGTCCAAAGCCATACTTTTTATTTTGAATTGCTAAGCGAGAGAACAGCTATAAACCGTTCATCGGTAATTTATACCCCATCAGGTAGTGTTCAAGAATCGGCATTGACCATAAAGAGCATTTGGTTAACTACGGTACGTGAATACTTAACACCAAAAAAATGCCTAAACATCGACAAACTGCATTAAACGCAGAGCGAAAAACACCAAACAACATAATAAAGGCGTTTGACCACAACCATACCCCAGTTCACAACAAGAAGTTTTGAGCGCCCCGATTATGTGGTACTTTAGTCTCAGAATTAATAAACACGCCCCATGTCCCAAAAAATAAAAAGTTCGCTTTATCTAGCCGCATTTACCATCGCATCTTTAATCTATTATAACGAGACTAGCGTCGACAAGACTCACCAAACGGTCGATATGGCGACCGCCGATATCGAGCAAGTGTCAAGCATCGACCTGGAAGAATAAAAATTACCGGATGCCATTCGAGTCCGGAAGAACCAGACCTACTTACTGAAAGAAAAGCACGGACCTACTCCGTGCTTTTTTTTATGGGCGAAGCGGAAACGTCTCATCGTTAAAAATTTGATAAACCCCTAATACGGACTAAACCCTAGCGGAAATTTGCCATCAAACAATGGAACCTTAAAATAAATATCATGAAAAAAGCAATTGTAGTACTACTATGTTTGGTCGGTATGACCGCCGTGGCACAAAAAGGAGAAAAGCAACAACGGGACGACAAAAACGATATGACCCCCGAACAAATGGCTACTTTAAAGACCAAAAAAATGACCCTGGCTTTAGACCTTACAGATGCCCAGCAAAAACAGATTCAAAGCCTGAATTTAGAAAATGCCAAATCGCGTGTGGCCAGACGGGAAGAACGTAAAGCGAGGAAAGAAGATGACCAGGCAAAAAGACCTACATCTGACGAACACTTTGCCATGCAGAACAAACGATTAGACCAAATGATTGCACACAAGGCCCAAATGAAGGACATACTTTCCGAAGAGCAGTATAGCCAATGGGAGAAGATGGCAAAACGAAAGGGTAAACACCGGAAAGGGACAAAGAATGGTGAACGAAAACGTCATTCCCGAAAGTAAACCGATTTTCGCAAGGTTGAAATTATTGCAAAAGCCGTACGTCTGTACGGCTTTTTTCAGTTTCATCAAAAACGATAAGTGCCGGTTGCCCTATTTAAAAGAAGGAAGTTGTGCAACTCTTACTTATAATCGGCACAAAACATTGGTATAAAAATTATAGTTATCTATTTGATTTTCCGATATTGTCTGAAGCAGCCTGAAAATACCTATTATGAAAGATGAAATCAAAGCGATTTGGATTGACCTGAATGAAGAACTCTACAAATTCATTTTAGGAAAAGTCAAGAATGAACAAGCGTCCAAAGATCTTCATCAAGAAGTTTTTTTAAAGGTGCAGACCAAAATCCATCAGCTAAAACATACTTCGAAGCTTACCTCCTGGGTCTATCAAATTGCTAGAAATACGATACTGGATCATTTTAGAAAAAGCAGCTCAAAGCATTCCCAAATAGATGACTTGGATATTCCTGAAACCGTGGGTGAAGATTTTGACTATTCAAGACTCAGCGCGTGTATCAATCAAAAAATAGAAACTCTTTCCGCTGAGCATAAAGAGGCCGTAATGCTAACCTCATTCCAAGACTATTCCCAAAAACAGCTGGCAGAACATCTAAAGATATCGTACTCCGGCACCAAATCAAGGGTTCAAAAAGCAAGGGAAATTTTGAAGGAAAACATTTTAGATTGCCCTAATGTCGCATCCGATAAAACCGGAAAATTATTGGATTTTGAAAATAATTCAAATTAACTTCGTCTTTTTACACCTGACTGCGTCTATTGGATATAACAATTAAAATTATAGCATGGACAAGTCTAAAACGATTACAGTACAAATTCTGAATGCCTTTGTTGATGAAGGTCAAGGTGGCAATCCCGCAGGTGTGGTCTTGAATGCAGATACACTTTCCAATAGCAATAAACTCGAAATCGCCAAGAAGGTGGGTCTCTCGGAGACGGCTTTCGTTTCCAAATCTAAAACAGCGGATTTTAAACTGGACTTTTTTACGCCGAATAGACAAATAGCACATTGCGGACACGCTACGATAGCCACATTTTCGTACTTGAGGCAAGTTGACGCGGTAGAGAACGATTCTACGAGCAAGGAAACCATTGAAGGCAACCGCAAAATACAGATGGTCGGTGACTTGGCATTTATGGAACAATTAGCTCCGAAATATACCGATGTAAGCTACAACGAAGATGCAATCTTAAAATCATTAGGACTAAATAGAACCGACCTTATATCAAATGCTCCGATTCAGCTGGTGAATACGGGCAACTCTTTTATATTGGTTCCCGTCAAAAACAGGGGAATCCTAAAAACCATACTTCCCGATTTTAATCTTATCGAACAATTAAGTGAGGAGCTTGACCTTATCGGATATTATGTTTTCACCACCGACACCAATAATGCCGAACGGGATGTCACATCCCGAATGTTCGGACCAAGGTATGGTATTTTAGAAGAAGCTGGAACCGGAATGGCGGCCGGACCTCTTGCATGTTATCTATACGACATACTAAAAATTCAAAAGCAAAAATATTCGATTCAGCAGGGGGAATACATGGAACAGCCATCCCCAAGTCACATTCTTGTAGATTTAAATATTAAGGACAAGAAAATTCAAGGCCTTATGGCCGGAGGTAAGGGGTTACTCAAATCTACGATGGAAATTGAGATTAATAGCTGAAATGCCAATGGTCAGCAATTAAGGCCGTTTTCAAGTATTAAAATTTCCGAAAATCAGTTCATCCAAATTGACGGCGGTAAACGTCCGGTCAAGATATGGTCAGACGTCTCATGACCCGTTCATTTTTGGTGCTACTCTGTCGATATCAAATCACTAGTGTCGCTGGTTGCGGTCGTTGCAACATCAACATCGCCTTCGACGTATATGTCCGCGATAATTTCATATAAATCGGGAATCACGGTGCGTGCCAGGCCTGAGTTGCTGTTTAGTAGCACGCATATGCCTAAATCCGCATCGGGGTACACCGCTATCTCGTTACGGAAGTGGTTTACGCTGCCCCCGTGGTGCCACATGGTCTTTTCCGTGGTATTGCCGCCCTCCCAGAACTTGTGGATGCGCCATCCAAAACCGTAATACGAACGCAGGTGTCCGGGCCAACGCTGGTAATATTTGTTATTTTCGTTCAAGGCAATAAATGGGGTGAAAGCTTCCCTCAAAGCGGCCTTGTCCATAATTTCGGGGTTATGCCCGAGCAGAAATCGCATCCACTTGGCCATATCGCCAGCACTTGCGTTGATGCCGCCAGCGGCGATGGCATTGTGATAGCTATCGGTCAGTTTGGTACTTCGCCAGCCGTGTCGCGTGCGGACATGGGGCACAGCGATATCTGGACTATTCGAAAGCACTTCGTAATCCGTTGTGGTCGAGCACATTTCCAAAGGATTAAAAAATCGGCTCTGTAGCGCATCGGCAATACTCTCCCCGGTCACTTTGCGCATCATTTCACCGCTCAACGAGAACATGGCATTCTGATAACTGTACAGTGCGCCGGGTTCGCTTATCGGTTTTACGTCTTTGAACTGTTTGGCGATTTCTTGCAGGGGAATTCCGGCATCCACTAAATTGGTAAAACTGTGATAAGGGGTTCCCGAAGTGTGGGAAAGTATATGGGCTAAGGTTATCTTATTGGTGTTTTTGGTATCGCCCAGTTGAAATTCGGGTATAAAATCGCGCACCTTATCGCTCCACTGTATCTTCCCTTCATCCTCTAGGTCGGCGGCCAAAACACCGGCAAAGCCTTTGGATAAAGATCCCAATCTAAAAATGGTTTCCCCGTCGACTTTATCCTTTCCACCACTTTTTCTTTTCCCGAAACCTTCTGATACCAAGATAGAATCACCCTTTACGATACTTACCCCTGCACCTACGATATCTCCGGCAGCCACCGCTTTTTTGAAATAGGCCGTAAGCACGGTACGAAGCTTCTTTCTTTTTTTGTGATATAAAAGTATATCCTCGGGGTCGGCAACGGTCTCCAGAGTTTTTGGTGTCTCGACCACTACCTTGGGTTCCGGTTTTGGTTCCGAAGTATTGCCGTAAATCATAAACAACATAAAAACTAGAGGCACGGCAATCAGGGCAACAATCAGGATTTTAAATCTCCGCATGGACAGAATATTACTTGGTATCTAAAAATGAAATCTTAAAATAAGATTTAAAAATCGCACTACAAACTCAACGTAGAACTAAATTTTATATTTTACTCTTTCACTAAAATTCAACACACCATAATGTAGGATTATTCTTAAAATTTGGTCAATAATTTGCTCAAATTGAATCATATAATTCAGAGCAAAGAGGATGTAAGGCTGATTTTTAGCGACCTGAATCCAAATTCCGAATCGGTACGACAGGCTTTCAGTAATGGCCATAATTTCATGGTCACCCCGAAAAGAGATGGCATTTAAGACGGACTAAAATTCTAGCGCGTCCAACGCCGAAATCGTTTCATCTAGATCTTCGTAGCTAAGCGCATCGTTTAAAAAATAGCTCTCGAAGGCACTAGGCGGCAGGTAGACCCCCTTTTTTAACATGCCATGGAAATAGGTCTTAAAGTGTGTGTTATTACCCTTGGCGGAGGTCTCAAAATCGACCACGGGGGTATCGGTGAAATGTACCGACAGCATACTCCCAAAACGATTGATTTGATAGGGAACGTTTTTATGCCGTAAAACGGAATCTAGGCCTTGATGCAGATGCTCGGTTTTCTTGGCCAAACTGTCAAAAACTTCGGGCCGCTCGTTGAGTTCGGTCAACATGGCCAATCCCGCGGCCATGGCCAACGGGTTACCGCTTAAGGTGCCCGCTTGGTATACAGGCCCCTCCGGCGCCAGATGTGCCATGATTTCGGAACGGGCGGCGAATGCACCGACCGGCAGCCCCCCTCCGATGACCTTTCCAAAACATAAAATATCGGCAGCTATCCCAAGCGCCTCCTGCGCCCCGCCCTTGGCCAAACGGAATCCCGTCATGACCTCATCGAACAACAGTAATATTTTCTCCTGTGTGCAAAGTTCGCGCAAGCCTTTGATAAATTCTCCAGTCGGTACGATACAGCCCATGTTTCCGGCAACCGGTTCAATGATTATCGTAGCGATTTCGCCCCGATTGGCGGCGACCAATTTGCGGACACTTTCCAAATCGTTATACTTCGCCAATAAGGTATCTTTAGCTGTGCCCTGCGTCACCCCGGGACTATTCGGACTTCCAAAGGTAACCGCCCCGCTCCCGGCCTGAATCAAGAACGAATCGGAATGGCCGTGGTAGCAACCGGCGAACTTGATAATCTTATCTTTTCCCGTATACCCCCGTGCCAGGCGAACCGCACTCATACAAGCTTCGGTACCGCTGTTCACAAATCGTATCTTATCGATATTCGGTACCATTGAAACTGCCAGTTTGGCCAGCTCGGTCTCGATTTCCGTCGGCATACCGAATGAAGTCCCATCCTTGGCCTTGTCTATGACCGCGTTGATGACAGGCTCGTAGGCGTGACCCAACAAAAGCGGGCCCCATGAAGAGATATAGTCGATCAAACGATTGCCGTCTTCATCATAGAGATAGGCCCCCTTAGCTTTTTTTACGAAAATGGGGTCTCCACCGACCGCTTTAAAAGCGCGGACGGGAGAATTGACGCCACCGGGAATATATTTCTGCGCCTCGGCAAAGAGGGCACTGCTTCTTTTATATATCATAGTCAATCGTACTGTTTCTAATGAAATTAAGTAATTTAAACCCCAAAATGTACGGTGATATTGCGGGTCAATGTTTTAGGCTTCAAGATTGCCGCGGTATAGGCTTCCCGAGACAGGTCGTCGGTATCCATAAAGCAATTACTTGTTAAAACTTTGGGTCTTCACGGTAAGCTCTTGCCCGACCGATAGATTGTCGTCGTACAGGTAGTTCCATCGTTTCAGTTCGTTGACGGAAACGGCGTACCGCTTTGAAATGGAGTACAGGGTATCACCGGCTTTGACAATATGGCTGGCAAACTGTGACTTAGCCACGGCGACCTGCGTTTTTGTATTCTTGCCGTATCCCGCTTTGGTTACGGCGGTGTCATATCGGTCTAAATTATGGCGCTCGATCAGTGCGATCAATTTTTCAGGGTAGCGCCGGTCGGTAGCATACCCCGCCTTGCGAAGCCCCTTGGCCCATTGTTTGTAATCGTCGTTCGGCAGATCGAATAGAAACGCATACCGCGAACGGCCGGTCAGAAAGATACTGTGGTCACGATAGGAGTACATGGGGTGGTTGTACTTTCGAAAACATTCTCCCTTTTCGTCATCGTCGTGATGGTCAAAATCGCCCTCCCAACCGGTGTGGCATTTGATACCGAAGTGGTTGTTGGTCTTACGCGCCAGTTCCCCTTTTCCGATACCGCTTTCCAAAAGGCCCTGTGCCAAGGTAATGCTGGCGGGTATGCCGTAGGCTTTCATCTCCATCTGGGCGATTTCCGAGAAAGTAGCGATGTATTCTTGGGGCGAATTTATTTCGAACTGTAGGAATTCCCCCGTATCTTCGGGCATTACGTACAGCCCGTCATCTATTTTTTCGACTTCATGGGCGACTGTTAGTTCCTTTGGCTTTTCGGGTAGCCGGTGCTCGACCGAAGCGGTCACGGTTTTTTTGGATTTACATCCTATAAAAAAAACACTGGCAACACAAAGCAATCCTATTTTTCGCATCATAGATTCAATAGGGGTAAGTTTTTCTTTTTCAATACAATGTTCATGCCGGCCGTACTTTGTAATCCACCCGTATGAACGGCCAAAAGCTTCGTTTTCGGCGGAAAATAATCGGCTGCGACCAAATCTAGAATACCGTACATCATCTTTCCGGTGTAAATGGCATCTAAGGAAATTTGGGTCCGGGCCTTGAAATCATTTATAAAACGGATGAGCTCGGCCGTAACCTTGGCATAGCCTCCAAAATGGTAATCTTCAATCAGTTCCCAAGTATCCTTGAGTACAAACTTACGAATATCTTCGTTTAAAAATCCGCCTTTCAAGGCGGGAAATCCCAAAACACGCTGATGTTTAAAGGATGCATTTATGATTCCGGATAGCGTTCCGCCCGTCCCAACCGAGCCGCAGATTAGGTCAAAGGTAGCATCTTCTGGAGTTAGAATTTCTTGGCATCCCTTTACTGCCAGAGCATTTGTGCCGCCTTCGGGCAAAACATAACAGGCACCGAATTCGATTTGTAATCTTTTAAGATAGGATGGATTTTCTTTACGTCGATAGTCGTCCCTTGCGATGAACTTGAACCGCATACCGTGTTCGGATGCCAATTTTAGGGTAGGATTGGCATCCCATTTTTCGGATAGTTCTTCCCCTCGGATAATCCCGATGGTTTTGAAGCCGTACCATTTTCCGGCGTAGGCCGTAGCGGCAATATGGTTGGAAAAGGCGCCACCAAAGGTAAGGATGGTATCGAAGCCCTGTTTTTTAGCCTCTATCAGGTTGTATTTGAGCTTCCTGTATTTATTCCCGGATATCAATGGGTGGATAAGATCTTCGCGTTTTATCGAGAGGGATACCTGTTTTTCGGTAAGTAGCGGGAGTGAAATTTCTTGGTTTACCGATTTTTCTTGCATAACCGCTTTTGGTCGCGCAAAGATAGGATTCTTGAATAGTTTTACAGAAAGACCATCCTATTAAAAATAACTTAGGAATCCGAAAGCCTTCCTATCCTCGGGATAGTCCAGATTCATCTCGTTGGCATAGGCTTCCCGCTCAAAACTGATGTTCTGATAGGCTTTATAGCTATCCAAATAAAACAAAGTCCGTAAAAGCCACTCGGTAATATACAGGATGTAAAAGAACACGATCAACAATTCTTGCTGCTGCTTCAGGTGGATTTTCTCGTGGTTGATCAGCACCATATCATCTTTCAAATCGTCGTTCTTCAAAATAATGAAGGGCCACAGCGACAAGCCGACGTAGTTTTTGTAGAAAAAATGTTTGAATATAACGATCATAGTCCAACTTTTAAACGAACACCTCTAAAGTTAATTGTTACAGGTGCCGCATAATCGATAACCTGAATATGTTGCCAACAATTGTACCGAATCGATGAAAACCCTTGAAATGCCTATAAAATGTACGATTTATTAATGCTTTTGGCCGTTTATCAACATATAGTATTAATTTTAGAGGTGGAAAACGCCCTAATTGAGCCCATGAAGAAGATAATACCGATAGAGGAAGGTGATTTTTACCTCTCGGAAGAAGGCTATAAAGTCTTTACGGAGAAGTTTCACCTGAAACGTGGGCATTGCTGTGAAAGTGGGTGTCGCCATTGTCCGTATGGGTACGACCCTAAAACAAACCGGCAATGAGGTGGGTATGGGCTCTTGATGCAGCTGTCCAAAAAATCACGTAACATCAATAAACGTTGACCTTCGGCATGATTGTTGATACTTAAAAATACAATAAACTAGAGATACAACTTCAAATAAATAGCTATTAAGACATTAAAATTATTAGCGGCCCCGATGCTCATGATACTCTTTCTAAGTTCATGTTCCTCCGTTCAAGTACTATCCGATTACGATAGAGACGCCAATTTCACGGAGTACAAGTCATACGCCTTTTATAAAACAGGCATTGATAAAGTACAGATTTCAGATTTGGACAAGAAACGGATTTTAAGGGCCATCGAGGACGAAATGTCTAAAAGGGGCTTTACAAAATCGGAAAACCCCGATCTGTTGGTCAGCATCTTTACGAAAGAGAAAGAAGAAGTCGATATCTATAACAACTGGGGCGGTGGCTTCGGTTGGGGTGGATGGGGCGGCTGGGGCTGGGGCGGTTGGGGCCCTGGTTTTGGATGGGGCCCAGGCTGGGGCGGCGGATGGGGCGGCGGCGCTTTTGCCAGCACCCGTACCGAAGGCTCACTGTACATCGACTTGATCGACACGGACACCAAAGAACTGGTCTGGCAGGGTAAAGGTGTCGGCAATTTGGGCAACATTGAAAATATTGAAAAGAAAGAAGAGCGAATCCGCGAGTTTGTAGCGGAAATTTTGATGCAATATCCACCGAATCAAGTGGCGGTGAAATAAAGTATTCCGTCTTGGTTTATAGAAGAAGATTAGCCCGCAATTTTAAAGTTGCGGGCTTTTACGATGTTAGGCTAATCTCTTAAGAAAACATTTTGCAACTCTTCGGCATCGCCTAAATCGCCATCCACAATTTCGCCTTGATACTCTAGACGCCATCCCATGGAATGGGTCAGGATGTAAAATTTCTGCAGTTCGCTGATCAGGCGGTTCTCGGCATTTTTTCTTAGGGATGATTTGTTGACCTTCTTCATCAACGAAGCGTTGACATTTTTTTTGATCTTATTATAATCGGAAGCGTCGAACATATTCAGATAATCGGATGTTACATCGTAGTATTCGAAATCGGGACTGATTTTGATCTCTGGCTCGGGAATGCTCTTAATACGTAAGGTCTTGGTAGCTTCATCGACGTCGAAATCAATTTTAGACAAGTCGTAGGCAACCGTAACATCGGCATTGACGACTACTAGTGCCTTCTTTTTTGCGGAGACAAAAGGCCCGAAAACAGCTTTGGAATCTTTGTAATTGTACACTTCTGCAAAATGGCCCTCGGTCACGATCAGTTTCGATACATTGTCGATTTGCTGTTGAATCAACATGGAGTTTTCCTGCAAAATCGTTTTTTTTTCTTTGTCATCGGAGCATGAGCGGATAACGAACACAGCCGCCAAGGTAATGAGTACGCCGATCAAGATTTTTTTCATGGGGTGAAATTACAACGAATTATAGATTGAAGCATACGGATACGGGCCAAACAGAAGCCTATGGTTGGTTTTTATTACGTTTCTGCAGTTCAGATATATCAGTAAGGTCTTTCGGCCTGCCTGATTTTAATTTACTCGCAATCAAGTGTTCATATGACAAGACGCGCCAACTCAGTTCTGGTTCGTTGTTCCTAATAGCTATCTCGGCCTTATCATAAGCATTATCGAAACGCTCTCCTACCGAGAAATTTGTTAATAATTCCAGATTCAGGCCTAACGGGGCAAAGGTTATCGAAATGTTCTGCATGCCTTGCTTTACCTCCTCGGGAAAATCTTCGATTTCGTATTCCATCGCTTTGAACACTGAAACCAATTTTTCAAAATTGACTGCAGTTGTTTCCAACCAAAAATCAAGGTCGTTTGAATTGCGTTGATATCCATGAAAATTGACCGCACCACCACCAACTAACAACATTCTAACCCCGTGCTGATTGCAAAGGCGTATGAAATGATACAGTTCGTCTTGCCAGTCTTTCATTTCTTTTTGGAAGTAATTTCAACATGAAAACTATTCGCTTTTTTGGAAACGCTCCTGTTTAAAAAATCTTGGGTATGAAGCATAAAGTCAATAAAAAAATGAATTCTTTCAATGGGAGAAAGCTGTAAAAACGAGGCTTCTTGCTCTCGATTACTTTCCTCTTTCGTTCTAAATGAAACCTTCATAGATACTACTTTTCTCGTTAAAAATACAATTTTCTGTCATAATGCCCTCGGCACGGTGTAACCCGTAAAAAGCTATTATCATAATCTTAAAAATAGATGAATGGGTATTCCTTCTGAACTATTGCCATTTGCGCCGCCAATGATTCCAAAAACTTTCGATGCTGTTCCGAATCAGGGCTGAAGGGCCGATGCTGCAGTCCTCTTTGAATGTGGCCAATTTGTTCAATAGTCGGGTACTCCTCTTCTGAAATCCATTTCTGTTTGAATTTTTCCCAGATGTAGTCGATGGCCAGTTGACTGGGGTGCACCATGTCAGCCTTATAGAACCGATAATCGCGGAGTTCGTCCATCATAATTTCGTAGGACGGGAAGTAGCTTTGGGCCCCTCTCTCGGCTTCGTCGTTCAGGTGAGAAATTTTGGAAGTATCTGTCTCAGGCAGCTCAAGCACCTCATGCACCGCGGAAATCAAATGGGCCTTGCTGCGCTGGTTTTCTACAAATCCGTCTTTGAGATGCCGCACCGGCGAAACCGTAAAAATAAAATGGATGTTTGGGTTGACGCTGCGAACCATTTCCACCGTACGCTTCAAACTGTCCGCAATATGGGCGACGGAAAGCAATTCTTTTGAGAACGCCCGCTGCGGTATTTTATGGCAGTTGGCCACGACAGCGCCGGTTTCCGAGTGTTGGTACACCCATGCCGTGCCCAAGGTGACAATCAGATGAGATGCCGATTTCAAATGATTTAGGGTAGCTTCTAGTCCGAGGTTCAGATTGACGATCAGGTTTTCTGGGGATGTATCGCTCAAAGCTGAATGGGCGTCAAAACAGTGCCAACGTCCGTTCAAACAAAAAATATCCGATTCGGAATAGCGTTCTTCCCTGATAGCCCCGGAAACCAGTTGTTCGATCGCCAAAGGATGAAACAGGATGCCAAAGGGGTTCTGAAGCTGCCGAATCTTAAAGTAATCGAGCTTCCTACCCATATTTTCCACAAAACAAGAACCGAGGAGCACCAATCGACTGTTATAATCAATCTGGTTCTTTGCCTTTTTAATCGGGATTTTGGTCTGAAGTTTCATGACTTGGTGTCTTTTGCATCGGTAAGGTCTAATCCATATGATATCAAATAGCTTAGCACTACTCCAAATACCCCTTCGCCAAGGCCAACGCCTCATCGATTCCATCGGGATGCTTCCCGCCTGCGGTCGCAAAAAATGGCTGTCCGCCGCCGCCGCCTTGAATGTATTTGCCCAATTCGCGGACAATGGTGCCGGCGTTCAGGTCTTTATCGGCGACCACTTTTTTAGAGATGTAGCACGATAGCACCGCCTTGCCGCTCTGCTCCGTGCCGAACAACAGAAACAGATCTTCGCGGTTGTGGCCCATCTCAAAACAAAGGTCTTTGATACCACTGGCATCTAAATCGACTTTCTTGGCCAAGAACTGTACCCCATTGATTTCCTGCAGTTCGTTCTGCAATTCTCCTTTGAGATTTTTGGCCTTTTCCTTTAAGAGACTTTCGACTTCCTTTTTGAGCTTGGCATTTTCCTCCTGTAGCGATTCCACCGCTCTGATCGGATCTTGTGGATAGTTCAGCTTCGCCTTGATTTCGGATAGCTTGCGGTCGTTATCCTCATAAAAATCTTTTACCGCATCGGAAGTTATGGCCTCGATACGCCGAATACCCGCTGCTACGGCCCCCTCGGAACGAATTTTGAAATACCAGATATCGCCTGTGCTCTTCACGTGGGTACCCCCGCAAAGCTCGATGGATTTCCCGAAGCGGACGGTCCTGACCGCATCGCCGTATTTTTCTCCAAAAAGCGCCATGGCGCCCTCTTTTAAGGCCTTTTCCATGGGTACATTTCTGTTTTCCTCAAAAGGAAGGTTGCCGGTAATACGGGCATTGACGAAATTCTCGACCGCCTGTAGTTCATCCGCCGTCATTTTGGCGAAGTGCGAAAAATCGAAACGCAGGTATTTGGAATGTACCGCCGAACCTTTTTGCTCGACATGGGTGCCCAAAACTTCGCGAAGGGCCTGGTGCAGCAAATGGGTGGCGGTATGATTGGCCTCGGTGCGCTGGCGTTGGGTCGCATCGACCACGGCCTTGAAGGTCTCGCTCGGATCTTTAGGCAGATTTTTGGTGAAATGGATGATTTCGTTATTCTCTTTTTTGGTATCCACAATATATACGACGTCGCCATTGGCCGCCTCCAAATAGCCCTTATCCCCTACCTGTCCGCCTCCTTCGGGATAGCATGGGGTCAAATTAAAGACCAACTGATACTGTTCGCCGTCTTTTTTTGAGGTTACTTTCCGGTATTTGACGATTTTGACCTGTGCTTCCAAATAATCATAACCAATAAATTCTTGTTCCGGATCGTCGGATAAGACCGTCCAGTCTCCCGTCGTCGTTTTTGAGGCGGATTTTGAACGGTCCTTTTGCGCTTGCATGGCCGTCTTGAAGCCTTTTTCATCCAGAGTGTATCCCTTTTCCTGTAAAATAAGGGCGGTAAGATCTACGGGGAATCCGTAGGTATCATAAAGTTCGAAGGCTTTTTTTCCATTGACTTCTTTTCCCTTGGTGCTAGCGACCACCTGGTCTAGTAGCACTAAGCCTTGTTCTAGGGTATTTAAAAAGGAATGTTCCTCTTCTTTGATTACATTTTCGATCAGCTGGCGCTGCTCTTTCAATTCGGGAAATGCGTTGCCCATGTTGTCAGTGAGTACATTGACCAATCGGTACATGAAGGGACCTTTGGTATTCAAAAACGTAAACCCGTAGCGCACCGCCCGACGTAAAATACGGCGGATGACATAGCCCGCCCCGGTATTGCTCGGCAACTGCCCGTCTGCAATGGAAAAAGCAACGGCGCGAATATGGTCGGATATGACCCGGATGGCGATATCGATTTCTTGCTGGCTTACCTTTTTTTTGTCGGTTTTGGGCCTCTCGCCTTGCGCTGTATCCGATTTTTCATCCTTGCCATATTCAGAACCGGTAATCTGCTCGATTTCACGAATGAGGGGCGTGAAAACATCGGTATCGTAATTCGATTGCTTTCCCTGCAAGACCATACACAGTCGTTCGAAGCCCATGCCCGTATCTACGTGTTTTGCAGGAAGATTTTCCAGTTTTCCATCGGCCTTTCGGTTGTACTGCATGAATACCAAATTCCAGATCTCGACCACTTGTGGATGGTCTTGATTGACCAACGAAGCACCGGGAACTTTAGCCTTCTCGGCATCCGAACGGATATCGACGTGTATTTCGGAACACGGGCCACAGGGACCTTGATCGCCCATTTCCCAAAAATTATCCTTTTTATTGCCCTTGATGATACGGTCTTCGGGCACGATGGCCTTCCACAGGTCAAAAGCTTCTTGATCCATTTCGAGTTTGTCCTCATCTTGACTTCCCTCGAAAACGGATATATAGAGACTATCCTTATCTATTTTGAGCTCTTTCGTCAGCAGCTCCCAAGCCCACTGAATGGCATCCTCTTTAAAGTAGTCGCCGAAACTCCAGTTGCCCAGCATCTCGAACATGGTATGGTGATAGGTATCCTTTCCGACCTCCTCCAGATCATTGTGTTTTCCACTGACCCGCAGACACTTTTGGGTATCGGTCACCCGCGTGTTTTTGGCCACGCTGTTCCCCAGAAAAAATTCCTTAAATTGGTTCATTCCCGCATTGGTAAACAGCAAGGTTGGGTCGTCTTTGATGACCATAGGCGCCGACGGAACAATTTTGTGGCCTTTTTCCTTAAAAAAGTCTAGGAATTTTTGTCTTGTATCTTTGGAGTTCATTGAAAAATATAAGGTTATGGAAATAGTTCCGTTTTAAAGGAAACAATTTTTATATTTGTAAGGTTATGCACAACACAAGGAAAATATGAGCATAACACAACAAAAATATCATTTAACGGATAGATATTAGAATTAAAATATAAAAGTAGTTTAAATCACTATGTCTAAGGTAAAGTACTATTACGATCCAGATACGCTGTCGTACCGTAAGATAGAACCGAAAAAATCGCGGCGTTATCGGAACATCGCCCTCTTCATTTTGGGCTCGTTTTTCTTCGGATTGCTCGCGCTCATCCTTTTACTGAACACCAATCTGATCAACACGCCCCAGGAACTTTCCCTACAGCGCGAGGTCAATAATTACGAACTGCAATTCGACCTGCTGAACCGTAAAATGGAACAGATCGAAGAGGTCTTGGCCAATATCGAAGACCGCGACAATAATATTTACCGGCTATATTTTGAGGCCAACCCCATTCCCGAAGAGCAACGCCGGGCAGGTTTTGGCGGGGTGAACCGTTACAAGTCCCTCGAAGGTTTTAATAATTCCGACATGGTCATCGCCACCACGAAACGGCTCGATATCATCAAAAAGCAAATGGCGATACAGTCCAAATCCCTCGACGAGATTACCGATCTGGCCGCGGAAAAGGAAAAACTTTTAATGGCCATACCCGCTATTCAGCCCGTTCGCAATGAGGATCTAAAACACATGGCATCAGGCTACGGTTGGCGTACCGATCCGTTCACCAAAGCACGGAAAATGCATCGGGGCATGGATTTTTCGGCCAAAAAAGGCACGCCCATCTATGCTACTGGAGACGGAAAAGTGACCCGTGCGGATAATAATTCCTCCGGCTATGGCAAACATATTCGCATCGATCACGGCTACGGCTATAGAACCCTGTACGGTCACATGAGCGAATACAACGTAAAAAGACATCAAAAGGTGAAACGCGGCGACCTTATCGGCTTTGTAGGAAGTACCGGTCGTTCAGAGGCGCCCCATCTTCACTACGAAGTTTGGAAAGACGAAGAACGGATCAACCCCATCAATTTCTACTACGGCAGTTTGAGTGCCAAGGAGTTCGAGGCCATGCTGAAACAGTCGCAACAAGAAAATCAATCTTTAGATTAATATGCAAATAGAACTTCCCGAAAAACGCTATTACGGTATCGGCGAGGTCGCCAAGGCTTTCGACGTCAACACCTCTTTGATCCGCTTTTGGGAAAAGGAATTCGATGCCCTGAAACCCAAGAAAAATGCCAAAGGCAACCGAAAGTTCACTCCCCAGGATATTGATAACCTCAAACTCATTTTCCACTTGGTCAAAGAACGGGGTTTTACGCTCGATGGTGCCAAGACCCATCTGAAGGAAAATCGACAGAAGACCTTGAGCAATTTTGAAATCATAGACAAGCTCGAGCGTGTCAAAGCTGAGTTGGTCAAGATGAAGGAACAGCTCTGACGCCTCAAGAACAGCTCTTACACGAATCGAAAAAGCAGCGCAAAATCAGACCCGTTGATGTAACATTTCGTAAAAATTTTATACTAATACCCTAAAGAGGGCCAAATATCAGCACCGTGCATGGTGTATTTTTAAAAACAGCCAATCCGTTCAGTCGCGATGCACCGTGTCTTTACCCAATACACATCACATGAAAAAAGGATTAATAGCATTACTAGTCATAGGCGCCATCGCATTCGGACTTTACACTTGGGGCGTCGGTTTCAATAACACTGCCGTCGAGTTAGAGGCCGATGCCAAAACCGCTTGGTCGAACGTAGAAAGTTCGTACCAGCGCAGAAACGACCTCATCGGCAACCTGGTCAAGACCGTACAGGGTGCGGCCGATTTCGAGCGGGGAACCCTGACCGATGTCATCGAGGCGCGGGCCAAGGCTACTTCGACAACTATAGACGCCGGCAACTTAACGCCCCAGAACATGGAGGCCTTTCAACAGGCACAAAGCGGACTCACGGGCGCCCTAAGTAAATTGATGGTGGTCGTAGAACGGTATCCGGAACTGAAAGCCAACCAGAATTTTTTAGAGCTTCAGTCACAATTAGAGGGTACCGAAAATCGTATTAACGTCGCCCGTGACCGTTTTAATGAAAAGGTGAACGCCTACGATATACATACGACCAAATTTCCGGGTAAACTTTTGGCGGGGATGTTCGGGTTCGAGGAAATGGCGAGGTATAACGCCGATCCCGGATCTGAGAACGCACCCGATGTTGATTTTGATTTCGAGTGATCCAATGTTCCCGCATGAGTTGCTATTTTAAACTATTGCCATGTCAAGAGTAGAAGATTTTTTGTCGACGAAAGATGAGCAAGACATCGTCAAGGCTATTCTAGCGGCCGAAAAAAACACGTCGGGAGAAATTCGGGTACATATAGAAGCCCACACCCGCTTAGCGCATATGGATCGCGCCAAAGAAGTATTTCAGATGCTCAAGATGGGCAACACCAAAGAAGAAAACGGGGTGCTCATCTACGTGGCGGTAAACGACAGAAAATTCGCCATTTATGGTGATAGTGGCATCGATAAGGTAGTACCGGACGGTTTTTGGAACACCACCCGCGACGCCATCCAATCGCAATTCAAGAAAAATAACTTCAAACAGGGCATCATAGACGGCATACTAATGGCCGGAAAAGAATTACAGACCCATTTCCCATGGCAACAGGGCGATATAAACGAACTGAGCGATGCGGTATCGAAAGGCTAAGCTTTTAGCAGTTTTCTTTTTTGTATTCGGATGTGTTTTTGGGCAGGTTACACTACCCG
>JBATUY010000550.1:0-1676 GCA_049671465.1 Pricia sp. | reverse complement strand
ACTAAATCCCTGAACGCTAGTTCATCTGCTGAAAAGTGCAATGGTTTTTCCCCTCCGTATACTACGCAAGGAACCTTTCCAGCATTACGTAGGGCCTTCGTTGCCTTTTTGCCCACGCTTTCTCTTTCTGATCCTTTGATGGTAATTGACTTCATTTTAAATAGATAGAATTAATGAATATTAAAATATAATTTTTGTTTTTAGCGAACTTTTAATCTTAGGGTTCGGGTTGGCCCATGTTTTAAAGGGGTGCAAATTTCCCTAAAAAAAAATGAGTCGCGCTGCTTTACATCAAAAATTTTGACGATATCGAGGTATTGTGATGTACGCGGTGCATAACATCGGCAAACAGCTCTGAACAGCTTAAAACCCTTATTTTTTTACTCTCTTTTGTAACGGGAATGGAATCGGTAATGATCAATTCCGTCAATTTCGACTTTTCTATTTTCTTATAGGCATCGCCCGATAGCAGTCCATGAGTGGTGATGGCGCGTACGCTCAGGGCACCGCGCTCCATCATAAGATCGGCCGCTTTGGCAAGCGTTCCCGCCGTGTCTACCATGTCATCGACTAGAACGACATTTTTGCCCTTCACGTCGCCGATCAGCTCCATATGGGAAATCACGTTGGCCTTGGCGCGTTGCTTATAGCAAATGACCACATCACATTCCAACGCCTTTGAATAGGCGTAAGCCCTTTTGGATCCGCCCATATCGGGGGAAGCGATCATCAGGTTATCCAGATTCAATTTTTTCAGATACGGCAGAAACAAGGTCGACGCGAATAGGTGGTCCACCGGTTTCTCAAAGAAGCCTTGGATTTGGTCGGCGTGCAAGTCCATCGTAATGATTCGTGTGGCGCCTGCCGCCTCCAACATTTTAGCTATTAATTTTGCGGCAATCGGGACCCTTGGTTTGTCTTTACGATCTTGCCGGGCCCATCCGAAATAGGGCATAACCGCCGTTATGTGCCTAGCGGATGCCCTTTTCGCGGCATCAAGCATCAACAGCATTTCCATGAGGTTTTCCGAACTCGGGTTTGTCGAACCTATAATAAAGATACGTGCCCCGCGCACCGATTCCTCGAAAGATGGCTGAAACTCCCCATCGCTGTATCGCGAGAAATGAATTTTACCCAAGTCCGTACCGTACGCTTTGGCAATTTTTTCGGCTAACGCAGTACTTTGGGTACAGGCGAAAATTTTAGGCTCGGGGACTTGGTAGGGCATGGATACTATATTGATAATCTGTTTGTTGCTATCCTTTTGTGACCTATGCTTAGATAGGATTTTTTAAGGCAGGTGCAAATTTAGAAATTTATTCGGGTAGGTAAAGGATAATTGTTGATATTTTTGGGCAAGAAATCAATTTATTTTATAATTTTGCAATCCGATTGAGAACATCATCGGATAACCAAGTATGCTCGAGTGGCGGCCCCGAAGTGTTGGGAAGTAGATGCGAGAGTAAGAATGGTTGAAATAGAATACGC
This sequence comes from Pricia sp., assembly GCA_049671465.1. Classification (GTDB taxonomy): domain Bacteria; phylum Bacteroidota; class Bacteroidia; order Flavobacteriales; family Flavobacteriaceae; genus Pricia. The sequence continues at coordinate 188 of JBATUY010000550.1, read as the reverse complement.
TCGTTTGGCGGCCCCTAAGTGTCGGGAGGTAGATACGAGAGTTAAATAGTTGAAATACAATATGCTCGAGTGGCGGAACTGGTAGACGCGCTGGATTCAAAATCCAGTTCCTTTGGAGTGCGGGTTCGATTCCCGCCTCGAGTACTTTGAAAAAGCCTTCCTGTTTGGGAAGGCTTTTTATGTTATGT
>JBATUY010000549.1:0-3088 GCA_049671465.1 Pricia sp. | reverse complement strand
ACCAATATATGATCGACGAAATCGTCAATCAGATCAATATTACCTGCGGAGAGGCCGAGGTGCCGGTACCCCATATATTCACCGAGTTCGGAAGTTTTACGGTAGGGGAAAGCGGCGGTGCCATTTACGAAATTCTCTATCAGAAGCAGCAGAACGACCGTGAAAAATGGAACATGATCGACTCGTCTTTCATCACCACCTTGCCCGATACCTGGGCCATCAACAAACGCTTTATTATGTTGCCCATCAACCGGTGGAACGATGAATACGAACGGGTTTTGCTCGGCGGACTCACCTGCGACAGCGATGATTATTACAACAGTGAGCAGAACATGGCCGCCATTTACCTGCCAAAATATAAGCGCGACAAACCCTTGTACATCGGGTTTTTCAATACCGGTGCCTATCAGGAAACCATAGGTGGTTTTGGTGGATTGCAGCACTGCCTGATTCCACAGCCAAAGCAAATATTGATCGATAGGGACAAGAATGGAGCATTGACCTATGAACTTTTTAGTCCGCAACAAAAGGCCGAAGACCTTTTGGGAATCTTGGGGTACGGTGCCGGCAAGAATTCAGCGGGTAATAGGGATGGGAAAACAGGTGAAATGGGCAAGGAAGAGGCTGACGAAAAGGATGAAATAGACGTCCGAAAGGATAATCCAAGGAATGAAAAGGATGGCCATAATAATGGAAAGGACGACCGAAAGGACAAAAAAGAAAAAGCTGGTGTAACCGATTAAACGAGGTATATCGCTGTAAAATAAGTAAATAACCATTAATAGTAATAGAATGAGCACATCAAAGAATTACGCCGGCATACCCGACGAGTTCGCACAGCTGGAAACTGCAAAGGTAATTTTGATACCCGTGCCCTACGACGGTACCAGCACTTGGGGCAAAGGGGCCGACAAAGGCCCACAGGCGTTTTTAGATGCTTCTGAAAATATGGAGCTATACGATATCGAAACCGATACGGAAGTCTACGAACAAGGCATTCATCTAGCCCCTGCCATTACCGAAAATGCATCGCCGGAAGCGGTGGTCAATACCGTGCACAAAACGGTAAAAGAACATATCAAGCGCAACAAATTCGTCACGCTCTTTGGCGGCGAACATTCCATTTCAATTGGAACCATTCGCGCTTTCAACGAGTGTTTCGATAACCTGACGGTGCTGCAAATCGATGCCCATGCCGATTTACGAGAATCGTACGAGGGCACGAAATACAATCATGCCTGTGCCGTTCACGAGGCCAGTCAGACCACCAATTTGGTGCAGGTCGGCATCCGTTCTATGGATGCCATTGAAAAAACGTTTATGGACGAAGAAAAAACATTCTTCGCCCATGACACCGTCAACGATGAATTTTGGATGGACAAGGCCATAGAGGCCATGACCGATAACGTGCTCATCACCTTTGACCTTGATGCCTTAGATCCATCTATCATGCCATCTACCGGAACCCCGGAGCCAGGCGGACTGTTCTGGTACGAAACCTTGGAGTTCTTAAAACAGGTATTCGAAGAGAAAAACGTGGTCGGTTTTGATATCGTCGAACTTTGTCCGAACCCCAACGATAAATCCTCCGATTTTCTGGCGGCAAAATTGTATTACAAAATGCTAAGCTATAAATTTATGGGCGAGGCCGTTGACGAAGATTACGACAATACGTATGACGTAGACTATAGATCCGGCAATAACCTTTCAAAATTTGATGATGACGAAGACTAAAGGCGAAGTATCAAGATTTATTGAAAAATATTATCTGCATTTCAATGCGGCCGCGCTGGTCGATGCTGCAAAAGGTTACGAGGCACAGCTCCAGAAAGGGGGAAAGATGTTGGTTTCCCTTGCGGGTGCCATGTCTACCGCCGAACTGGGTAAGATTTTTGCCGAAATCATCCGACAAGATAAGGTGCATATCGTGTCATGTACCGGTGCCAATCTGGAAGAGGATGTGATGAACTTGGTTGCCCACTCGCACTACAAGCGGGTTCCGAATTACCGCGACCTAACGCCCCAAGATGAGTGGGATTTGTTGGAAAAAGGATTGAACCGTGTAACGGATACCTGTATCCCCGAAGAAGAAGCTTTTCGGAGAATTCAAGAGCATATCGTCAAGACTTGGAAGGATGCCGAGGCCAAAGGCGAACGCTATTTGCCGCATGAGTACCTGTACAAATTGCTGCTTTCAGGTGTTTTGGAAGAGCATTATGAAATCGATATCAAAGATTCTTGGATGTACGCCGCCGCCGAAAAAAACCTCCCCATTATCTGTCCCGGTTGGGAAGATAGTACCTTGGGCAATATTTTCGCTTCCTATGTAGTAAAAGGCGAACTTAAGGCAAGTACTATGAAATCGGGCATAGAATACATGACCTATTTGGCCGATTGGTACACCGACAATTCCAATCCCGAAGTGTCCGACGGTATCGGATTTTTTCAAATTGGAGGCGGTATCGCCGGTGATTTCCCTATTTGTGTTGTGCCTATGCTCTATCAAGACCTAGAGCGCACCGAAACTCCGTTTTGGAACTATTTTTGTCAAATCAGCGATTCAACGACCAGTTATGGGTCGTATTCCGGAGCCGTACCCAATGAAAAAATCACTTGGGGAAAACTCGATATAAACACCCCAAAATTTATTATAGAAAGCGACGCTACCATTGTCGCGCCCTTAATTTTTGCCTATCTTTTAGACTTATGAGTAAACAGAACAACCCAAATTTAAAACGTGTCATCGTCGACTTTAAAAAACTGACCCCAGAGGTGCTCAAGCTTCTGGTGGAAAGATATCCCGATGGTTATGACGACCGTAATATCATCACTTTCAAAAATGCCCAGGGCGAGCGGGTAGAGGCTGTCGAGGTGCTTACAGACGACACTAAATACTTGGTCAAAATCAGCGCCAAGTTGGAGTATACCATGGAGAACTACGACGAAGACGATTATGAAGATTTCGACGATGATGATCCAGATGCCGTAATGCCACCCGACCCCGAGGATATGGAAGATGTTGATGAGGAAGATTGAGAAAATAAGCTCGAAACAAGCCCCAAAAATTGAATCTGAGAAGATTGAATAC
>JBATUY010000548.1:0-7140 GCA_049671465.1 Pricia sp. | reverse complement strand
AAATAAGAAAGAACTTCGCTAATTGTGGTTTCACATTACAGCAACTTAACGAGATTCTAAGAAGTCCTATATTATTTGACTTGGTCCCGTTTTCCTTCTTTTTTAATAGTCTAACAAAGTAACCTTTTATGAAACTCTGTTAGACTTATTCGGTGGGCTATTTTTATACTGCGATGTTCATCTCCAATTCAGGAATTATATTAGCTGCCGCCTTCATTTTTTCATCTATGATTTTTGTATAGATTTCCGTAGTGCGAATTTCTCGATGCCCCAATCGTTTTGAAACGGTATAAATATCCGCTCCGTTTTCTAAAAGCAATACGGCATTGGTGTGTCTTGCACTATGGAAAGTGATATGTTTGGTTATACCTGCCCGCATGCACCAAGAAAGGATTTGAGCATTGAAATGCGCACCTTATTTAAGGCCTTTAAACACCTTTTCGCTAGGGTTTTTCCGATAACCAAGCAATTTTCTTGCCTGTCCTGAAATGTAGAGGTATTCCAACCCATCGGTTTTTTTCTGACGGAAGATGACCCGTGCGCCTTGGTCTTCGTCCCTGACCTCTGACCATTTCAATTTGGCAATGTCGCTCCATCGTAATCCAGTAAGGCAACTAAAGATAAAGGCACTTTTTAAAACGGGATATTTACAGTAAGCATGGGACAACGCCTGTAATTCGGAATGGGTTAGGTATTCCCTTACTGATTCCGCTTGCTCGAAGCTTTTAACGGACTTGACGACATCATGCTGGATAAAGTTTTTAGTATAGGCCTCCCTTAATGCAGCCCTGAATTTATTGAAATAGGTATATTTTGAATTTTGAGATAGGGGAGTGCCACCTTTCGTCTTGGTTTTGGCATCCAAATATTTCTTGAAGTCTTTTACGAAATCGGAATCTATATCTTTCAATTGCACATGCTCTGGGCAGTACCTTTCGATATGTTTTAGGGCGGCATCCCAATTGCCATAATTGGCATTGCTTTCATAGCGTTCTTCTTTCATCTGGCGAAAGAAATCCAAGAAAGTGATTTGCCCTTTCTTTTCATTCCGCATGTTATATTTCCCCTTAATGAAATCCGACTTACGAATGGTAAGAATACTTTCTGCTAATTTCAACGCCTCTTTGTTCTTTCGTTGTTGCTCTGCATTTTGAGGTTTGTCATAAACGTACAGTTTCAAATATTCAAAACTCCTAACGTGTTTTTTCGTACCATTTTTGTCTTTTCTGCTTCCACCGTAGTATTCGAGGTACAAACTTGACTTCCCACTTTTTAGTTTTTTCTGCTTTAGACTTATAATCTTAACCTTAATTTTTTGATGAGTACACCTCGAAAAAAATCTCAATGATAACGATTACGGTACCTGAGGTGAAATTGGTACACCTTTTAGTTAAAATTGGGTTCGAGATGTACTGGAGGTGTATTAAAAGTATGAAAATGGGTAGAAAAAGGAAAATAAACAGAGATAAGAATTTTTTTAACTATTTGATTTTCAATAAAATGAAACCAAATGAGTACAAATTAAACCAGCGATTATTTCCCGATACAAAAATTAGCAAAAATATTTCCCAACAACTCGTCATTGGTAACTTGCCCCGTAATCTCCCCAAGATGATACAGCGCCTCTCTAACGTCGATGGCCATTAAATCGCTGGGCAATTCCTCGTCAATACCAGATCGTACTTTATCGATTTCCTCAAGGGCTTTAAGCAGGGAATTATAATGACGGGTATTTGTCACAATCGTTTCGTTGTTTCTAAGGGCGCCCGTGTTGACAAAATCCAATAGTTTTTCCTGTAAAGTTGCGACGCCTTCTCCGGTTTTGGCGGATAAGTGTAACACGTTTTCGATTTCAGAGGTGATGAACACCATTTCTTGATTCGAAAGCTGGTCTGACTTGTTGGCGACAACGAGTAAAGGTACTTTAGGATACTTCGTTTTAATGTTATTGATTTCAACTTTGAACTGTGAACCTTCGACAGCGAATTTTGGCGATTCGATAAGATAGATGACTATCTGTGATTTTTCGATTTTCTCAAAGGTTCGCTTGATTCCCATACCCTCGACCACATCTTCGGTTTCACGAATACCCGCAGTATCGATAAAGCGGAAACCGATGCCGCCGATTGAAATTTCATCTTCGATAGTGTCACGGGTAGTGCCGGCAATCTCACTGACCAAAGCACGCTCTTCGTTCAACAACGCATTGAGCAAGGTGGATTTGCCAACGTTGGGCGCCCCTACGATCGCCACGGGAATGCCGTTTTTGATGACATTGCCCACGGCAAAGGAATCGATAAGTCGTCTCAATACGGTTCTTATCTTATCGACCAAGGCTTTGAAGGCGGTACGGTCGGCGAACTCCACATCTTCTTCGGCGAAATCCAGTTCAAGTTCGATGAGCGAAGCGAAATTGAGTAGTTCGTCCCTTAGGTTTTTGATTTCGTTGCTAAAACCGCCGCGCATCTGTTGTATGGCAATTTGGTGAGAGGCCGCATTTTCACTGGCGATAAGGTCTGCTACCGCTTCCGCTTGCGAGAGGTCCATTTTTCCGTTGAGAAATGCCCGCAGCGTAAACTCCCCGGCATCGGCCATACGGCATCCGTTTCTCAAAAATAGTTGAATAATCTGTTGTTGAATATAAGGCGAGCCGTGACATGATATTTCCAGCACATTTTCCCCGGTATAGGAGTTCGGCCCCTTGAAAATGGATAGCAATACTTCATCTAAAGTCTGCTTGCCGTCTACGATATGTCCGAGTAAGATGGTATGGCTTTTTTGTAGGGATAATTTTTTTCCATGAATGGATTTGAAAAAGGGTGCTGCGAGGGTGATGGCATCCTTCCCCGAAATCCGGATAACGGCAATGGCACCCGCTCCCGAGGGTGTCGCCAAGGCAACAATGGTATCATTGGGAATCATCTTCTGAAATTTTGTCAAAAGTAGGTAAAATGCCTGTAGCCATGCGATTCGGTTTGCGTCAAAATTCTTCGGCATCCTATCAGATCAGGTAGATATTATTCCTACCTTGTAGATTCTAATAATCTATAAAACAAAACTATGAAACGCACGATATATATTTTAGCCGCTTTTATTTTTATGGGTACGGTATCTCACGCACAATCCGAAACTTCGGAGACCACTCAAAAGGAAATGGACTTACAGCAGCGACTCCAAGAAGCTGAAAAAGAAGCTGAAGAAGCTGAAGAAGCTCGAAAAAAGGCCCGAAAGGAAGAAAAAAGGGCTGAAAAGAAGGAAAAAAAGCTAGAAAAGCTGATGGATGATATCAATGATATCAAGGAGGATATCAAGAAAGGCGAAGAAGAGGTCAAAGAACTGGAAACCGAGCTTCGCGAAGGTAAAAGCAAGGGTGAACTGAGTCCTAATGAAGTCATGGACCTAAACGAGGATATCTTAGACGAGAAAAAAGATATTTTAAAGGATAAACAAAAATTGAGTAAACTACGTCAAAAGCTATAGTATTCAGTACATCGTTTGAATACAAAGAAATCCCGTTCCATCAATCGTGGCAGCGGGTTTTTTCATTTTCAATCCTCGCAAATATTTATAGCTGTAACGTTTTCCACTTTGGGTCGTCTTATATATAGAACCCCCTAAAAACAAAGAATATGGAAATCATCAATCAAAACAAATCATTAGAGGCTAACAATTCACTTTTGGTATTAACCCATCTTTCCCAATTATTGACCTATGTCACTGGCTTTGGCGGACTCATAGTCCCCTTGGTCATTTGGCTTACGTCAAAGGATAAAATCGCCGGAATGGACGAACACGGAAAATCCATCGTGAATTTTCAACTGAGCATGCTGCTTTTTGTAGGGCTTAGTATTCCCGCCATATTATTGTTCGGCTTGGGTATTTTAAGCCTAATTTTTATAGGGATTATTGCCTTTGTGCTACCTATAGTCAATGCCGTAAGGGCCAGCAACGGTGAATCGCCGAGTTACTTTATGACGATTCGGTTTATTGCATAGAGATCGAAAAAGTAAAAAAGCCGTCTCGAAATTCATCGGGACGGCTTTTTTGTTTATTTTCTTGAAATTTGATTCGAGAAAATTCATTTAATGCTCAAATCTCGGGAAGTTTTCAAACGTATTGATACATTTTTTTAAGCTTCAAACCTCCCCTCCGGACACCAAGATGTTCGAATCTCAAATGGTTTGCTTACCCAGAGCGCTGCCTAGGAAAGATGGGTTGAGCTTTCTATACGCAACTCAATCTTTTAGTTCATTTTATCCGTTCAACATTACGGGCATCACAAGCATCGTCACGTTTTCGCCTTCATCGAGTCCGTCTGCTGGTGTCAAGATGCCGGCACGGTTCGGAAGGCTCATTTCCAACGAAACTTCTTCGGAGTTCAGGTTGTTCAACATCTCGGTCAAAAAGCGGGAGTTGAATCCGATCTGCATATCGTCACCTTGATAGGCGCAGGTCAACCGTTCTTCGGCCTTGTTGCTATAATCGATATCCTCGGCGGATATGTTTAATTCGGCACCGGCGATTTTTAAGCGAATCTGGTGGGTTGTCTTGTTCGAGAAAATCGCTACGCGGCGTACCGAGCTCAGAAACTGGTTTCTGGAAATCGATAGCTTATTTGGATTCTCTTTGGGAATCACCGCCTCATAGTTCGGATATTTACCATCGATTAATCGGCATATCAATTCCGTATTCTCAAAACTGAATTTGGCATTGCTGTCGTTGTATTCGATAAGTACATCAGACACGCTGCCTCCTAAAATTCCCTTTAAAAGGTTCAAAGGTTTTTTAGGCATGATGAATTCTGCCACTTCGGAAGCGGACACGTCATCGCGTCTGTATTTCACCAACTTATGGGCATCTGTGGCGACAAAAGTCAGGTTCTCGGTAGAAAACTGAAAGAAAACCCCACTCATTACAGGTCGCAGATCGTCATTGCCCGAAGCAAAAATGGTCTTATCGATGGCCGTGGCCAGAATATCGCCCATCAAGGTGGTAGAACTTGGATCGGCCAGTTCGACCGCTTTCGGAAACTCCGCACCATCAGCGTACGCCAGGGCATATTTACCGTGATTTGAACTGATTTCGACCGTATTGTTGTCCTCGACCACAAAGGTCAGGGGCTGTTCGGGGAAAGTTTTTAGAATATCAAGCAACAGACGTGCGGGCACGGCGATGACGCCCTGATTGTTGGAATCCACTTTAATGACCGAGCTCATGGTGGTTTCGAGATCCGATGCCGATACGGTCAGTTTGTCTTTGTTGAGGTCGAAAAGAAAATTGTCAAGAATGGGCAGGGTGTTGCTGTTGTTGATGACGCCCCCCAAAATTTGTAGTTGCTTTAACAGGTAGGTGCTCGATACTATGAACTTCATAGGGTAGTTTTATTTCATTTTTGTGTCTAGTTTCTAATGTGTCCGAAAAGCACGCTGAGCGTACGTAAATCAAGACAAACAAAGATATTTGAATTGGTCTTTTTAGCGAAACAAACTTATCAACATCTCCGCTCTGGTTTTCGCCAGTTCATTGGGGTAAAATGACGGGTAGAAAACCAATGTAAAGAATTGTGTAAGCCCTTTATTTGCTAGTTGTCATTTGGTTTTTTAGACAGTAATCTTTTTTAGCATCCAAAAGGATATTCTGCCCAGTATATTTCGAATGTTTATAAGTCATTTCGTATTAAAAAGGCAATTGATGCCGATTATTGAAATTAGTTGGGGTCAGCGCTAACCATTGCCATTTCTACGTGCAGCAATTACAAAGGGCATTGGTTGGGCTAATTTTGGTGATTATAAAATTTGAGGTGATAACATTTGCCAATGCATCCTTTTAAGGCCCGTTTCAAACCGGTCTCTGTGTAATAACGGTATAATTCCTTTTACGAACAGTGGGCTTACAGCTTGGTCGGGTTGTCAACAACGAAATCCTACATAAAGAAAACCGTAACCGTATCCCGAAATTCCAATCCCAATAAGGTAGAAGCGCCACCTACCGTATTCAGGTCGCTCTTGTAGATAGCCAGTTCTATGTAATTGGCAGAATTAAAAAGCGCCAACAGGTCACCCGCCCCTTTACGTTGACCTTTGTCGAGATCAAAATTGATGATATCGCTGTATTTGTTATGTATACGGCTGATTTTGGTAGATCTCGCCACCAATTCGTAGTCGCGGCCCTTGCGATAGGCCTCGAAAAAGTTTTTATGGATGTTGGTCACCACGTTGCCGTAATTGTCGACGTAGATGATGCTTCCGATAATTTTGTTTCCGTCATCACTTACGCTGGGGGTGAACTCGCGAAGCTCTTTTAAGGCATTGAACGGCTTTCCGACGACTTCAAGGGTGCCGCCGCGGGCGATGTGACAAGCTACTTGTACAAAGACGTCGAGTACGGGGAACGAACCGTGAGCGGGATTGGGGATATTGATTTCAACCACCTTTTCAGGTTTGTGCTCTGAGGTTATCAAGGCGATGATACCGTTATTGGCCGTTATAAAATAATGTCCGTCGATCAGAAGGGCGATATGCTGGTTTTCAGCGGTGGGCTCTGCATCGACCCCGACGATATGAATGCTGCCTTCGGGAAAACTTCGGTACGAATTTTCAAGGATGTATGCGCATTCGTGAATATTAAAAGGACTGATATCGTGCGAAATATCGACAATGTTGACATCGGCCAGCTCTTTGTAAATGCTACCTTTTAGGCAGCCGACAAAATGGTCTTTGAGTCCGAAATCAGTGGTAAGGGTAATGATGGCCATGTAGCACTATTGATATATTTTTGAATCTACAAACTGATTTTTTTGATTAAATTTGTTCGGTCCTTCAACGGTATTGATGGACAAAATTAGTGCAAAATAAATAGCCAAGCGAAAGATTTGCCACTGGCGTTCACCTTAAACCTATAAATTTTTTGAACGAACTCATCGTAGAACTTACCGAGATCAGCCCAAGAGAATTTTTTGGACAGGGCAATGAGCATATAGATTTGCTCAAAAAATATTTTCCAAAGCTTAAAATCGTTGCCAGGGGCAACAAAATAAAGGCGTTCGGCGATGAGGCACTCCTAGAGGAGTTTGACCGCCGTATTGTTATGTTGACCGAGCATTTTGCCAAGTACAACAAGTTGGACGAGAATGTAATAGAG
>JBATUY010000547.1:0-1603 GCA_049671465.1 Pricia sp. | reverse complement strand
TACCACAAAATAAATCAAGTTTAAGGGCGCTTAAGACTTTTAATAAAGCCTTTTGTGTACAATGGTAGCAAAATTAAGCCGACTCGTTAGAGTCGGCTTTTATATAAGGTCGTTTTAAATAGATTCTACAAATAGGCTTGTAATACTTGATTGTTCGATTTGTTCCGCAACACACGAATCGCCTTCTCCCGTATCTGTCGTACGCGCTCGCGCGTGATATCAAAGAGTTCGCCGATTTCATTGAGGCTTTTGGGGCTTCGTTCTCCGATACCGTAGTAAAGTCTTATGATTTCACTTTCCCGATCCGGAAGTGCTTTCAAGGCTTGCTGGATGTCCGTTTTCAGGGATTCTTTCATCATTTCGGCATCAGGTCTTGTGGTTTCCTTCGATTGTATGACGTTGTAGAGATTCGAAGATTCCCCTTCTTGAAAGGGGGCATCCATTGACAAATGTTTACCTTGATTTTTCATGGCCAGTTTCACTTTGGCAACGGTCATATCAAGTTCGTTGGCGATTTCAACTGCACTCGGGGGTCGTTGGTGAGTCTGCTCTAAAGAAGAATATACTTTTTTAATTTTACTGATTTCACCGATTTTGTTCAAGGGTAGTCGAATCATTCGCGATTGTTCCGACATCGCCTGTAAAATCGACTGGCGAATCCACCACACCGCGTAGGAGATGAATTTAAAACCGCGGGTTTCATCGAAACGCTTTGCTGCCTTTACCAAGCCGATATTTCCTTCATTGATAAGGTCAGAGAGGCGAAGACCGCTTCCTTGGTACTGCTTTGCCGCAGAAACCACAAACCGCAGGTTAGCATTGACTAATTTATTAAGGGCAAGTTGATCACCATCACGTATTTTTCTGGCCAGTTCTACTTCTTCATCCGCAGTAATTAAATCGATCTTCGATATTTCCTGAAAATATTTTTCTAATGATTGTGTATCCCTGTTCGTGATTTGTTTCGTGATCTTAAGTTGCCTCATATATCTGTTTTAGTTCATATTTACTTTTTATAATTTACTATTTTTTGGCAGAAATCCTAATAAAACCGGAGTTTCTTTGGGAAATTTTCCCATTTTCCCGTTCAGAAACAGCATTGAAGGGAGATTTTGGATAGTAGAAGTCCATCGGAAAAATAAAAATAAACCGATTAATACCTTGAATAACAGAAAAATGGAACCATCTTTGTCAAACGAGATATATATTATAAATTTAATTACATTATCATGAGTAAAGGAACAGTAAAATTTTTCAACAACACAAAAGGCTTCGGATTTATCAATGAAGAGGGCGTTGAAAAAGACCACTTTGTACACATTTCTGGATTGATCGATGAGATTCGCGAAGGCGATGAGGTCGAATTTGATTTGGAGGAAGGTAACAAAGGATTGAATGCCGTGAACGTAAAAGTTATCTAAAGCATATACTTTCAAGTTTGACCAGACCCCGTTTGCCATCAGGTAGACGGGGTTTTTTTATGTTTGGGGCCATTTTTCGAGATCGGCAATACCATTAAAGTAAGTGTTGAAAGCGGGACGGGATTAAAACGGTAGCTATGCGTCCTTTTAAAAAATTGTTCCTCGGTCAACCCCAAAGAAAT
>JBATUY010000546.1:0-5033 GCA_049671465.1 Pricia sp. | reverse complement strand
CCGAGGGCAGATGGATTGAGATATTTTGATGTCAGCCATTCTTGCCGGTAGAAGATTTGAGTTAATTAGATGTCAGACCTTCGTACCGACAGATAGGCGTTAAGACCTTAGCTATTGGTTTTGAGTTAGTAGGGTGTCTTCGCGTCAAAACCGCTAGTACGTAATTTGTTCTTTGTGCAAATACATTTCACCCTCGTACTGCCATGCGACTTTGATATCCCAACGTCCCGCTAAAAGTCGTTTGTCGGGTACCAGCAACTGTGGTTCGGAAAGGCCGATGGGCAGTTCAAAATCAAGATTTTTGTTCGACGGTCGGTAGAGGAAAACGGTTCCCTTTATATTTTCGGTATCAAGAGTTTCCGGAAAGTTCACTATGAGCCCTTCGACAGATTTTTCTACGTGCAACTGTGCGTTCGTATTTGCATTTTGTTCGGCATCGATTTCCTCTTGATATTCGATGGTGGCCTTATAATAGTCTTCGGTGACCAGGTCGTGTTCGGCCCGGTAATCGGTACTCATACGTACCACGAAGAATAAAATAAAGCTGATAAACAGCATGAATGCAATGACTATCGAGGTTCCCCAGTTTAGTTTCATAGTTTTATATTTAATTTGTTTTCATTTCTTTGCCTAAGTTTACCCTAAATTTATTTATAGCTCCTTGGCCCCATGAACATAGTTTGGGTCGTTTCGATCAATTGATCGCCACTGTAAACGGCAATTTTCAGTTTTTCCTTATCGGTTTTAAGTGCGGAGTTGTTGATCTCTATAAAAAGCGTGCCTTCGGCCAATTTTTGGGCGGGTACGATAAAATCTCCTTGGCGCACCAAATCTATCTTACCCTTGTGGGAGATGAGTTCAAAATGTACATCGGGGATATCCTTAGTGGTTTTGTTGACCAGTTTATAGGTATAGACATTGCTGATGCTATTCTCGCCTTTGTGCTCGTATAACTGTCCGGGTAGTCTCAGTATGTCGGCCTCGACGTCGTTACGCAAAAAGAGCATACCGATCAATAACCCGATCAATATGGTCAACACCGCGGTGTATCCTTTCAGCCTTGGGGTAAACCTGAACTTGTCCTTTTTTACGATTTCATCTTCACTGGCATACCGTATCAGTCCCTTGGGCAGGTTTACTTTTTCCATGATGGTATCGCACTCGTCGATACAGGCGGTACAGTTTACACATTCTAATTGGGTTCCGTTTCTGATATCGATGCCCGTCGGGCATACGTTGACGCATTGAAAGCAATCGATACAGTCGCCATGGCCGAGGGCTTCACGGTCTTCGTTTTTACGGAATTTCTTGCGTCCGTTTTCGGCTTCGCCACGTTTGTGGTCGTAGGCAACGACAATCGACTTGTTGTCGAGCAGCACGCTCTGCATTCGGCCGTACGGACAGGCGATGATACAGACCTGTTCGCGGAACCAGGCGAACACAAAGTAAAAGACCATCGTAAAGATTAGCAACGATATCATTATGCTGAGATGTTGCAGCGGCCCGTCCATTACATATTGGATGAGCCTATCGCTGCCGATCAGATAGGCAAGAAAAACATTGGCGATCAAAAACGAAATAATAAAGAATACGAACCATTTCAGGCTACGCTTTCTTATTTTTTCGGCGTTCCAGGGTTGGCGGTCCAATTTGATCTGTGCCCCGCGGTCGCCGTCGATCCAGTACTCTATCCTCCGGAAAACCATTTCCATAAAAATGGTCTGGGGGCACATCCATCCACAAAAAATACGGCCGAAGGCTACGGTGAACAGGGCAATAAACACCACCCCTATGATCATAAGCACCACGAACAGATAAAAGTCCTGAGGCCAAAAGGGAAGGCCGAAGATATTGAATCGACGCTCGAGAACGTTGAACATCAAGAATTGGTTACCATTGATCTTGACGAAGGGCGCTGCGAACAAAAAGGCCAATAGCACGTAACTGACATACTTGCGGTAGGTGTACAACTTACCGCTGGGTTTCTTCGGAAAGACCCATGAACGCTTACCTTCTGAATCGACGGTTCCGATACTGTCCCTAAAATGTTCTTGGTCTTGTGCCATTACATTTTCTTCTCTTTTTTGGTATTGTTCTTAGGAGGAAATTATGATGAGCATTTCGACCATGCTTGGTATTGGTCGAAGTCGAGATGCGCTGTTGAAGTCTCGGCGGAATTGACCGACGCCCCATACACCTCATAATAAAAAATCGGCCCGATACCCTGTATGATTATCCTTCTGCAGTGGGCGATCCTCGTTCTACAATCCAGTTTCTGCGACCTTTGAATTACCGCTATTCCGTGTCCTCTTCAGGTGCCAGCGGATTGGGTTTGTCGGTTTCTATGATTACCTCGATTTCGGCGGAATCGATTTGCTTTACCTCTATAGTATCGACCGGCGCATTCGGATCGACCCAAATTTCGCCTTCGGGGGCCTTGGCATCGGCCGGATTCGAACCATGCATGCTCACTACATAACTGGCGACCTGTGCCATTTCGGAGGGTTTAAGGTTGGTCTTCCAGGCGACCATGCCCTTGCCTGCCCGGCCTCCCTCTGAAATGGTATTGAAAACGTTCTTGATTCCGCCGCCCAAGACCCAGTAATCATCGGTAAGGTTGGGGCCGATAGAGCCACCTCCGTCCACTTTATGACAAACGGCGCAGTTGCCGGTAAATATCGTTTCACCGGCCTTGAGATCCGAAGCCTCGGTCAAGAGTTCTACGGTGTTCACATCGATGAGGTCTTTGGCGGTTTTCTTGTATTCTTCGATTTCTACCTTTGCGGCCGCTATCTCGCGTTCGTATTCCAGCTCTTGGTCATAGCCGCCGAACACGTGAAAACGGAACATATAAACTACGCCAAAGACGATACTTGCGTAGAAAAGATAGACCCACCAGGGCGGTAGTTTGTTGTCAAGTTCGCGGATGCCGTCGTAATTGTGGTCGAGAACGATTTCGCCTTCCGCCTCGATAGGCTTTGAACCTAAGAGTTTTTTGTAGGTTTTTTTGGCCCATGTCCATTCCCATTTTTTATGCTTCGAAGCGATGTAACGTGCCTTGCCTTCTTCGGAAAGGGTTTGGAACATCACGTTCTCGATGGCCGCCACGATCATTTCAATGGCAATCAGCAGCAAGAGAATGAACAGCATAAAGACTTGGGCAATGGGGTACTCGAAAATGGCCGGTTGCTTTCCGGAATCTATAAAATATTCCATCAGGCCTAATATCACAAAGAAGGCGATAGGAACGCGAAGCCACCAAAGTTGATTGTTTTTCATGGTATTTGTTTTAGTTGTAGTTTATCGGTGTTCTTTTTAGCTATGGTCTCTAGGGGCATCGCCCGAGCTCATTGTGCTACCGATCCGGTTTTCTAGGTTTCGCCAAATTTCAATCATCTTGCAATGGCATCTCGCTCATTTCTTTGATATGGCCTTTAGAGGCGGTGAATACCCACCAAAAAAGTAAAACGAAGAATACGAAGAAGATAAGTAACGATATCATCGGATAGGTAGCGACATCTTCTATAGTTTCGAGATAGCCTTTTACGAATTTTAGCATTTTTCCAATTTTTTAGTTTGTAAACTTGAGATATTAGATGTTTTAGCCAGCGGTCGGGAATGAGAAGTTAGCCTTTCGCATACCGTTCTTATCTGCACTTCTCGAAAGCCCTTGCCTATTCTTCTCCCGAGACCAGTTCTTCCGCCCCTTTGGCCTTGATATCCGTACCCAAACGTTGCAGGTAGGCAATCAGGGATACGATTTCACGGTCGCGCATTTCTACAAATTCTTCATTGTTTTCGGCGGCATACTTTTTGTCAGCTTCATAGCTTTTGGCGAAATCGGGATCCGTATACAGGTTCTTCTCGATTTTAGTGGCCTGTTCGGCCATAGAAGCTTCCGCATTGGCAATATCCGCATCGGAATAGGGTACGCCAAGGGTGACCATGGTCTCCATCTTTTTCTGCACGTCGCTGCGGTCGTTCCGATTACGGATCAGCCACGAATACGAGGGCATGATAGATCCCGATGAGGTGCTTTGCGGATCGTACATGTGGTTCAGGTGCCAGTTGTCGGAGTATTTTCCGCCGATGCGGTGCAGATCGGGACCGGTACGTTTACTGCCCCAAAGAAACGGGTGGTCGTATACATATTCCCCTGCTTTCGAATATTCCCCGTAGCGTTCGACCTCGCTCCGGAAGGGTCGTACCATTTGCGAATGACAGCTGACACAGCCTTCACGGATGTAGATATCGCGACCTTCAAGTTCTAAGGGCGTATAGGGCTTGACGCTTGATATGGTAGGGATGTTCGATTTCACCAAGATGGTCGGTACGATCTGTACGATACCGCCTATCAAGATGGCGACGGTGGCCAAAACGGTCAACTGTATCGGCTTACGTTCCAGCCAAGTGTGGAAGGGCTCGCCCGCCGTCCTTTTTTTGGAGACCCGGGCAAGGGCAGCAGCTTCGGCGAGTTCGTCTTCGATAGTGCTTCCGGCACGCACGGTCTGCACCACGTTGTAGATCATGACACAGGCGCCGACAATGTACATACTTCCGCCAATGGCGCGCATCCAGTACATGGGCATGATCTCGTTTACGGTTTCAAGGAAGTTGCCGTAGACCAAGGTGCCATCGGGATTGAAATCTTTCCACATGAGGGCCTGCGTAAATCCGGCCACGTACATGGGCAGGGCGTAAAGGATGATTCCCAAGGTACCGATCCAGAAATGAAAATTGGCCAGGCCGACGGAATGCAATCGGGTCTTGGTCATTTTGGGAATCAACCAATAAATCATCCCAAAGGTCAAAAAGCCGTTCCATGCCAACGCACCGACGTGTACGTGGGCAATAATCCAATCACTGAAATGGGCGATGGCGTTTACGTTTTTCAAGGATAGCATGGGTCCTTCGAACGTGGCCATACCATAACCGGTTATCGCGACCACCATAAATTTCAGTACGGGATCGGTGCGCACTTTGTCCCAAGCGCCCCGAAGGGTCAACAGGCCGTTGATCATACCGCCCCAAGA
>JBATUY010000545.1:0-12262 GCA_049671465.1 Pricia sp. | reverse complement strand
GTGTAGAGATGGAGCACCCTAACAATACCTTCCAAAACTAGAAGAATCAGAAAGATGTATAGCGATGATTTTAGGATAAACTTTTTCACAGCTTCAAAATTGAAAATAAATGAACGAGCGGTTAACTAGTTAACGCCGTCGTCATAGAACAATAATATAGCCAAAACTACTAGGACGTACAAGAAGAACCTGACGATTTTATTTTTGAACTTAAAGGGATTGCGTTCGTCTTTACGAATCAGATATTCGTAAAACGTGAATACGCCGATAAGCACGAAAAAACCGAACATACGGTATCCCATGGGATGAACATAGGGTTCGTAGCGAAAATCCGTTACGATACGATCGATATAAGCGAAGGCATCACCTATCGAAAGGGACCGGAAAAAAATCCGTGAAAACGTAACTAAGGTAAAGGTCAGCAGCACCTGAAAAATCTCCGTCGGCGTAGGCAGCCAAGTATGTTCACCGACAACGTTGTCTGAGTACAATCGGTTGCGACCCATTAAAAACACAGGAATATACAGTAGTGCATGCATTCCGCCCCAGAACACGAACGTCCAGTTGGCACCGTGCCAAAGCCCATTTACCAAAAAGATAATACCGATATTCCGGACTGATTTCAATTTACTCACTCGTGAACCCCCTAATGGAATATAGATATAATGCCGGAACCAAGTAGAGAGCGATATGTGCCACCGTTGCCAGTATTCCGCCATGTTTTTTGAAAAATTGGGAAACTTAAAATTTGACATCAGCTCGATGCCGAACAGTTTCGCCGTACCGATGGCGATGTCGGTATAACCGCTAAAGTCGCCGTAGACCTGAAAGCTGAAAAGACAGACGCCAAGAATCAGGGTCGAGGCGGAATAATCTGTGTAGTTCGTAAAAATGTCGTCCACAATTGGGGCGAGGGAATCGGCAATGACCATTTTTTTGAAAAAGCCCCATAAAATCAGTTGCAGTCCGTTTGAAGCCTTGGGCGTAGGTAAAGGTTCTCCGTTTACTGATCTGGCCTAAAAGGTTCGAGGCCCTTTCGATTGGACCGGCCACGAGTTGAGGAAAAAAAGCGACGAAGGCGGCGAAGGAAACAAAATTTTTGGTCGGTTCCAGTTTTTTATAATAGATGTCGAAGGAATACGACATCGTCTGAAAGGTATAGAACGAAATACCTACGGGAAGAATGATACGCAGCGTCCATACACTTTTGATTTGGTAGCCCATGGTTGCAAAGACATCCACGAACGAGTCGACAAAAAAGTTATAGTACTTGAAAAAACCCAATAGCCCTAAATTACAGGCAACGCTGACCCAAAGCCAATATTTCGCCTTTTTTTTGTCATTACGGTTTTTATGGATTTCTTGGCCTACATAGAAATCCAGGAGCGTACTGAAGGCAATTAAAAAAAGAAAGCGCCAGTCCCACCAGCCGTAAAAAACGTAGCTGGCGACGATTACCAAAAGATTCTGGATTTTCAGACTCTTTTTGAAAACGAACCAGTACAGTACGAATACTATAGGAAGGAACAGTAAAAATTCGAGGGAGTTAAATAGCAATTTGGTACTGTTTAGTATTTATGATTCGGTGTTTGACCTCAATGATATTAACGTATAATTTTAATTTTGGTTGTTTAAAAGTACATTAATTCTAACTATTCCACTCCTTACTCTAGCGTCAAGAAAATCCTTTTAGTCCTAGCCATCAAATAATATTCGATATTTAAAATTAGAGGTGAGCTGTAATCCCTAGTCCATCTTGACAACCTTAACCCGTTATCTAAAGGCCGGAAAGTAAGTGATTTCCTCCTTGCACATTTGCTGATGGTCTTTTTTGGACTGCGATACCAGCTCGTTGTAGACTTATTTGTTGACAATATATTTCCAAAACTTGGCCGACCAAATGTTAATTTGAAAAAGAAGCCTTGAAATGAAAGCGCGAATCGGTCTTTCCCCTTTCCAAAGTGCCTAAAGGAAACGGAGCAAATATGAACAATAAAATCATAAATGTTGTACATATGTTGTACAGAAACAAAAATCCCAAGACCTAAATCTTGGGATTCCCTTTGTTTACTGGTAGCGTGAGAGGGACTTGAACCCTCGGCCTCCGGGTTATGAATCCGACGCTCTAACCAGCTGAGCTACCACGCCAAAAATTATTTTACGCTTTGTAGACCTTCGAGGTATGAATCCGAAGATGGTATCACTTAAACGACCCCGCCAAGGGGCGTTTTAAACGGCTGCAAATATAGAATTTAATTTCTTGCCCGTCAACAATCCATCTCTAAAATAATATATCGCTTTAGTTTTTTTATCATGCGGAAATCTATATATTGCCCGAAAGAAAATATCCCAAATGGACGATAAGGTAAAATTTCAGATTGAGTTCGTAATACAATCCTCACCGCAGTTATTGTATCAATATTTATCTACGCCATCGGGACTCTCAGAATGGTTTGCCGATAACGTCAATTCCAGGGGAGAAAAATTCACTTTTATTTGGGACGGTTCCGAGGAAGAGGCCAAGTTGCTGAAGCGCAAGAGTGACGAATTCGTGAAATTCGCTTGGGATGGAACAGAGGATGGTTCTTTTTTCGAGATGAAAATTATTGTGGACGAAATTACAAAAGATGTCTCCCTCTTTATTACCGATTTCGCCGAGGAGGATGAGGTGGAAGAATCGAAAATGTTATGGACCAACCAGGTTTCGGATTTGAAACAAGTGCTTGGTTCGAAGTAATATTTTCCGATAACTAGCTAAATCTTTAATACATCTCCGAATTTTTAAAGGATACCGATCTCGTTCCATTCGTAGTATTTGCCGAAATAATTTCGTAGTTTAAAAAGCGCAGACCCGAGTCGGATACGCGAAAAACCTGATGCAAATCAGACATCGAAAAATTAAGTGCGCGATCAGTGCGGTAATTGCAACTGCATTGAAGCAGTATGGCTCATCTAAGATTCAGCGCCTGACCCAATTC
This sequence comes from Pricia sp., assembly GCA_049671465.1. Taxonomy (GTDB): domain Bacteria; phylum Bacteroidota; class Bacteroidia; order Flavobacteriales; family Flavobacteriaceae; genus Pricia. Next base: position 9,284 of record JBATUY010000545.1, on the reverse strand, counting down.
CAAAAACAGCATAAAATTTCATAATTGTTAAACCCCCCGCGGCATACTTAACTTATAGCGATTTATGGTCAATTACAACGGAGAAGTACTTCCTGAAAACCTTAGTTTTTTAAATCACGGCAATAGAGGCTTGCGCTACGGTGATTCGCTGTTCGAATCTTTACGCGCGGTCAATGAAAAGCTCTTTTTCTGGGAAGACCATTATCTGCGCCTTATGGCTTCGATGCGTATGCTGCGCATGGAAATACCCATGAATTTCACGATGGAGTTTCTCGAGGAACAGATTCAAGCGCTGATTGCCGCCAATCAATTGGGCGCAGGTGCTGCCCGTATCCGGATTACGGTGTTTAGAAATAATGGCGGACTATATCTGCCCGAGACCAATGCGATATCGTATTGTGTAGAGGCCGTGGCCATGAAAAATTCCTTTTATGTGCTAGAGGATACCCATTATGAGGTAGAGCTATTCAAAGATTATTATGTCAATCCCGATATGTTATCTACGTTAAAGACGAATAACAAAATCATAAATGTCGTCGGAAGCATTTTTGCCAAAGAGAACGATTACGATAACTGTTTGCTACTGAACAACGACAAGCAAGTGGTCGAAGCTTTGAACGGAAACCTTTTCTTGGTAAATGGTAACCGAATTAAAACGCCTCCCCTAAAGGATGGATGTCTTAACGGAATCATCCGTAAAAAGTTGATCGAAATATTAAAAAAACTGGATGGATACACGTTCGAAGAAAGTTCGATATCGCCTTTTGAATTACAAAAGGCCGATGAACTTTTTATGACCAATAGCATCACCGGCATACGGCCCATTACTAAATACCGTAAAAAAGTATTCGCTGATATAGTTGCGAAAGATCTCTTGGGAAAGTTGAACGCCATGGCCAGATTGACATAGTATTCAGTTCAAGCTCGGGTTTTCAGGAGCATTGGACCATAAAAGGTAGTTGCCGCCCAAGGCAACCATTTTTTCTTTCCAAAAAGCATCCGCGGATTTGTGGATGATTCCGCTTTCATGTTCATTGCTGACCACGACCCACGATTTAGAATCGAGTTCCTGGTCCAATTGCAAAGAAGACCAACCCGAGTATCCTAAAAAGAAACGGATATCTCCTTCACCGATGACCTTTTGGTTGATCAAGTCGATGGTTTTGTCGAAGTCGCCGCCCCAATAAATGCCGTCCGATATCTCGACACTATTGGCAATCAAGTGGGGCACCTTGTGAATAAAATACAGATTGTCTTGTTCTACCGGCCCTCCGTTATATACTTGAAACGGGATTTCGATTTCGGTGACCAAATCGGTAATGGTATATTCCAACGGCTTGTTCAGAATGAAGCCTACCGACCCTTCATTGCTGTGTTCCGCCAAAAGCACGACCGAACGATTGAACGATACATCGCCGGTCAACGCGGGTTCCGCAATGAGCAGTTTGCCCTTTTTTGGTTTTATAGCAATCATTGGCAGTTGGACTTCGTTGAACGAATTGTTGGCTTCATTGAACTAAAATAAGATAATTCCTATAAAAACCAAATACCTTTTATAAAAAAAGCATCCTGTTTAGCAGGATGCTTTTTGCTATATAGTCGGAATATCTTAGTTTACCGCGCTTGCCAAATCTGAACCTGCCTTGAACTTTACAACGTTCTTAGCTGCGATCTGGATCGTTTTTCCTGTAGAAGGGTTTCTTCCTTCCCTTGCGTTTCTTCTAGATACGGACCAAGATCCGAAACCTACCAATGATACGCGATTTCCTTTTTTTAGAGATCCCTCGACGTTGCCCAAGAAAGACTCCAATGCTTTTTTCGCTGCCGCTTTTGTGATGCCTGCATCTGATGCCATTGCATCGATTAATTCTGTTTTGTTCATAGTAAATAAATTAATAGTTGTTAAAAATACTTTGTAAGCGTTGAACAAATTTATACGGATTTGCTGTCAACGCAAGTAAAATAGGGGTAAATCACCGTATTTGTTGATAACTCGGGCTGTTTGTTGATAAAGTAGGGCTTTTTTTACGCTTCTTGCAGCCCAATGATAGCGGGGCCTTACACAAAATGGGCATTTTCGCCGAAATCGTAGCCGTTCAGCAGGTCTTGCATTTTCATTCTTCTTTTACCCGGCAATTGTATTTCCGACACGTGTATAAAACCATTTTTTACGGCAACCTTTACATTTTTACCTTCCACAATGACTTTTCCGATGTTCAACGGGTGGTCGGTTTTTTCTTTGGATGCGGCATATATTTTGACCGTTATCTTTTCGCTTCCATTGATCAAGGTAGTCCAAGCGGTGGGGTAGGGGCTCAGTCCCCGTATCTGATTGTGGATGTCTTCCAAGGAATTCGACCAATCGATCTCACAAGTTTCCCTATATATTTTATGGGCTTCTTTTAAGTCGGATGTATTTTCTTGCTTTTTCGTAGCTACGGGCCCCTTTTCAATCAGTTGCACCGTTCGATGCACAAGATCGGCGCCCAGGTGCATCAGCTTATCATGTAGGATGCCGGCGGTATCGTCTGGCGATATAGCCACTTTTTCTTGAAGGATGATTTCACCTGTATCTATCTTGTCGTCAATAAAGAAAGTCGTCGCCCCGCTTTCCGTTTCCCCGTTGATGATGGCCCAATTGATCGGTGCCGCACCCCTATAGTCGGGCAATAACGAGGCGTGCAGGTTGACGGTGCCGAGTTCGGGCATGGCCCAAACAGACTTGGGAAGCATTCTAAAAGCGACCACGATTTGTAGATGGGCTTTGAGGGACCTGAGTTCCGCCAGAAAATCAGGATTTTTAAGATTGGTAGGCTGAAGTACCCTGAGCCCTTTTTCGAGCGCATATCTTTTGACATCGGATTGCTGTAATTTCCGACCCCTTCCGGCAGGTCGATCGGGGGCGGTGATGACGCCGACTACTTGATGTCCCTCATCCAGTATTTTGGCCAAGGTAGCGGTAGCGAATTCTGGGGTACCCATAAAGATGATTCTTAAATCTTGCATGTGAATGTTATATTGATATAGGTAATTTGTTACGTTTAAATATGTCTTTCAAAGCCATTTATGCTTTACACTGAACATTTTATGTCATTTGGTGTTCGTTTTAGGTCATTTGGTATTCGTTCTTTGTGTTGATTTTTATTTTTCCATCTTCCAACAGCAATTGTAGGGCTTTGAGGATTTGGGTCTCGTCGTTGTCGAGTATTTTAATTAAGGTTCTTGAAGATCGTTCTTTTTGCTCCAATAGTGAAATTATCTCGGAAATCAGGGATTGAAAATCCTTCGTTGTTGCAGTACGGAGTCGTTGGCAAACATCACAAATGCCACAATCGGAAACCTTCGTTTCCCCAAAATAGCGTAAAATTTGTTTGCTTCTACATTGGGTGTCGCTTCGGATGTAGCTGATTATATGATCTACTTTTTCCATTTTTATCCGATTGCGTTGCCCCACTTGTTTGGCGAACACATTGATGGTTCGGTCATCATCCCTAGGTACCAAGAACGTAATCTCAAGGTCGGTTTTTTTTGATTTGTATTCGATGATTTCGTCTTTCCGGAGTTGTTGTAAAAGACCTAGAACGCGTTTATCGGACACGTTGGTCTTTTTGGCAATGAGCGTCGGGTCGATCTTGGTCTCAAAATCGAAGATGCCGCCATAGGTTCTAAGAATAGTCTGGATTATCGGGGCTGAACTGCTATTGTTTTCGAGATATTCAAAAATCTGGGATTGGGAAGCAATAAACCGAACCTCCGTTTTTTTAAAGAAGGATTCGGAGAGCGCGATCACCGAATACTGGTCGAGTACCCGCAGGGCGTTATAGGTAAGAAAGGAATTCAAGCCGTAGGCCGCAACAAAATCCCTGAACGGAAATTGAAAAATTTCGTCCGTGCTTTCCCCGAACGATATCTGAAAGTAGTTGTTGAGCTTGTTGTACACTTTTTTTAGGAAAACCGCATCCGGTAGTGCACCTAGAAACTGTTGCCGCATTTGGGCAACATCGAAATCGTTGGTCAACAGTATGGCGGTTGCCGGGGCGCCGTCCCTTCCCGCCCTTCCGGCCTCCTGATAGTAATTTTCAAGGCAATCGGGAATCTGAAAGTGAACAACGCTGCGTACGTCGGGCTTGTCCACCCCCATACCGAAAGCGTTGGTAGCGACCATGACCTGTATTTCATCCGCCAGCCATGATTTCAGCTTTTCGTTTTTTTCTTTTTTGCCGATGCCGCCGTGAAAAAAGTCCGCCTTACAGCCGTTGGCATTTAAAAATCGGGATACATCTTGGGTCATCTTTCGCGTGCGCACATATACGATGCCGCTTTGGCGGGTTTCCGTAAAATGTTGTTTTAACCTGTAATGCTTGTCTTCGCACCATTGAACGGAAAAGGCTATGTTCGGCCTGGAAAAGGAATTTTTAACGGTCAAGGCCCCGGTAAATTGGAGATTGTCGGTGATATCTGCGGCTACCCGATCCGTCGCCGTTGCGGTAAGGGCGATAATCGGTGTTTTGGGAAGCAGTACCCGAAGAATGGCACATTCTAAATAAGCGGGCCGAAAATCATGCCCCCATTGTGAGATACAATGGGCCTCGTCGATAGCGATCAGGTTGACGTTCATCTGCCGAATTTTGTCCTGAATCATTTCTTGTTGCAGACGTTCGGGAGAAAGGTACACGAACTTGTAGCCACCGTACAGGGCATTGTCCAGCAAGGTAATAAGCGCATCAAAGGGAATACCACCGGTCAGGGCCATCGCCTTGATGCCTCTTTTTTTGAGGTTGTTTATCTGGTCTTGTATGAGGGCGATCAACGGGGAAACCACGATGCAGAGACCATCCTGTGCCAGCGCGGGTACCTGAAAACAGAGCGATTTTCCCCCACCGGTCGGCATCAGCGCCAATACATCCTGTTTATTCAAGACGGCCTCTATCACCTTTTTCTGGGAGCCCCTGAAATTGGAATATCCCCAGAACTCCTCTAAAATATCCTTGGGATTTTTATGCATTAGTGGCGATGTATCAGGTCTAGAATGAAATCCGTTCGCTCCACGATACTGCCCTTGGGCACCAGAACGATGTCATATCCGAAGTTTTGATAGGCCTTTTCCAAAGCGGTAAAGATGCGCACCGCTTCTTCGAAGGTCTCAAAACGCTCGGCATCGGTAACGTGTATCTCACGCCAGGGCGGCATCAGAAGTACCCGATCGTATCGAAAGGTACGTGCGGGTTGTTCGAAAGCTTGATTGTAGGGTTGCCCAAAGCAATCCATATAGGCGTGCACATCGGGAATGCCGCGGTCGAAAAAGACCACCTTTTCGGCGGTATTTTTTATAGACTCATATTGCGCGATTCGCCCTTCAAGTAGCATAGTGTTGAACGCCGTAGGGTCTTCTACGGAAAGAATAGGATTGATTGTAAAGTCCCGCGAGGTATCCCCTTCTTTTTCCGCAGCCGTCATGTCGCGTATGAGTTCGTGAATACAGTAGTATCCCCTGTTCTCCAAGGCTTTGATGACCGAGGTCTTTCCGGTGCTCGGGCCTCCGGTTATCACGATTTTTTCTGTTTTCAAGTTGCTGATTTCGATGTAAAAATACGCAATCCGCCATCCATTTAAAAATAGGCGCTTACCCAAAGTCAAGTTCATTATCTTTGTCAAAAATCAGCGGAATGGATACCAAAGATCCCGAAGAATTCTACAAACGTCTACAAGAACAGTTAAAGGATAGTACGAGCTGGCCGAGCGATTACCTTTACAAATTCATTGTCGAAAGCGACCCTGAAAAAATCGCGAAGATCCACGAAATTTTTGATAACACGGGTGCTGTCATCGAGTTGAAAAAGTCCAAAAAGGGAAAGTACACCAGTGTATCGGTCACCGTAAATCTAGAGGATCCGGAAGCGGTAGTCGAAAAGTATAAGGAAGTTGGAAAGGTAGAAGGGGTGATTTCATTATAAATAAATAGCATTTACACCATAATTTTCTTAATTTGCGTCCGTTATTAAGGAACTTGACCGAAGTTCTATACTTCTCTTACTATTTTAAGCAAAACACTTCACATTGAATTTAGTAGAAAACCTTGAGTACAATACCGAGCGGCCACATTTGATTATACCCGAATACGGGCGACATTTTCAAAAAATGGTCGATTATGCCGTATCCATCGAAGACGATGAGGAACGCAATCGCGTCGCACAATCCATTGTAGCCGTAATGGGCAATTTACAGCCGCATCTGCGTGATGTGCCCGATTTTCAGCACAAGCTTTGGGACCAATTGTTTATTATGTCCGATTTTAAATTGGACGTAAAATCCCCATTTCCCATTACCAGCAAAGAGGCTTTGCAGCAACGCCCGGAGCCTTTGGAGTATCCACAGAACCATCCTAAATATCGGTTTTACGGCAACAATATCAAACGGATGATCGATGTGGCGGTGAGCTGGGAAAAGGGAGACAAACGCGAGGGTCTGGAATATGCCATTGCCAACCACATGAAAAAATGTTACCTGAACTGGAACAAAGACATGGTCGACGACAAGGCGATTTTCAAACATCTCTACGAGTTGAGCGATGGGCAAATCGACCTTGCATCCGAAGACGAATCTTTAACAGATAGCGGACAGTTCTTGAACAAGAGAACCTCTACGAAATCTTCCCGTAGTAATAATGGGAAGAAAAATTCAAGAAGCAACAACAATAATCGTGGTAAAAAACGTTATTAAGAGGTAAACACCAACAATCCACACCTATCATGGGCACTTTTAAAATAGAGGGCGGCCACCCACTCTCCGGCGAAATTACGCCTCAGGGGGCTAAAAATGAAGCCTTACAGATTCTTTGCGCCGTGCTGCTAACGGCCGAAGAAGTTACCATAAAAAATATACCCGACATCGTCGATGTCAACAAATTGATATCCATTTTAGGGGATTTGGGGGTTAAGGTTCAGAAGAAAAGTAAAGGTTCATATACCTTCAAGGCCGATGAAGTCGACCTTGACTATCTGCAATCGGCTCAATTCAAACAAGACGGCCGCGAGCTTCGCGGATCGATTATGCTGGTAGGGCCGCTGTTGGCACGTTTCGGCCAGGGGTACATTCCCAAACCCGGCGGTGATAAGATAGGCCGCCGCAGGCTGGATACCCATTTCGAGGGTTTTATCAATTTAGGGGCAAAATTCAGATATAATAAGGAAGAGCATTTTTACGGCGTAGAGGCCGACAAGCTCAAAGGTGCTTACATGCTGCTCGATGAGGCTTCGGTGACCGGTACGGCGAATATCGTTATGGCCGCTGTTATGGCAGAGGGTACAACTACCATCTATAATGCCGCCTGTGAGCCGTATCTGCAACAATTATGCAAGATGCTCAACCGCATGGGCGCAAAAATTTCAGGGGTCGGTTCAAATATGTTGACTATCGAAGGCGTAACCGAAATGGTAGGAACGGAGCATACCATGCTGCCCGACATGATTGAAATCGGCAGCTGGATCGGACTGGCCGCGATGACGAAAAGTGAGCTGACCATAAAAAATGTAAGCTGGGACGACTTAGGGCAGATTCCCGATGTCTTCCGAAAAATGGGTATTCAGCTAGAGCGCAAGGGCGACGATATTTTTATACCCGAGCATACCGACGGTTATAAAATACAGAAGTATATCGACGGTTCGATCTTGACCATTGCCGACGCCCCTTGGCCGGGACTTACCCCAGATTTATTAAGTATCATTTTGGTAATGGCCACTCAATCGAAAGGCGAAGTACTCATTCATCAAAAAATGTTCGAAAGCCGTTTGTTCTTTGTGGATAAGCTTATCGATATGGGAGCTAAGATCATTCTCTGCGACCCGCATCGTGCGGTGGTCATCGGGCACAATTTCAAGTCTACCCTAAAAGCCACCACAATGACCTCTCCCGATATTCGGGCCGGAATTTCGTTGTTGATCGCGGCACTTTCCGCCAAAGGAACCTCTACGATACACAATATCGAGCAGATCGATCGCGGGTACCAAGATATCGATACACGATTGAGGGCTATTGGAGCGAAAATAACCCGTGTGTAGTTACGACGTTCACTTATTTTTCGATCAACTTCCCGTCAGGATATTTTGCGAACCTTCCCTTTTCTTTAGCGTGCACATTATCGGCATGGGGCCATGGCCAACCGCCAAATTGGGTCAAACGATATTCTTGCATGGCGTTTTGAATTTCCCTTTGGGTATTCATCACAAACGGCCCCTGTTTCGCTACGGGTTCTTTAATAGGTTTGCCTTGTAGCATGATCAGATGCGCAGATTTGGTGCCGGCCTTCACAAGCACCTCTTCGTTGGCATCCAAAAGGATACCATGGTTGGGAAAAATTTCGGTTTCACCGATTTTTATGGTGTCCCCCGCATAAAAATACAGCGTACGACTGACTGTGGTAACCGCTTTGGGCAGTCTAAATTCACCATAGGCATCGATATGAATATTCCAAATGGCCACCTCATTTTCCGCATCTGCCGCCCAAGAATCCGGAGCGGGGTCAAGCGCTGAGGTGTTGCTGAAATTTCCTGCTATGAGCTTGACTTTCGCATGCCCGGTTTTTACGATGGGAATATCCTCATGCCAAAGCATTTTGAAATGGGGGTCGACAAATTTCTTTTTCTGCGGTAGATTGAGCCATATTTGAAAGAGTTCCAGCGTATTTTGTTTGTCCGTGTTCAGCAGTGGAAACATTTCGGCATGTTGCACCCCGCGCCCGGCGGTCATCCATTGTACATCGCCTTCACCGAATCGGCCAGCGGCGCCAAGGGAATCCGAATGGTCGCAGAAGCCCTTGTTGACAATGGTAATGGTTTCAAATCCGCGGTGCGGATGCGCGGGAAATCCGGGGATGCTGCGGCCGTGGTACATACGCCATCCATCTTTTACCGTAAAATCGTTACCGAGATTGCGACCTGCCAAAGAAGCCGCGGGGGTCATATCTTCGTTTCCCATCGGATAGGTATCCAAATGGTACACACAAAACAAAAAGGGGGCTTCGGTCTGCCAGGGGAATCCTAACTGAAATATACGCTTTATGGGATTTTTCATTTTCAATTGATTTAATTCGGAATAATGCGTTCAGCATATCAAAGCAGTAAACGTTAAAAACGACCCGCTATTTTTTCTGATGCCTGACATGGAGATCTAGACTTTGAAAAGTCTTTAGCGACCCGTTATCTTTCGAATGTCTAACATTGAGGCCAGACTTTAAAAGGTATTTAAGGACCCGTTATTTTTCGAATGTCTAACCTTCAGATATTGAC
>JBATUY010000544.1:0-5620 GCA_049671465.1 Pricia sp. | reverse complement strand
ATCTATAGTATTTAAATCCGGATTTTCAGCTTTCATTTTTTTGTAGGATTCCAAACTGCCGACCGCCCGATTCGCCGCCCCGGAAGGAGCCGTAAGTGAAACGGTTTCGATGACCCTATCATTTTCTGAAGGAAGTACAAAACGATGTATTCTAGGAACTTCACTGGAAACTACTTCCAATTGCAATCCGTATTCCTTCAAATGCCTCCGAAAAAAATATTCGGGCCCGTTTTTACTGTTTCCGCCCGTAAACAGAAGCGTATCGATATTGGGATAGGCTTGTAGTATGCGCACCAAATCCCGAAGTTGTACGTTTTGCATGCCCAAATCGGAAGCGTCTACTTTTTCCCTTTCGGCACCTTCGACGATATCGCAGATGCCGATACGCCTTTTGAACAGAAAATGTTTGCGCTGTTCAATGGCCCCCTGGGTGGTTTCATAGACCAATCCCAAGTCAAATAGTTTATCCAAGATAGGCCAAAACTGCCCGTCACGACTTCCATAACAGAAATCGACATCGTCGTCTTTGAATTCCCGGATAGTAAATCGTGGTGGCGGAAGCGTACCTACGATTAACTTGGTAGCTTCCGGAAAAAGAAAAGGTGGGTATGGATGTGTATGTAGAAACAATAAAATTAGATTTTCAAATTGAATTTGCGTGCGAACTTACCGTCTATTTCAGGGTCAACACCAAATCTTCCGAATTGACCAGCGAGCCGCCTTCCAGTTGAATTTTATCAACCGTGCCTTCGGCATTCGCGGTCACGGTGGTCTCCATTTTCATGGCCTCAATGATAAACAGCGGCTGATTGCGTTTGACTTCCTGACCTTTTTTGACTAGAACGGTGGAAAGCAACCCCTGTAAAGGCGCGCCAATTTGCTTGGGGTCATCGGCATCCGCTTTGACGTTCTGCTTTTTTTCGACCTTTACCGAACGGTCTTTGATCAACACATTTCGCAACTGACCGTTGATCTTAAAAAAGATGCTCACATTGCCCGCCTCGTCGGGTTCGCCTACCAGCATTAACGATATCAGAACATTCTTGCCCTTGTCCAACTCGACCATAATCTCTTCGCCAATTTCCAAACCGTAGAAAAAATTCTTGGTGGGAATATTGACCACATTTCCAAACTTGACATGATTGTTGTAGGCTTCGGCAAATACTTTTGGATAGAGTTGATAGGATAGAAAATCCGTCATTTCAAGCTCGCGGCCCATTCCTTTTTTGAAGGTTCTTTTGAATGTCTTGAACTCCTTGTCAAAATCTATAGGGTCTAAATGGGCGTTAGGTCTTTCGGTATACGGCCGCTCACCCTTTAGTACGATTTTCTGCAGTTTTTCGGGAAAGCCTCCGACGGGTTGGCCCAAATCGCCCCTAAAAAAGCTTTTTACGGATTCGGGAAAGGATATATCTTCCCCTTTTTCCATCACATCTTCTACCGTCAGATCATTGCTCACCATGTACTGTGCCATATCGCCGACCACTTTCGAACTGGGCGTCACCTTCACGATATCGCCGAACATCGCATTGACCTCAGCGTACATTTTGGTCACTTGGGTAAACCGATCCTCGAGACCCAGCGCGATCGCCTGTCCTTTTAAGTTGGAATATTGGCCCCCGGGAATTTCGTGATGATACACCTCGCCCGTACCCGATTTTAAGCCGGATTCAAAAGTGTAATAGTAACTGCGGACAGTTTCCCAATAATTGGAATATTCGGCTAGCTTTTCGGTATTCATCGCATTTTCACGTTCATGAAAACGCAGCATTTCCACCACGGAGTTGAAATTGGGTTGGGAAGTGAGTCCGGATAACCCGCCTAGCGCTACATCGATAACGTCCACACCAGCTTCCACCGCTTTTAAGTAAGTCGCGGATTGTACCGACGAAGTATCATGGGTATGCAAGTGAATCGGAATATTGATTTCCGATTTTAGGGCGGTTATGAGTTCGTAAGCGGCATCGGGTTTCAGAAGCCCCGCCATATCCTTGACGCCCAAAATATGGGCCCCGGCATTTTCGATATCTTTGGCCAGCTGCAGATAATACTTCAGATCATATTTTGTTTTGGATGGATTAAGGATGTCCCCCGTATAACAAAGCGAGCCTTCGGCCAGACCGCCCGTGTTTTTACGCACGTATTCGATGCAGGGCGCAATGGATTTCATCCAGTTCAGGGAATCGAAAATACGGAACACATCGACCCCGGTATTCCAGGACTCCTCAACGAATTTTTCGATCAGATTATCGGGATAGGCCGTATAGCCGACCCCATTGGAACCCCTGATCAGCATTTGCAATAACAGATTCGGCATTGCCTTTCGCAACATGGCCAGCCGCTCCCACGGGTTTTCGTGTAAAAAACGTAAGCACACGTCGAAGGTGGCACCTCCCCAAACTTCCATGGAAAATATTTCGGGATGGTTCTTGGCATAGCCCTCGGCTACTTTAAGCATATCGGTGGTACGCATTCGGGTCGCCAACAAACTCTGATGGGCATCGCGCATGGTGGTGTCGGTAAAATGAACTTTCTTCTCATCCTTCAACCAATTAGCGAATTTTTCGGGGCCCAGCTCGGTCAGCCGGTCTTTGGTGCCCTTAGGATACACTTCCGTTTTTGGAAAGCTTGGCACCATGGGTTTCGAAAAAACACGTTTCGGATCGTAATTCTTTACATCGGGATTACCGTTTACGATAGTCTCTCCCAAAAATTCGATGAGTTTGTTCGCCCGGTTCCGGGGTTCGGTAAACTCGAAAAGCTTGGGTTCGTTCTTGATAAAATTGACGGTAACCTTGCCTTCCCGAAAGGTAGGATGCACCAAAATATTGTCCAAAAACGCCATATTGGTGTTTACACCTCGAATACGGAACTCGGCCAGGGCCCTTCGCATCTTTCGGCAGCATCCATCAAGCGTACGGCTACGGGCGGAGACCTTGACCAACATGGAATCGAAGAACGGCGATATGACCACGCCTTGGTAAATACTGCCCGCATCTAGACGAATCCCGAAACCGGAAGCACTTCTGTACGTCGTGACCACCCCATAATCTGGCTTAAAGTCGTTGGACGGGTCCTCTGTCGTAATCCGGCATTGCAGCGCAACCCCGGTGACCTGAACGGAAGCTTGATCGGGAATCTTTATCTGTGTATCCGATAACTTATACCCTCCCGCGATAAAAAGCTGTGCCTTGACCAGATCGATATTGGTAATCATTTCAGTCACGGTATGCTCAACCTGAATCCGCGGGTTTACCTCGATAAAATAAATACTTCCATCGTCATCGACCAAAAACTCCACCGTTCCGATATTGTTATAGTCTACTGCTTTGCAGATAGCTATGGCATATTTATAAAGATTATCCTTCGTTTCTTGGGGCAGCCCAAATGAAGGCGCAAATTCGATGACCTTTTGGTAACGCCGCTGAACGGAACAATCCCGCTCATAAAGATGCACGATATTGCCATAGGTATCGGCCACGATCTGTATCTCGATATGTTTGGGATTCTCAACGAACTTTTCTAAAAAAACGGTGTCGTCACCAAAGGCGTTCAACGATTCGCGTTTGGCTTCGGGAAAGCCCTTTTCAAGTTCTTCGACGGTGCGGATAACGCGCATACCTCTACCACCACCGCCCGATGCAGCTTTCAACATTAGCGGAAATCCGATACGTTCGGCTTCGGAAAGGGCTGTTTTGATGTCCTTTAAATCGATATTACTGCTCTCGATGATGGGAACATTATTTGCCGTTGCCACTTCCTTGGCCATAATCTTATCGCCAAGTGCTTTCAGTACGGAAACTTTAGGACCTATAAATATGATATCGTTCTCGGCACATTTTTGGGCGAACATAGCGTTCTCGGACAAGAAGCCGTATCCGGGATGAATGGCGTCTACCTGATTATCCTTAGCTACCTTGATGATAGCGTCCATATCCAAGTAGGGCTTCAAGGGGTCTTTGTCCTCCCCGATCTGGTAACATTCATCGGCCTTGTAGCGGTGCAGCGAATACCGGTCTTCATAGGTATAGACACCTACGGTTCGTACTCCAATTTCTACACAGGCCCTAAAAATCCGGATGGCAATCTCGCCCCTGTTCGCTACTAAAACCTTTTCTATTTTCACCTTTTCCGTATTTTAAGCCTTGAACGTGGTTTATTTTCTTACAAACAAACTTAGCTTTTTTTTGGATAGGATGACAATGCCGTATCTTTACGGGCGTACGTAACCAATATAACGCAATCATGGGAAAAGGAGACAAAAAATCAAGAAGGGGAAAAATTGCCAATCGATCGTTTGGCGCAAGGCGACCGCGTAGGATCAAAAAACGGCCTACGGTCGAGGAAAAAATTGGCCTGAAGAAAAAGAAGTAAGGTTGGCCGAAGAAAAGGTTGGCAGTAGCGGTAGCGGTTGGTACGGAACGGGGATATCGCTGAGGGTCAATTGTAATTAACTATCAAACGGTAAAGGCATACAAATTATAAAAATACTACCGCACAAAAACAGGCTCGCTCTTCTTAGAGGTATGTGATTCGCTGAAGATATAATCGTCATAATCAAAACCTTTTAGATCTTCCAGCGTTTTGACATCGTTGTCGACAATATATTTTACCATGGAGCCTCGCGCCTTTTTGGCGTAGAAACTGATAATTTTGAGCTTATCGCCACTCCAATCCTTAAAAACCGGAGTAATTACGGGCACTTTCAAGGCTTTCTCATCAACCGCATTGAAATATTCGTTACTGGCCAAGTTTAGAAAAAGTTCGTCATCACAAAGCTCGGCATTTAAGTTTTCGGTTATCGTTTTCTTCCAAAATTCGTAAAGATTCTTTTTTCGCCCTACCTTTAATTTGGTGCCCATTTCCAAACGGTAGGGTTGCATGAGGTCAAGGGGACGCAGTATTCCATACTGTCCCGATAGAATCCGCAATATATCCTGTAATTTCTCGACTTTTTTAGTGGACATCGCATAAGCGTCAAGCCCTTGGTATACATCTCCATTGAATGCATATATGGCCGGCCTGGCATTTTTTGTCGTAAAGGGCGTTTCAAAATCCTGGTTCCGCTGCCAATTGAGCTGTGCCAAATTATCGGAAATGCTCATCAGGTCCATCAAGGCTGCCGGTTTCTTTTTTGCCAAAATCTTGTTCAACGTAACGGCGGCATCCAAAAACTGTGGCTGCGTCTGTTTGAATTTGGGATATTCCGTTTCGTAATCCAAAGATTTTGCCGGGGAGATAACGATTTTCATAGCAACAGATTTTTCAATAAGCGACTAAAATAATTCGAATTTTTGGTATTTCCCCATCCGCCTTCAATTGGATGTCTATTTAGCTATTGACGGAACTTATAATAAAAAAAAAGAAGACTTTCACCGATGCTTGGCATACTCCCGCCACTTATCAATGCAATCGGTCATATCTTGTGGGATTTCGGAATCGAACCGCATCATCTCACCGCTTACCGGATGCACGAATCCTAAGGTTTTGGCATGCAACGCCTGTCGGGGAAGAATCTTAAAAGCATTATCGACGAATTGCTTGTACTTGGTAAAGGTCGTTCCCTTTAAAATGCGTTCGCCACCATAGCGCTCATCGTTAAAAAGCGTATGCCCTATAT
>JBATUY010000543.1:0-2586 GCA_049671465.1 Pricia sp. | reverse complement strand
ATCACAGAGGGGCATCAAAAACCACCTGAGACTAATGTCAACAAACTACAGAGATCTGGGCGGAGTTTTGCCCCGATGTTTCCACCGTTTGTGTGTCCATAGATAATGTTCCGGTTTTTCACGGATTTGTTGTTCTGCAAGACGTAAAAACCGGTCCGTTATTTCATTTTTTTTGGTACTAGACCCCGCGGTGGTAATGGGAATGAGCTCTGCTTTATAGTATCCCCTTTTTACTTTTGATACTTTTAGAAAGACCACGGCAAGGTCCATTTTCCTCGCCATCGTTTCCGCTCCGTTGATTACTGGGACTTTTATGCCCATAAATTCCGTCCAGTATTGGGCGCGGTGAAATTGTGGACTTTGGTCACTGACCATCCCAAAAATACCTACGATGCCATCCCTTTTATTGCGAACGACTGTTTTTACCGTATCCTGCGATGTTATCAATGTGGTATTCCATCGTGCGCGGACTTTTCGTATCCACCGGTCGAAATACGGATTGCCCACTTTTTGATATACGGCATATCCTTTGGCCTCCACATAATTATTGATACTGACGTTCCATTCCCAATTGGCGTAATGCGAACAAACGATGAGCACGCTCTTCTCCTTTTCGATTTCCTGTAGCACTTCGATATTCTGAACGGCGTATCTTTTTTTTACCTCACTTTTTGATAAGTTCATGGTCTTGACCATTTCAAGGAACATATCGCACATATGCCTATAGAAGTCGGTCTCTATCTTCCGACGCTCGGTCTCGGATTTTTCCGGAAAAACTAGCTTCAAATTGTTTCTGACTACCTTTTTGCGATAGCCGAAGACCCTATAGACCCAAAAGAACATCACATCGGAAAATCCATAAAATGGTCGATACGGCAATATCGAAATAAACCAAAGCAGGGGATAGGCCAGAATGAAGATTAGCAATTGCATGGTGAGCGATTAACGTGCAAATATAGTTATATTTGCCGCTTTAAATTCTCTCTCGAATGTTGAACATGCACGTTGCCACTATAGCCATTATCGCCGCCAATGTACTGGTATCTATCAAAGGATTTAACGACACCTCATTTTTTGACCGGTACAAATTCAATATATCCGCTATAAACGCCGGGCAAAAAGAGCGGACGGTTACCTCGGGATTTTTACATGTCGATCTGGCCCACCTATTTTTCAACATGTTCACCCTGTATTTTTTCGCTGATGTCGTTATTCAATGGTTAGGGGCGGGAAAATTCATCGGAATCTATTTTGCCAGTCTGATTGCCGGAAGCCTGCTCGCTATTTTCTTTCATAAGAACGAACCGCAGTATAGCGCCGTGGGTGCCAGTGGTGCGGTAACCGGAATTTTGTATGCAGCTATTCTTTTGCAACCGGGCATGGACCTTTTTTTAATGTTCATTCCCATCCCCATTCCCGCATATGTAGTCGGCATCGGATACTTGCTATATTCCATTTATGGTATGAAAAGTCGTTTGGGCAATATTGGCCATACCGCCCATTTTGGGGGTGCCATCGGTGGTTTTGCTTTGACCCTGTTGTTCAAACCCGATCTTATCTTTACGGAAACCTTGATGGTCGGACTGCTCGCCATACCCATCGTTATTCTTTTCGGGATGCAGAAAATGGGGAAGATTTGAGATAAGCTTGGACGCAGTGAACTAGCAACGAGAAGTATTCTCAGTACTTTGGATTGCCCACCTAATCCGGTTTCCCTGCATTTCATCGAATAAAAACACAAAATTATACCCTGAAGGTACTTTTGACGTTTAGGTAGGTATTGGAACCCAAAATCCAAAGCAACAAACCTACTTATTATGAAAAAAGTTTCTCTTTTGGCGCTAGCCGCCATTTTTATAGCCTCTTGTAGCGATGAGACAACAGTTTTTAATGATGCTTCCGATGATGTTTCTACAGAAGGCAGCCAAGCCGTTTTAGAAAACAGTATCCTTTACGATGATGCCGGTGTTTTGGTGATTTCCGGTGAAGATCAACTTTCTGGCAAAACCGCGAAGGGCAATGAACAGGCAGGCGACTATCCTTTAACTTTGGTGGCCCGTGTCGATGCACCATCTTACAGCGGTGCCGAAAACTTGGGCGCTTCGCATGTATACGTCGATGGCGAGTTTGCATATGTGTCTTATAATACCGTCGAAGACGGGTATGCCGGTGCCATAGATATCGTGTATGTAGGAGACCCGACCAATCCAAGGCTTACTTCCCGCTTGTATTATACGAACGCCGATATCAATGCCATCGCCTATGATGACGGCTATGTATATGCCGTTGGCGGCGTGGATTCCGAAAAGTCCGTTCGGGCTACTTCGAACTCCTTTTTGGTCAAGATTCCTGCATCTAATGGGCGTATGGACACTAGTGCGGAGCTAAGCTTCGGTTTTCAGGAAGGCTTCAATGCCACTGACGTTAAGGTAACTTCAGATGCCGTTCTGGTAAGTAGTGGTAAAGATGGATACTTGGTGTCTTATAACAAATCTGATTTATCTGTCCAGAAAGAGGCACAATTCGCCGATTTGCGTTCAATTGCCCTCGATTTTGGGGATTACGCGATTTTAGACGGTAGTACAG
>JBATUY010000542.1:0-3894 GCA_049671465.1 Pricia sp. | reverse complement strand
CTGTACGATTAATAGTTTGAATGGCATGTTTCATTAAATAGAGGCTGAAATATAAAAGTAAATAATTTCAGCAAGTAATTAGTTACATCAAAGCATAAGAGTATTGAAGTTGTAGTAAAATACTGTTTTTAAATACTTCAATTTAAATTATACTCTTTACAATTCGCACCTTTTGTAAAAAGTTTATTTTATGGAGCAAATTTTAGTAACTTTCTCAAAATGCTCTATTGAACGATTGATATGAAACCCTATGTACAAAAAAGATTTCTCAGGAGATTGGAGGTTTTATTTCCCGGAAGAAATGGTTTCCGTTATGGATGATTATTATGAAAGCGTGGAGCAAATTGACCATGATGAAGACTTAGCCCAAATCGGTCTCAATAAAATAATCAAAGTATTTCCAGAATGTCATATTGATGCTTACAATCATTTGAGTGTCAGCAATAGAAACCAGAGCAAAACAGAACAAGCCCTACAGTATGCTATTACTGCATATATCATCGGTATGGATGCCTTCCCCATTTCATTCAATCATAACAATGATAAATTGATATGGCTAATTCTTGAAAACCGACCTTTTCTTAGGTCGCTGCAGATACTTGGTTTAGAGTTCATGAGACGCCGTGATTTAGTAAGAGCCGAAAGTCTTTTTCTAAAATTAATCTTGTATAACCCAAACGACCATCAAGGCATACGCTATTTATTAGCCGAAGTTTACCATTATGCTAAGGAGAAAAGGAAACTTAAAGCTCTTGAAAAAGAATATTCTGGGGAAGACCTTCTATTAGAAGTCTTTAGTTGGGAGGATAGAATTCTTTAAGGTGGGGTATTATGATTATGCATAGGCTTTTTAGTTGAGCCACGCTATCCGAACAATCGATTCATTTCTTCGGCCTCTTCCTTGTGATAGAAGTCTTTTAAATAATGCTGGGTTGTTGATAATTTGGTATGTCCCAAAAGTTTGGAAATCATTAATATTCCGGTATTGGATTTTACTGCGAAATCTGCAAACGAGTGTTTGGCCATGTGCATACTTACCCATTTTTTAATGCCCGCTTTTTCGCATGCAATTCTGAGAGACCTATTGGCGGCATTGTTTGAAATATAGAGCCGATGTTCAATTTCTTCTATTGATTT
Source organism: Pricia sp. (assembly GCA_049671465.1). Taxonomy (GTDB): domain Bacteria; phylum Bacteroidota; class Bacteroidia; order Flavobacteriales; family Flavobacteriaceae; genus Pricia. The sequence continues at coordinate 2,757 of JBATUY010000542.1, read as the reverse complement.
GTCTGCCATACCATAGAGTGGGGGGAAGACGAACGTGTCATCCTTTCCTCTGTATTTCTCTATTATATCGATTGCCTTAGGGGCAACTGGTAAAATTCTTTTTGAACCGGCACGAGTTTTAGATTTTCCCATGGTGTAGACAATCTCGTTACCGATAATGTTTTGCCATTTGAGTCGGCATACGTCGGAGAAGCGCATGCCAGCGGTAAAGAAAGAAAATAAAAACATATCCCTCGCCTTAGACATTCCTTTGTGATGCGCTGGAATTTCTAAGTCAGATAGCCTGCTGATTTCATCGAACGTAAGGGATTCCTTTTCTGTATTCTCGGTAACAATTTGGTAGCCCTTTATTGGATTTGTTTTAATGATACCAATGGCAACGGCCTTGTTCAGAACGGCATAAAATGATTTAAAGTTGGAGGCAACGGTATTTACCTTATTTCCTTTTTCCAGCATCCATTGCTCATAATCCTTAGCAAACTGAACTGATAAATCTGAAAATGAAACGTGACTTGCAAACTCCTTCAGTTTTTTTATGTATTTCTGCTGTGTATTAGCCGTGCGTATTTTTCCTTTTAGCCTGGCCTCATCAACTATCTGTTGATAAAAATCCAAGAAGGAACTGGAGTCGTACTTTTGGGAATTTTTGTAAAGAAAAAGAAGTCTTTTCGCTGAAATGCCCTCATTTTCATAATACAGTTTCTGAAGTGAAAGCAAAAGGGTGTTCAAACTGGTGTTGAGTTTTTCCTCAATGGGATGACGCTTAATTTTTTTTCTTTTATCGTCCCACTGGGTACTTTTAACTGAGATTCCCGAATCCAAATATTGCACGTCCCTGTTCGAGGTCTCCATCTTGAGCCTTATCAATTGCGTGCCATTTTTCTTGACGTAAGAAGAAAGATAGAAAGTAAGGTTCATTTTTAATTAGTTCGATATTAGTTCGAAACCTAATCAAATATAAACAAAAATAAAGGAATATAAACTTTTTATGAGTTATTGAAAAACAGCGTTATAGCAATAAGTGTAAGGTTTAAGGCTGATTATTCCTGCATAGTGTGGTATACGTTCTGCACATCATCGTCTTCCTCAATTTTTTCAAGCAGTTTTTCAACGTCGGCAGCCTCCTCTTCCGACAGGGCTTTGGTGACCTGTGGTATACGTTCGAATCCCGAGGATAGAATCTCGATATTGCGGTTTTCAAGTTCTTTTTGAATATCTCCAAAACTTTCGAACGGGGCGTAAATTAGAATGCCGTCATCATCGACAAAGACCTCTTCGGCCCCAAAGTCTATCAATTCAAGCTCCAGTTCCTCAGGGTCGATGTCCTCGGCCGGAATCCGGAAGTTACAAGTATGGTCGAACATAAACTCCACCGAACCGGAAGTACCCAAACTACCGTCACATTTATTGAAATAACTACGAATGTTGGCCACTGTACGGGTATTGTTGTCCGTGGCGGTCTCGATTAAAATGGCGATGCCATGCGGGGCGTAGCCTTCGAATAAAACTTCCTTGAAATCACCCAAACTTTTATCCGATGCCCGTTTGATGGCCCGATCGATATTGTCTTTGGGCATGTTGACGGCCTTCGCATTCTGAATAACGGCGCGAAGGCGGGAATTGGCATCCGGATCGGGACCGCCTTCCTTTACCGCCATCACAATATCCTTACCGATACGCGTAAAGGCCTTGGACATGGCTGCCCAGCGTTTCATTTTTCGTGCCTTACGGAATTCGAAAGCTCTTCCCATAGTTATCCTTTTAAAGTAGCGCAAATTTAATAAAAATGCGGGGGGTCACAAGCCATGAAAAAATTCCAAATACCGGGTACCGTTTGTTCGGGATTCGGTATTTACTGTTTTTCAATTTGTTGTAAAATCGTTACGATCAAGCGTTGCAGAATCGTTACAACCAAGCGTTGCAGAATCGCTGTAGCCTAGCGATAAAACTGCAAAAAATCAGTCTTGCGTTCCCTCTACGATTTTTTCAATGCTGTGCGCCAATTTGAAGTCCTTTTCAGTAACGCCATCAGCGTCGTGGGTACTTAGACTGATGCTCAATGTGTTGTATACATTGCTCCAATCAGGGTGATGACCTTGGGCCTCACAGTCAAAGGCGATACGGGTCATGACGGCGAAACAATCTTTAAAATCGTCGAACTGAAACGAGGTTTCGATGGCGCCATCGTCAAATTCCCATCCTTCGAGCTTTTCCAGTTTTTTTTCTATTTCCTCTTTTGATAATTTATCCATGAGTGGGTGATTTATTATTATTCCCGCCCCGCTAACACCTTGTTATTTAAATGGGACGATTTTATTTAATGATAAACAATTTACTGATTTTTATAATCAGGGGCGGTCTCTTTATCGAACTAATTTTGACGGAATCAATGCTGTATCGGTATCAACGGTTCACATGGTGGTCGATAATATCCTGATATCCGACCTGCAGGTTTTTGGGAAGTTTATTGTCCTTCGGAAGTACGGCCAGGTAACGGTCTTCGTTGGTGGTGTAGACGCGTTTGTAAATGGGATTGAAATTTCCGATCCGTTCAACGACTTCCTTGATGAAGTCTTCGTGATGCACGAGGTCTTTGCTTCCCAAATGATAGATGCCCGATCGATTGCGGTTGATGAGGTAATGTATCTGCTGGGTCAGTTTGTCATCGCTGGTCACGTTGAGAATCAGTTTGGGGAAAACTTCAACGGGCTCGTTGTCCCAGATAAATTTTTTGATTTCCTTGATGCGGGGCGAGCC
>JBATUY010000541.1:0-10596 GCA_049671465.1 Pricia sp. | reverse complement strand
GGTAAGAACAGAGAGGGACAGGGCGGAAAGAGCGGCAACGGGCAGAACGGGAAAGGCACAGAGGGAAAGGGCAGCGGCAAAGATGGAAATGGTCAGGGCCAAGGGCAAGATGGCCCCAGTGAGGCCGAGCTGCAAGAAATTTATGAAATCTATAAAGAACAACAAATGATTCGGCAAAAGCTGGAGCAGCAGCTGCAGAATATGATTTATAGCGGTGATAAAAAGTTAGGTCAAAAGTTGCTGAAACAGATGGAGGATTTTGAGAACGACCTATTGGAAAATGGAGTAACGCAGCGTAGCATCTCCAAAATAAACAACATTGAGTATGAATTGTTGAAACTCGAAAACGCCGCCTTGAAACAGGGTAAGAAATCGGAGCGGGAAAGCAATACCAACGTGCAGGATTTTACGAATCCCATCTTGTCCAAGCCCGAGGCCTTGAAGAATTATCGTAATGAAATTGAAATATTGAACCGCCAAACCCTACCTTTGCGGCCCAATTTCCGAAACCGGGTAAAAGACTATTTCAAAAGCGATGATTGAGTTCCACTATGAAACCGATTTTCAACTTGCTGACGAAGTAAAGTTTGCCGATTGGGTAAGTAGGGTAGTGGTGTCTGAAGAAGCGGTAGTGGGTCAGCTGGATTACATTTTTTGTGCCGACGATTACTTGTATGAACTGAATAAAAAACATCTAGGTCACGATACGCTTACTGACATTATCACGTTTGATTATGCAGATGGTAAAAGTGTCAGCGGCGATATTTTTATATCTGTGGAAAGGGTGGTTGAGAACGCTCAACTTTTCAATACAGACTTTGAGCAAGAGCTGCTTCGAGTGATGGCACATGGCCTGCTTCATCTTGCTGGATACAACGACAAAACAGAAGGCGATAGGAGTCAAATGCGAACCAAGGAAGATGAGAAAATAAAATTGTTCCACGTGGAACAATAAAGAGTGTCCAATTTCGTTGAAATGCATTTTGATGTTTTCAGAAAAAGGAATTACGGAGGGATTGGCCTCTGATTTACAATAAATCAACAACTATGTTCCCAGAACAATACGACATAATAATAGTAGGAGGAGGCCACGCTGGAGCGGAGGCTGCAGCCGCAGCAGCGAACATGGGTTCGAAGACTTTGTTGGTCACCATGAACCTTCAAACTATCGGACAAATGTCATGCAATCCCGCCATGGGTGGAATCGCCAAGGGGCAAATTGTGCGCGAAATCGATGCTCTTGGCGGCTACAGTGGAATAGTCACGGACAAGTCCGCCATACAGTTCAAGATGTTGAACAAATCGAAAGGGCCGGCGATGTGGAGTCCTCGTGCGCAAAGTGATCGTATGCGCTTCGCAGAGGAGTGGCGTCTTGCGCTCGAAAACACGCCTAACTGTGATTTTTATCAAGAGATGGTCAGTGGTCTTCTGGTCGAAAACAACCGGGTAGTTGGCGTTAAAACCTCTTTGGGGCTAACTATCAAAGCCAAGGCCGTTGTACTCACCAACGGCACGTTTTTAAATGGCCTTATCCATATCGGCGAAAAGCAATTTGGCGGGGGAAGGGCAGGTGAAAAAGCGGTCACTGGTATAACGGAGCAGTTAAGGGATTTTGGTTTTGAGAGCGGAAGAATGAAGACCGGCACCCCGCCACGAGTAGATGGCAGGTCATTAGATTACTCCGTTATGATTCCACAACCGGGAGATGCCGAGCCCGAAAAATTCTCCTATTTGAATACTCCGATTTTAAAGGAGCAGCGTGATTGCCATATGAGCCATACAAGCGAAAAGGTTCACGATTTGTTGCGTGAGGGTTTCGACCGTTCGCCCATGTTTAATGGACGTATTAAAAGTATCGGCCCTAGATATTGCCCTTCGATAGAAGATAAGATAGACCGCTTTGCGGATAAGGACAGCCACCAGCTTTTCGTTGAGCCCGAAGGATGGAATACCGTTGAGGTGTATGTCAACGGGTTCTCCACTTCTTTGCCCGAAGATGTTCAGTTCAAGGCCTTGCGCTGCGTGAAGGGTTTTGAAAATGTAAAGTTTTTTAGGCCGGGTTATGCCATAGAGTACGACTATTTTCCGCCTACGCAATTGAAGCACACCTTAGAAACCAAGTTGGTCGACAACCTGTATTTCGCCGGTCAGATCAATGGAACTACCGGCTACGAAGAAGCCGCATCGCAAGGCCTCATGGCAGGCATTAACGCACATCTCAAGCTCAAGGAAAAAGATGCGTTCATTCTGCAAAGGGACGAAGCCTACATTGGGGTATTGATTGATGATTTGATTACCAAGGGAACGGAAGAGCCCTATCGGATGTTTACCTCCCGAGCGGAATACCGAACACTTTTAAGGCAAGATAACGCCGATTTGAGATTGACTCCAAAAGGCTATGAAATCGGCTTGGCCAAGAAAAAACGCCTAGAGCGGATGGAAGAGAAGGAACGAAAATCAGAAGCATTTGTCAATTTCTTTAGGGAAACCAGCGTGCTTCCTGACGCCATAAATCCGATTTTAGAGCGATTGGATTCCGCTTTGGTCAAGCAATCCGATAAAATGTTCAAGGTGTTTTCGAGGCCGAAAGTAAAGATGGCGCATATGCTGGAGCTGGAACCTGTCTCCGGTTTCGTGGAGGAAAATGAGTTGGATGGCGAGGTCTTGGAACAAACCGAAATACAGGTAAAGTATTCGGGCTATATTAAAAAGGAGAAGAACAATGCCGATAAACTGCAGCGGTTGGAGGACGTGAAAATTCCTCCGAACACAGATTATTCCAAACTGAAATCATTGTCTTACGAGGCGCGTGAGAAGCTGACTGCCATACAGCCGGTAACCATTGCGCAGGCGGCGCGAGTAAGCGGAGTAAACCCATCCGATATTAGTGTGCTCTTAGTTTATCTGGGGCGGTAGTATTCTCATGTTCTGAATGCAACAGATGTTAGTGTTCCACGTGGAACGGATGAATTTTTTTGCACGTCGATGCCCTTTCAAGAGAAGCGGTTTTAAAGTATCTTCGGACTTTAAAGCAAGAGTACCTGATCACCCACAACTATAATGAAACCGTTTTTAAAGACTAAAGATTTTTCGGTTACCGGTGAAGCATTTGATTTGGTGTTGGATGAAAGTTTAGAGATGCTCGTAACACGACCGCAACCTGATAACCTTGCCGTCTATTACCAGAGCCAAGCCTATATTTCCCATACCGACGCCGACAACACACTTTCAGATAAACTATATCAAGCCGTTAAGAGGTTCAGTTTATGGATGAAGCTGCGATTGATAAACGGCTACGCGAACGATAACCGGTCTTTATTGGATGTAGGTGCCGGCACGGGAGATTTTCTTTTGGCGGCTAGAAACAATGGATGGACCGTTGCAGGAGTAGAGCCCAACCGCGACGCCCGGATGCGTTCCCGGGAAAAGAGAATGGAACTGCTTCGCCATATGGATGCACTGCCCAAAAGAGAGTATCAAGTCATTACGTTATGGCATGTGCTCGAACATTTGCCGGATCTGGAAAATCAAATCCTAAAATTGAGGTGGCACTTAGAGGATGAGGGAACGCTGATTATCGCCGTTCCCAATTATAAAAGTTATGACGCTCGGCACTACAAAGAATTTTGGGCCGCCTATGATGTGCCACGCCACCTTTGGCATTTTTCGAGAACGGCGATGCAGCGCTTATTTGCCAAGCATGGCCTTAAAGTGGTGGATACGAAACCTATGGTTTTCGATGCCTTTTACGTTTCGCTGCTCTCCGAAAAATACAAGACCGGCAAATCAAATTTTATAAAAGCTTTCGTTTTGGGTGTACTATCCAATCTGAGCGGATGGTTGACCAAAGAACATTCTTCAATCATATACATATTGCAAAAAGATTTGTGATGAGTGTGTAGTTCTAAAGAGCTCCTTTTTATATATCGCAATGTTTTGACCGAGAACATGCATTGCCATCCCAAAAACGGTTCTTCAATGATTAAAATCCATCAGGTGCGTTTTAAGAGCTTTTTTGAAAACCGCATATATCCAAGGTCGATTATTTGTCGATGTTTTAAATGGGGTAGGTTTACGGAGGTCGATTTTCATCGGTTCTGGTGATGGACATTACGTTTTCAATAGAATCTTCTTATTGGTGCTTATACCGGATTTTTTGAATGGAATGGACAGTGTTTCTGAAAAAGACGAACAACCGCTATCGGCGACAACATTTTCAGAGCATATAAAATTTAGAACGGCCAAAATGATTTCTCTTTACATTCCCCGTCTCCTTTCAAAAAGCTTTTCTATTTTTGCCCTGCCAAAAAATGGCTTATGAACAATTTAAAAAAGATCACATCTTAAAAAGATACATCATCATGAAAATAAACGGAAACACCATCGGTAAACTACTTTTCACTTTTATCGCCATCGGATTGACTTCATGTCAGCAATCGAAAATCGGATACGTTGACAATGTAAAACTGATGGACGAATATCAGGAGAAAATAGATGTCGAGGCGGACTTCAAGGTCAAAGCGGATGCCTTGACCAAGAAAAGGGACAGTATTTCGCAAGCATTTCAAGCCGAGGCGCAGGCTTTTCAAGCGGAGGCGGAAAAGATGTCGCAAGAAAAGGCCCAAGAGCAATACGGTCAGATGCAGCAACGGGGCCAAATGATCGGACAACAGCTGCAACAAGAAGACCAGCAACTACAGGCCGTCGGACAAACTGAAATGGACAGTATCATCAGCAAGGTCAAGAAAGAGGTCGAGGCCTACGGCAAGGCGAACGGCTACACCTACATTCTAGGTGGTGGTGAAGGCGGCAGCGTATTGTATGGCGATGATGCGAACGACCTTACCGACGAAATCGTAAAGATACTGAACGATAAGTATAAAAAGTAAAGAGTTTTTAAAAGCCTTACGTACGCCAGTTGATCGAATTCTAAATGCCCAGAGGATCCTAATTTCCCTGGGCATTTCTGATAGTAAGTCGGACGGTCAAACGTACGGTAAAGCCGAACACTTAAGAGGTTGCCGTACTGGCGGACCGATGCAGTAGCCGCGTCAGTTTGATCGAAAGGTCGGTCAAGATAATTTTGGAATTACCATTGCGCTCGATGTGGTAGATGGCCGTTTCCAATTCATCGACGATATCGGTAATGTTATTTTCATGAATGAAAGGCGCGAATTTCTGTAGTTGAAATCCATCGACGTGAATACGCATAAAAACCAGTTCACCAGTATTGAAGTTGATAAGCAGCGCTTGTCGCATGACCGCTATGCAATATTGTAAATATTTCTTTTGGGTTTCCCGACCGGTCTTGGCGACCTCTTCGCTCCACAAGATCAGCTCATGAATGGCCGCTTTGTTTCCTTTGGCCTTAAAGGCACTTCGTACCCACTGTACAAACCATTTTTCGAAAACCAGATCTTCGGAGTCCTTGTTCATAAGGTCCAACGCCTTATTGAAGTTGCCATCGGCCTCGTGGGCGATACGCAAAGCTTCTTGCCGCACCGATCCTTTTGCTACAAGTGCGTCGGCTATAGCCGCCTCCGCCAAGGGCGGAAAATGTAAGATCTGGCACCGGGATCGAATGGTCTGAATAAGCTGCTCCTCATCTTCGGCGATCAATATAAAAACGGTGTTGTTCGGGGGCTCTTCAATTAATTTGAGCAGTTTGTTCGAAGCTTCGTTGTTCATTTTTTCGGCCATCCAAATCAGCATCACCTTATATCCCCCCTCATACGATTTTAACGCCAGTTTTTTGACCACATCCTGAGCTTCGTCGACCCCAATTTTACCTTGTTTTTTTTCGACTCCGATCAGCCGGTACCAATCGAACAGATTTCCGTAGGGCTGTTCCTTCACGAAAGTTCGCCACTCTTGCATATAATGGTCGCTGACGGCGTGACTCTTCACTTTTTCGGAATTCGATACGGGGTAGGCAAAATGCATGTCGGGGTGAGAAAGGGTCTTGAATTTGATGTTGCAGGCTTGGTTCTCCCCCGTATTTTCACTGTTCGCATTGCCGCAGATAATGTATTGCGCATAGGCCAAGGCCATGGGTAGCGTACCGGAACCTTCGGGCCCGACGAATAATTGCGCATGCGGAATACGGCCGGTATCGGCACTGGCGGCCAAATGGTTCTTGATATGCGAAAGTCCTAAAACGTCTTTGAACAGCATCTGGTAAAGATATAGATTTTAGCAAAAAACTTACACTTTTCACTACATTTGCCATTCCCATAAAATCACTAAATCATGACAACGATAGACAATTTCAATTTCAAGGATAAAAAAGCACTTATTCGAGTAGATTTCAACGTACCCCTGAACGACAGTTTCGAGGTTGCGGACACCAATCGGATAGAGGCTGCAAAACCGACTATTATCAAAGTATTGGAAGACGGCGGTAGCGCCGTTTTGATGAGCCATTTGGGTCGGCCAAAAGGCAAGGCAAACGCCGACCTTTCCCTAAAACATATTATAGATACGGTATCTCACATCATAGGGGTAAAAGCCAAGTTTGCCGAAGATTGTATCGGAAAATCCGCCGAGGATGCGGTAGCCGCATTGAAGCCCGGCGAAGTGTTGTTGTTAGAGAATCTTCGTTTTCACTCCGAAGAAGAAGCCGGCGGCGAAGACTTCGCCAAACAGCTTTCGAAATTGGGCGATATTTATGTCAACGACGCCTTCGGAACCGCGCACCGGGCACACGCCTCCACAACGGTCGTGGCGCAGTTTTTTCAGGATAAAAAATGTTTCGGCTATCTCTTGGCCAAAGAAATCGAGGCCATTGACAAGGTCATGGAAACCGGGGAGAAACCGGTTTTGGCCATTCTGGGCGGGGCGAAAGTATCCTCTAAAATCACCATCATCGAGAATATTTTAGATAAGGTCGACCACCTCATTATCGGCGGCGGTATGACCTACACCTTTGTCAAGGCGCAAGGCGGACAGGTAGGAGACTCTATCTGCGAAGACGATAAGATGGATTTGGCCATGGATATTTTAAAACAGGCGAAGGAAAAAGGAGTGGAAGTACATATTCCCGTAGACGTTTTGGCCGCTGATGATTTTGCGAACGACGCGAATACCAAAGTAGTAGATGTAGACAAGATACCCGATGGATGGCAAGGCCTGGATGCCGGCCCGAAGACGCTTCAGAATTTTAAGGATGTTATTTTAAAAGCGAAGACCATACTGTGGAACGGCCCCGTTGGCGTTTTCGAGATGGAGAACTTTGCCAAAGGCACTATCGCCGTCGGAAAGGCCATCGATGAAGCTACCAAAAAGGGAGCATTTTCTTTGGTAGGTGGTGGAGATTCCGTTGCCGCCGTGAAACAATTCGGCTTTGAAGACAAGGTAAGCTATGTGTCTACCGGAGGCGGTGCCATGCTGGAAAGCTTGGAGGGAAAAACCTTGCCGGGAATCGCTGCAATAAACGGGTAATACCTGCGTTATCGATAAACGGACCTTGGGGTAACCGTGTTTTTTTTTGGAACTAAAATTTTATTTTTTCACAAAAAAGCACGATTTTCGGTAGGCTATAACGGATTGAACATCGTTAAGCATGAGCAATTGCTTTTTATAGCGCTCACTAGAGAACCGGAATGGTTTTATCCCAAGGTTTTTGCAATTTGCAGATAATATGATACAAAATAAAAAAGCGTTTTTCTCTTTGTTCTGGTGTTTGGCTTTCACCGTTCCTTTGATGGCGCAACAGAAAGATTCCATAGCGATAACCGAAAAGGATTCCCTCGATATTTCCGATACCGGCCAAGCCATATCCGAGGCGGCGGAAGTACCCGTCGACACCCTTGCCATGGACATGAACGGTATCGAGCAGATGGCACAGATGGCTTCTGACAGCACGTTGAACGACAACGTGTTTCAGTTGATCCAAGACGGTGCCGGCAAAAAGTACAACCTACAAGACCTTCCGGAAGCCGCCAAATACGACAGTTTGTGGATGGAGGTACTGTACGAGCGCGCATCCCTTTCCGATGAAATGTTCAACGAAATTGCCGATTTGGATTACGAAAAGACCTATCCTACTTCTCTGCCCACCGATACCTTGAAAGCGCGATTGGAGCGATTGAACCAAAAGACACCCTTTAATATTGCCTACAATCCATCCTTAGAAAATGTCATCAAATCCTTCCTCTTCAGAAAACGCGACCTGATGGAAAAGATGTTGACCGTCAGCCAGTTCTATTTTCCACTTTTTGAACAGCAGCTCGACAATTACGACATCCCTTTGGAAATGAAATATTTGGCTATCGTAGAATCGGCGCTAAATCCTAAAGCCCGATCTCGTGTTGGAGCAACGGGGCTTTGGCAGTTTATGTACGGTACGGGAAAACAGTTCGACCTCGACGTTTCTAGTTATGTAGATGAGCGCAGTGATCCGATCAAGTCTACGGAGGCCGCCTGTAAGTTTCTATCTCAACTATACGATATCTATGACGATTGGGATTTGGCCTTGGCCGCCTATAATTCCGGTCCCGGAAACGTCAACAAGGCCATTAGAAGATCCGGGGGCTACAAGAACTATTGGAACCTTCGTCGATACTTGCCCCGCGAAACAGCGGGTTATGTGCCCGCTTTTTTGGCGACTATGTACCTTTTTGAATACGCTGACGAACATGGGCTAAAAGGCGAAAAAGTAGAACGTGCCTATTTTGAAACGGATACGGTTCATGTAAAGAGCTTGATTACGTTCGACCAAATCTCTGAATTGGTCGGGGTCGGGAATAAAGAGCTGAAGGTGCTCAACCCCTCCTATAAATTGGATGTGATTCCGTTCTTAGAGGGCAAATCGAATGCGTTGCGACTGCCAAATTATGCTTTGGGCAGCTTCGTCGCCAACGAGGAAGCAATTTATGCACATGTGAAAAACGAGCTGAAGAGCAAAGAAAGTCCGCTGCCCCAATTGGTAGCGCAAGCCGAACAGGAGAGAATTCGGTACAAGGTGCGCAGCGGCGACTATCTCGGTCGCATAGCGGAACGTTACGGCGTCGGTGTCAGTCAAGTAAAGCAATGGAACGATCTTCGCAGTAACAATCTTAGGATCGGGCAAAGGCTCACCATCTACCCAAAACGGATGCCCGGAGCAGCGGCCGGCAATGCCGCGGCATCTACCTCGAGCACTTCTATTCCAGACGGTGCAAAGGTACATACGGTGAAAAGCGGCGACTCGCTGTGGACCATCTCTAGAAAATATCCAGGAATTTCTGTCGATAATTTACGACAATGGAACGGTATTAGTGGTAGTAACCTAAAACCGGGCACAAAGTTAAAATTGTGCGCTTGTCCATCGTAATTTAGGCTGTTTTTAGGGGTTACCAAGGGAGTTTAGTCTCTTACATTACGAGATAAGTCACCTATCCGCTATTTGTATAGCCTGCTAAACTAAATACTTGACACCATGAAAAAACTTGGAACGCTATTTCTATGTCTTACCCTGTTATTTACCGCTTGCAAAGAAGGTGAAAACCAGAACTATCTACCAACCTCGGTCGGGGCCATCAACTCGATGGTCGTAGTCATCGACAACGAACTTTGGAAAGGCCAAGTCGGCGATTCCATCAGAAGCTATTTTGCGGCCCCGGTTCTTGGAATGCCGATGGTCGAACCCATTTTTAATATCGATCAGATCGCCCCGAAATTCTTTACGGGATCCCTTCGCAACACCCGATCCATTCTCTATGTCATGAAAGACTCGGTGAACGTCGCCCATGTCAAAAACGATATGTACGCGACACCCCAAAAAGTCGGGGTCATAAAAGGGGCTACCGAAGCGGAAATCATGAAGAATCTGGCGTCTGAAGCGAACCAAATCATATCGGCGTTCAAGGATACGGAAATCAAGGCGGCACAAGAGCGGTTCAACCGTTCTTTGAACAAAGAGGGCGTACTACAGGAAAAATTCGGCATTTCATTGAAGGTGCCATCTATCTATAAGGTGGGAAAACAAGAGGACCAATTTGTTTGGATAGACCGCGAGATCCAGAAGGGAACCGCCAATATTCTTGTTTACGAACTACCGGCGGATTCGTTTACCAACGACTCTACTTTGGTACGCGATATCATCGCCATGCGCGATTCGATCGGGGAGCAATTTATACCGGGACCCGACGTGACCGGGAAGATCACCCACATGCGGACGGAACCTGCGTACGCGCCGGCCGTTTTTCCCGCCGAAATTGCAGGGGTCAAGGGTGTTGAAGTCCGCGGCATATGGGATATCAAAAACTACCCGATGGCCGGCCCCTTTCTGACCTATATTCTGAACGACAAGGCAAACAATAGAAAGCTGGTCTTAGAAGGCTTTGTATTTGCGCCTGCTACCCAAAAGCGCGACGATATTTTCGAACTTGAGGCTATCTTAAAGACGTTAAGGTTTAATGCCGCAGGTGAACAATAAACGGGATGTGATTCTGTAGCCTAATCCACAGCACATTTTGCGCTTGCAAAAATGTCTAGCGAATAACTAAGAGCCTTTGCATAAATTAAAAAGAGCATCCGTGATTCACGGATGCTCTTTTATTTAGGTGGCAATAGGGTCGTGGGACCTTGAATTCTTATTCTCTTACAATGATAAAC
>JBATUY010000540.1:0-9044 GCA_049671465.1 Pricia sp. | reverse complement strand
TCATATCGGGAAGCCTTAGATTCCCAATTCCTTCTTTACATCTGCGAGAAGGTCTTTACCGTTGGCAACGATCAGTCCGCCACCGGCTTGGGCATCGATTACGTAATCATAGCCCTGTGCTGTCGCCACTTTTTCAATGGCCGCCTTTGCCTTATCGGAGATAGGGGCAAAGAGTTCTTGTTGCTTCTTCTGAAGTTCCCTTTGAGCGGTTTGTTGTGCTTCGCCTATGGTTTTTTGGGCACCTTGAAGCTCTTCGGCTCTTTTTTGATTTTCTTCAGGCGTCTTAGAAGCTGCTTCGTTCTCGTAGAGAGTATACTTGTTTTTAAGCTCGGTCATCGAACCTTCGATATCGGCGTTGTAGGTCTCCGATAGTTTTTTAAGTTCGGCCTCCGCGGTTTTCATTTCCGGCATAGCGCTCAACAGCTGGGTCACATCGATATGCGCGACTTTGCTCTGTGCGTTTACAAATCCGGTAGCGGCTACTAAAAATACCAAGGCTACTGCAATTTTTCTTAAGTGTTTCATTTGATTGTAAAATTTAATAATTGAGTGTCTGGAATGTTACTAATTGATTTTAAATTTAATTTTATCGTTTCGGCAACGCGCGGCAACCGCAATTTATATTTCGCTACGCAAGAAAGCCCTGATTTTACAAAAGAATCTGTATCCCTTACCTACTGATTAACACTATCCTTCATTTGCTCACGCTCATCAAGTTTGGCCTGTCTTTTGGCCTCACGCTCCTCCAATAGTTTTTTTCTTCTTGCTTCGTACGCTTTCTTACGTTCTTCCCGTAATTTTAGCTGTTCGGCCCGTTTCTCGTCCGCCGTTTTCGCTCGGGCCTCTTGTGCTTGTTCGGCCTGTTCTTGACGCTGTTTGATAGCATCGCTTACCTCTTTCTCTAACTCCGAATCGTCATCGGCATCTTCGAACTTACTTTTATCATTTGCCTTTTCTGCGGGCTTACTTACTTTACGTGTGCGTGAAATACCACGTAGTACCAAATCACTGATATCCCAGCGATTTTCGGAGTACAACATTACAACATCCGCCGATTTATCAAAAATAAAATCATATTTTTTATTGGCGCCTATTTTCTGTACTTCGTTGAATACTTGGTCTTGAATCGGCTGAATCAACCGCCGCTTTTGCAGTACCAAATCGCCCTGTGGACCAAAACGGTCTTGTTGGTATTCGACCATCTCCTTTTCCAAAATTTGTATTTCTTCTTCCCGTTCAGCAATCAACTCATCGGTCAGCAGCACCCGTTCGGCCATCAAATCTTTTTTCATCTGCTCGACGGCATTCTGCTTTTGTTCGATATCGACCTTCCATTTCTCAACCTTACTGGCCAATTGATCGGTGGCCTCGCGATACTCCTCAACATTCTCAAGAATGTATTCCATATCGACGTAACCGATACGTACCCCGCGTTGCGCGATAGTATATGATGAAACAAGCAGTACTAAAATAAGTGTAAGAACGTTTGTATTTGGTTTCATTACATAAGCTTTTAACCCTTATAGAAAATATCGTGCCAAAGTTAAGGGTATAGTTATTAGATACTGAGGTATTCGATGAACTTCATCTCATAACCCGTTACCTGAATAACTCAAAAACCGGATTAAAATTGTTGACCTATTATAAAATGAATCTCGGAACCGTGGGCACCGGTGTCGTTGCCGGTATTGTCGGGATCGAATCCGTACCCCCAATCGATACCCAGCAAACCAAAGGCCGGCATAAAAATCCGGAGGCCGACCCCTGCCGATCTTTTTAAGTTGAACGGATTAAATTCCTGAAAATCGCTGAAAGCATTACCAGCTTCTAAAAAGGCCAGGCCATAAATAGATGCCGAAGGTTTGAGCGTCAACGGATATCGAAGTTCCAACGAAAATTTATTGTATATAAGTCCACCCTCCTGATTACCAGTCAGCGGACTCACTGGGGTCAAGGTCTGATCATCGTAGCCCCTAAGTTGAACAATATCCCTACCATCCAAAGTAAAATTACCAAGTCCGGATCCTCCAACAAAAAAGCGTTCGAACGGAACGTCACCGACATCGTTGTTATAGTTGCCCAAGAAACCGAATTCGGCATTGGATCGCAGCACCAGGGATTTGTCGGCACTACCCGCCAGAGTGGTGTACCAATCTCCCTTGAACTTCAATTTATAATATTCCAAAAATTTAAAGCGCTCCTGATCAATATCTTCCAACTCCTCTCGTTGCGCCTGTGTAATTGCATTACCTGCGCCATCTCCTCGAGCTTGTATAATGGCCAACTCATCACTGCGATCACGTAAGGCCGCAAAATCTTTATTGCTAAAGAGCGAATAAGGTGGGGTTACCTTGGCCGTAATTTCAAAGTTCGAACCGCCACGGGGGAAAATCTGGCCCCCTGAAATCGCATTTCGGGCGATACCCAATGTATAGGTGATCGAATTGGATTTTCCGTTACCAAAATTGAAAAGACCCAAATTATAGTCCTTAAACTCGTAGAGCTGATACCCTAGGGAATGGGAGATGGTAAAATAATCATCGGGCCATTGCACTCTTTTTGCCAGCCCAGCGGAAACACTGGTTATGGAAAAGCCACGATCCTTGTCAAATTCAAGTCGATTTCGGTTGGTGCTGGTAAAGTCACGGGCAAATTGCTGCGTGCGTGAAAAATTGAGGCTAAAACGTACTGGTTTTTTACCGCCGAACCAAGGTTCCGCAAAGTTTAGACTATATACGCGAAATGAGCGGCTGACCTGCACCCGCATGGCAAACGTCTGTCCGTCGCCCATGGGCACGGGCTTATATGCCTCGCCGTTGAAAATATTGTTTAAAGAGAAATTGTTGAACGAAAGTCCTAATGTACCGATAAAACCGCCACCGCCGTACCCCCCTTGCAGCTCGATCTGGCTCGCTCCCGATTCGACCAAATTCCAGTTAACGTCTACGGTTCCTTCGTTCGGATTCGCATTCAAAATATCGGGCTTGATGGCCTCGGCATCGAAATAGCCCAATTGCTGCAGTTCTTGAATCGTTCGAATGATATCGCTTTTGTTGTATTTCTGACCGGGACGCGTTCGCAGTTCCCGATAGATTACATGATCGTTCGTTCTATCGTTACCTACGACACTGACATGGTTCAAAAAGGTCTCTTTTCCTTCGATAATCCGTATCTCGAAGTCGATGGTATCGTTTTGGGCAGAAACTTCTACGGGGTTGATACTTGAAAAAAGATATCCGTTGTTTTGGTACAAATTAGTCAAGTCTTCCGCGTCAGGTTTGGAATTATCCGCAATCCGTTTTCGAAGAAGTACTCCGTTATACGTATCCCCTTTTTTAAGCCCCAAAATTGAGGCGAGCTGCCTATCGGTAAAAACAGTGTTCCCTACAAAATTGATATCCCCAAAATAATATTTGTCACCCTCCTCTATATCGAACTTAATATTGATATTGTTCTCGTCGACCTTAATCAAGGAATCAGATACGATACGGGCGTCGCGATACCCGTTCTCCGCGTATTTATCTACCAGCAGCTGTTTATCGTTCTCATAATCCTCTTCAATGTACTTCGATTTCTTCCAAAAGCGGTAGAACTTTTTCTCCTTGGTTTTCTTAAAAGCCCCTTTTAATTTTCTGTCGGATAGCTGTTCATTGCCCTCAAAAATCATTTCCGCAATTTTGACCTTATCGCCTTTGTTGACGTTAATGACCATCTTTTGAGCATTGGTCTCGGTCGTATCGTTGGTCACGGCTATAGCGACCTTGGCGTTTAGATACCCTTCCTTTTTGTACTTGTTCTCCAGATAGTTCTTGGTGTTCGCAATCAGACTTTCCGTGATTTTCTTTCCTTTTTTAAGGTCCGTATCATCAAGGATGGCATCTACCTTTCGAGGTTTCACCCCGTTTATCTTAATGTCGGACAAGGTGGCCCTTTCCGTAATTTCAAGCTCTAAAAAGACTTTGTCGCCGTCGATATTGGTAATATAGAAATTGATATCCCTGAACAGCTCGAGCCCCCAAAGTTTATTGATGACCGCGCTTATCTCGTCGCCGGGTACGGTAATGGGCTGACCGACCCGCAGCCCGGTATAGGTCTTTACGGTCTGCTCGTTATAGCTTTGCAGCCCGGTTACCTCGATACCGCCCAAAATATATTTTTTACCGCTGTCAAGAGAAAGCTCTTGCGCCGCGGTAAAGGTTGTAATTAGGAGGAGGAGTAAGGTAAATAAAGGTTCGTAAGATATGAACCTTTTCATATCGTCAGTTGAGTTGTTCGCTGGTTTTTCCAAATCTTCTTTCTCTGTTCTGGTAACTTTTTATGGCTTCCGCAAGGTGCAGATCACTGAAATCGGGCCAAAATACGTCGGTAAAATACAGTTCGGCATACGCAATCTGCCAAAGTAAAAAATTACTGATACGGCATTCACCGCTGGTACGAATCAGCAAATCTACATCGGGCAAATCGTGCGTGTAAAGATGGGTATTAATAATCGTTTCATCAATATCATCCGCTGATATTATATTATTTTTAACTTTGGTACTTATCTGTTTTACAGCATTCTTAATTTCTTCCCTACCGCCATAGCTTAAGGCCAAAGTAAGGGTCATTCCGGTATGGCCGTTGGTCTTGTCCATAACCTCGGTCAGTTCACGGAACGCCTTTTTCGGAAGCGATTCGATATTCCCTATAGTATTGAGTTTAACGTCATTTTTTATGAAGGTTTTCAATTCTTTCTTTAACGAGGATACCAATAGTCGCATAAGGGTATCGACCTCGAGTTTGGGTCGGTTCCAGTTCTCGGTGGAAAACGTATAAAGGGTCAAATATTCGATACCGATCTCGACGCAATTCTCAACGGTTCTTCGAACGGTGTTCACCCCATGCTCGTGACCGAAGACCCGAAGTTTGCCTTGCTGCTTGGCCCAGCGGCCGTTACCGTCCATAATGACCGCGATATGGCGGGGCAGGTTCGTAGTATCAATTTTTTCAAGGGAATCCATTTGCGTCAGAAAAAAAAAGATGGTTTTGATGTGCTGTATAAAACAGTGCCTACTTGATTTAGAGGGCAGTAACCGGAAGCGAATCTGTAAGAAAACCTACTCAAAGTTGTCGCAACAAGCTTTTCTACCGAAGGTGTAAGTTAATGTTAATCCCGAGAAAACATACCAATCATCGCTAAAAATGTTTCCGAACTCCAGATCGCCGAGCTGTTGGCTGACGTTCAGTTTACTGGGGTTGCTTCCATCGAGATTATCGGTGAACGTGTACCGCGCACCGACTTCGGCCCCCAAGATAAGAAACTGGTTCAGCCGTAATTTGGCGCCAACGGTCATAGGTATGGCAAAGTTGCCATCCTTTTGGCCGATATCGATCATACGTCCCGCATCGAAATAGTTGTAGTCATACCTAAAGTAGGTCACACCGGTGTATAAATAAGGAGTAAAGGCGGGCCCTAGTTTATGAAGATTGTATTCCACAAAATTAAATTCCAGCCCGGCGGACGCTTCTAAAATGGAGTTATCGGCCACATAGCCCCGTTGTTGCCGTGAGGGAATGCTAGATTTAGCATCATCTGCCGTGAACTGTCCGTATATCATACTGGCCCGCCAGGCATAGCGTTTGGCAATGTTCCATTTGAAAAGACCGCCGATGGCGATATCGGAGGGCAGTACATAGTTCGTACGACCCACATCTCCGATATTGTTGGCCCCACCGGCGAAAACCCCGATTTCATAGGTTTGGGCGCCCAGGTTAGTGAATGTGCAAATAAAAAGTACGACAAGCAATCGTTTCATAAGGGTAAAATTGCAGTTTCAGTATTCAAAAAAACGGACAAGATATTAAGGTAAACTTAGCATATGGCCCACATCTGAATTTAGGGGTGCAAATATAGCAATTGCTTGCATTCATTTGCAGCACCTGTTCTTTCTTGATAAACTGGATTTACTGGTATTTATTGTTTTGAGAGAAGGTCAATTGCGCCGGTCTTCGCCCCACAACAGTTTATTGCGTATGGTTTTCAGAAAGCTTTCCGAGGCATACTCCACCATTCTGATGGTAAAGTCCGCTTTCTTGATGGTAATTTCCTTTTCATTTTCTACCGAGGCGATCCGGGAGTCGAGGGAAATCAAATGTTCCTCTTCCCTACCCGATACTTTTAAGCGTATTTCGGTATCATCGGAAATCACCAAAGGCCTTGCGTTCAGATTGTGGGGCGCAATCGGGGTCAACACCAAAGATTTTGCGCTGGGCACGATGACCGGGCCGCCACAACTCAGGGAATAGCCCGTAGAACCGGTCGGCGTAGAGATAATTAGGCCGTCGGCCCAATACGAGGTGAGATATTCGCCGTTGAGATAGGTCTCGACGGTAATCATCGAGGTGGTATCCTTTCGGCTAACGGTGATTTCGTTGAGCGCGAAGTTTAGGTCCTTGAACTCGGGAATATCCGATTCGGGACTCACGGCGACCAAACTGCGTTCGATGATATCATATTTGCCGGTCTTGAATTGTTGCACCACTTTACGGACTTCCTCTTTATTAAAAGTGGATAAAAAACCCAATCTACCCGTATTCACACCAACGATGGGAATGCCCAAATTTCGGACGAAGGTGGTGGCCCTAAGGATGGTACCGTCTCCCCCGAAACTGATGAACACGTCAAAAGTCGCATCAAGGCCTTCGCTATCGGTAAACGTATCATAATGTTTAGAAGCATGATTATCGACCAAAAAGCTGTAAAAGTCCGCTTCTATCGACACCATAGCCTTTTCTTTATGCAACTCGTCGAGCAGCTCGACCACATAGCTTAAAGTATCCTCTTGATAAGTTTGGCTGTAAATGGCGACTTTCATGTTTTGGACGTGAACTGTAGGGTGAGAGATTTGAGATAAAAGTTAGTCATGTGCTAAGATAAGAAAATAGGTTTGCAAGTGGTGGTCTACTTGAAATTCTGCATCCTATTTTTAGGGCACGATAGCTTAGATATCAAAGCTAGACAACTTTGAATCCTGAACCAAACTACCATTGAGATTTAAAGTTCGATATCCTTTAAACGTTCAGATATTTTTCCAGGTAATTGGACCTTTCCTTTAAATCCTCTAGAAACTGGTCATCGTTGTTTCCGAAAAGGATGTTATAATTGTAGCGTCGAAAGGTCTGTATGATTTCGTTCAAATTGGCAGAGGCCACTTTGATCGTGATTTGAATGACATCGTTTTTGGAATCCGTTATAAAACCGCCGATCAATTTGGTATTGTTACTTTCGACAATCTGGGCAATTTCGCTGAAAGAATAATCCTTTATTCCTTTGGCCAGAACAATGATGCCGCCGGGTTCCGTGAAGAAAGGCGTGTCGATAAAAATGTTGATGACATCCGTAAGGTCATAATAGCCCTCTAGGCGACCGGCCTCGTCAAGCACGGGAACCAGATTCGCCCCATTACGGGCAAAAGTTTCAAGCACATCGAGCCAGCTGGTCGCCTTTCTGACAAAAAAAGTGGCCAGATCGTACCGGTAATGCTCTATTTTTTGATCGGATATCAACTGTTCCAAATCGTTTTCATCCAAAACGCCCAAGTAGCTATCGTTTTCGGTGACGGCCACGTGCGAATAGGTATTGTCCTTAAAAAACTGGACGACCTCCGATACGGAGTCATCAATTTTAAAGACGGGGATATTGGATATGATCTGATTTTGGATGTGCATAGCTTTCTCTGTGTTAACGCAAATTACTCAATTATAATATCAAAAGGCGTGCCTAATCCCTATTTTTGTACAAACGGTTTAAAAAACGGGATGAATGACAAAACTTAGTGTGAATATCAATAAAATCGCTACGTTGCGTAATGCCAGGGGCGGCAATGTGCCTGATCTGATAAAAACGGCAAGCGATATCGAGGCCTTCGGGGCGGATGGAATTACGGTGCATCCGCGACCTGACGAAAGGCATATCCGATATCAAGACACCCGCGATCTCGCCCAGTTGGTTACGACAGAATTCAATGTTGAGGGCAACCCGGTCAGCAAGTTTATCGATTTAGTACTCGAGGCCCGCCCGGCGCAGGTCACCTTGGTGCCCGACGCCGTAGATGCCATCACTTCCAATGCCGGTTGGGATACGATCAAGCACAAAGGTTTTTTAAAGGAGGTCATATCCACATTTCAAAAAAATGGTATCCGCACCTCGATTTTTACCGACCCCGACCCCAAGATGATCGAAGGCGCCGCCGAAACCGGAACCGACCGTATCGAACTCTACACCGAAAGTTTTGCGGAATTATATGGCGAAGGAAAGCATGAGCTTGCCGTTCGACCGTACACCGAAGCCGCCAAATTGGCGCATTCATTGGGGCTGGGGATCAACGCCGGTCATGACCTCAGCCTTGACAACATAAAATACTTTAAGGAGCGCGTACCGCATTTGCTGGAGGTTTCCATTGGGCACGCGCTGATTTGCGAGTCTTTGTACCTCGGGTTGGAGAATGTAGTGGCTATGTACCTTCATAGGCTGAAGTAAAAGTGACTTTTAACCCACGGCTCCACTGGTAAATTAATCGCCCAGCACATCTTAACTTTGCATCGTTGGGCGCTCGCGTCGAGCAGAAACGTAATAGTCGATAATATCGTATGGAGAACAAAATCTTACATTCAAAAATAGAGGGCATCGGCACTCCCCTACTCATCTTACACGGGTTTCTCGGGATGCTCGACAATTGGAAAACCTTAGGCGGACAATACGCGGAGGCGGGTTTCGAAGTACACCTCATCGACCAGCGCAACCACGGCCAAAGCTTTTGGAGCGACGATTTCAACTATGATGTGCTTGCGGATGACCTCAAACGCTATATGGAACATCACAACATACAAAGCGCGGCAATTTTAGGACACTCTATGGGCGGAAAGACCGCCATGCAATTCGCCTGCACGCACGCGGAGCTCGCCGACAAGCTCCTGGTCGCCGATATAGGGCCCAAATACTACCCCCCGCACCATCAGCCCATCATCGACGGATTAACCGCACTTACCCCCGAAGACCTTACCTC
>JBATUY010000539.1:0-6240 GCA_049671465.1 Pricia sp. | reverse complement strand
TATTGACATTAAAAAGTCTTTAACGACCCGCAGTTTTTCTAATGTTTGACGTCGAGACCTTGAAAGGACCTTGACGACCCACAGTTTTTCTAATGTTTGACATCGAGCCCTAGACTTCGAAAATCCGTTCAGTGCCCTGCCTCAATAGGACTTTCTTCTCAATGGGCCACCGTGTTGATTTCGATCCAATATCCGTCTGGATCTTGAATGTAGATTTGGTCGATTCCGTCAGACCGGTGTTTGATGGTGTTTTTCTTGCCAGACCAATCATCAAAAACGATATTTTTCGCCTTTAGCTGCGCAATCACACCGTCTAAATCTTGCGTGGCCAAGGCTAGGTGCATGGACTTATTCTTTTCGAAAGGGGCGAATTCCTTTTGGATCAGGTGAATTTGGGTCTTTTCATTAATGATGAACCAACGGAACCCGGGTGTTTTATCGGGATGAGGTGTTTCTTCCAGATTTAACACATTGGCATAAAAATCGGCACTTTTATCCACATCCTCCACAACGATGGATAAATGGTCGTAACGGAAGTCGAAAGATTGTGCGGTGGCCAGAAATCCATGGCTCATGGCGAAGAGCCATAGTGCTGCGGTAAGGTATGTTTTCATCTATGCTGTTGTTTTTAAACGTTTCATAATTAATTTAGACACCATGTAAATGTACATAAGGTTCACGTAAATGATGTAGGCGTCTATGCATTGTTTTCAAGTGAAACAAGCGCTCAAAATAGTTTCGGAGAGCGCCATACGATTTATTTCGGGGCATCAGTACAATATAAAGGTCATAGAATCAGTTTAATACAAAGGCCGAAGCATTGTTCGAAATTCCCTGGGCCATAAACCTAAGCCTTTTTTATGAAAAATTTGATTCGAATTATAGGCGTATTGTGTGTAGTAGTCGCTTTTGTATCCTGTAGCTCAACAAACCGATTAACAATGAATGCCGTAGAGCCTGCTCGGGTCTCTATTCCTTCCGACGTCACGAAAATTGGAATCATTGATCGTAGCCTGCCTTCGGAAGCCCATCGGACCATTGATCAAGTCGATAAAATACTATCGTTAGAGGGGCGTAATCTGGATAAGGAAGGAGCACGGTCCGCGACCCTGGGGCTATTTGATGAGTTGTTGCAAAACGAACGCTTTGAAACTGTTACGATTATCGATAGTATAACGAACCAACGAAAAGGACTCGGTGTATTTCCCGCAGCGCTACAATGGGATGAAATAGACCAAATTTGTGAGGCATTTGATGTTGACATGCTGTTTTCCCTAGAATTCTTCGACACCGATACCAAGGTGGATTACGAACTGGGCATGGTTTCCGTACCCAATCAATTGGGCATTGACGTTTCGTTGCCGGGGCATAAGATTACCCTGAATACGCTTCTCAAAAACGGATGGCGCATCTATGATGCCAAAAACAGGAGAATACTGGATGAATTTATAACGAATGACCAAATTGTATCGGTCGGGCAAGGTATAAATCCCGTAAAAGCGATTGAGGCGATTATCGGAAGAAAGGAAGCTGTACTTCAAAGCAGCGCGAACCTAGGGTATTTATACGGTTTAGATGTTCGCCCAATACGAAAACGTATTGCAAGAAATTATTTTGTAAGGGGTACCAATAATTTCAAGATCGCACAGCGACGGGCTCAAACGAACGACTGGGATGGCGCAGCAATACTTTGGAAAAAGGAGTTGAACAACCGAAAGGAAAAAATTGCCGGAAGGGCCTGTTATAATATGGCCATTATCAATGAAATCAATGGCGATTTGGACAAGGCTATGGAGTATGCCTCAAAGTCGTACTCCGACTACCGAAACAAAGAAGGGTTGCGGTATGTCAATATTCTTCGCAACCGTATGGCCGATGAACGGATGCTCGACGAGCAACTATCCCGATAAAAATATATAACGAGATTACCCGACCGCTTCTTTGTAAACTTTTAGACAGCGTTCTCGAGCCTCTTTGTGGTCTACCATTTTATTAGGATAGTCATCCGTATCATGTTCCGGCACCCATTCCGAAATATAGGTTTTATCCTTATCGAATTTGTCGACTTGGGTCATGGGATTAAAGATTCGAAAATAAGGGGCAGCGTCTACTCCACTCCCTGCGGCCCATTGCCAATTGCCAACGTTACTGCTCATCTCATAATCCAATAATTTTTCCGCAAAGTAGGCCTCGCCCCAACGCCAGTCGATTAAGAGATGCTTACATAGAAAACCCGAGACGAGCATCCGCACCCGATTGTGCATATAGCCCGATTCGTTCAGTTGGCGCATTCCCGCGTCGACCAGTTTGAATCCGGTTTTCCCGTTCTTCCATTTTTCGAATTCTTTTTCATCGTTTCGCCACTCGACACGGTCGTACTTTTTTCGGAAAGCTTCGTTAACGGTTCTTGGGTGATGCCAAAGAATCTGCATAAAAAACTCGCGCCAAATCAGTTCGCTCCAAAACACCTCGTTTGTCTCGGCGATGGCCTTTTTCATCATTTTGCGCACTGAAACGGTACCGAACCGCAGATGCGGACCCAAGCGGGACGTCCCATTTTCCTTGGCGGGAAAATTCCGGGTCTTTTCATAATTTTCGATTAAGGTCGGGGTTACCGTATATTTCGGAACTTTTAGGGATGCTGTTTCAAAACCCATTTCCGATAGCGATAGGTTCGGCAAGCGGGTATGTTCGATAAGATTGTCCATATATTGGCTCGTGTAATGAATGGTCAAATGTTCATCGGCATCGAAATGCTCTTTCCATTTGTTTTTATAGGGGGTATACACGACATAGGGGTCACCATCGTCTTTGACCACTTCATCCTTTTCGAAAATAACCTGATCCTTAAACGTTTTGAACGGGATGTCTACGTTCTTTAAGAGTTTTTCGATTTTTTCGTCCCGATCTCTAGCGTAGGGCTCATAATCGTGATTGGTGTACACGCTTTGAATGTCGTACTCATTCAACAACTCATCAAATACGGACTCCGGTTTTCCATGATATAACGCCAACGAACTGTCATGTTCATCCTGCAACTCGTTCCGCATTTCTTGAAGGGTCTCGTAAATAAAAGTAACCCGCGCGTCATCATTGGGCAGTTTATCCAAAATTTCCTTGTCAAAAATAAAAATGGGAAGCACGGGAAAATCGCCCTTCAGGGCTTCTAGAAAACCTACATTATCATCTAGGCGTAAATCCCTTCTAAACCAAAAAATGGATACTTTTTTCGACATGTTCGTTGCTTTGCGCAAGGGGAATTTCAAGATATCATCCCCAAATTGTAAAATTAGTTCATAGTTCTGATTCGGATAATTTTGGCACGGTCTACCCGGAAACGAACTTTAGTTTACGTTCAGAGTAGACATCCCACCATCGACGCCAACAACCTGCCCGGTCATCCAAGTGCTGTTATCGCTGAGTAGAAAGTTTGCAATGGCGGCGATATCTTTGGCTTCGCCAACGCGCTTCAAAGGGTGTCTTTCCGCCATTTTTTCCTTCTTTTTATCATTATTCAGCAGGCGTTCGGCCAATGGCGTGTCGACCAGCGATGGCGCAATAACGTTTACCCTAAGTTTTGGGGCATATTCGGCGGCCAACGATTTGGCGAATCCCTCAATGGCACCTTTGGCAGCGGCCACGCTGGTATGAAAAGGCATCCCCATTCCAACGGCTACCGTGCTGAAGAATACCATACTGGCACCATCCGCCATTTTGGGCATAATTTCTTTTACGACCTTTACTAATCCAAAGAAATTGAGGTGCATATCCTCTTCGAACGTATCCATGCTCATCATCTTGAACGGTTTCAGGTTGATGTTACCAGGGCAATAGACAAATCCGTGCAATTCATCAGGTAGGGCAGAGGCGTCGAACTCGTCAGAGGTGGCATCGAACGTGATATGTTCAACAGCGAGCCCCTCCAAATCGTCATTGGTTCGCGAGGCGATATACACCGTGTGCTCTTTTTGTAGTTGTTGTGCCAATGAAAATCCGATACCGTGTGATCCTCCTATTAATAGTATATTCTTTTTCATAGTTTCTTTTTTAAAATTAAATCTTAGTTATGCTATACGCATGGAAAGCATTTTTTTCTAGACTGTTGATCGTCTTAAATTGAAAACAAATCAGGGATGTCAAACCGAAGTAAAATTCAGCACTTTGGTACTATTGTCAATAGTACCAAAAAGTTCGATCAACTTTTGTTCCCGATGCGAGAAAATTTGCTGCAATTGCTTTTTTACGAGGATGGGATGCGCTAACTGCCCTAAAATACCCATGGGAAGTTTGTAATCTATAATGTCTTCCATCTCCGTTCCCCCATCGATTTCGTTCAGAAAATGTTTGTGGTGCCACAGCGCGTAGGGCCCGAAGCGCTGCTCGTCTACAAAGTAGCTTCCCTCCCGAACGTGGGTAATTTCCGTAACCCACTTGGTCGAATAAACTGGAAAAGGGGATACTTTATAGGTTATGATCTGCCCTGCGAACATCGGTCTATCGCCACCGGACAAAATATTGAACCCCATATGTTCGGGCGTAATGATTTTCAAATTTTTAGGATTGGAAAGGAAGTCCCAAGCCTGTTGTTTTGAAATGGGAAGAGATTGTTTGGAATGTAACCGGTAAAGCTTCACGAATATGATTTTAACAAATATAAAAGCATTTTTGTTTAACAAGAAATTAAATGGGTTAAACAAATAATAAAGTGAATCCTGTTTTATATCAACGACTGCGCGTTTACTGCTTTTGTGGAGGTAACACGCTTTCATTATTTATAGGCTTTGATAACCTAAAAGTTATCCCTTTCTTTCGAAAGCACCTCTATTTAAGTTTTGGTTAACATTTTCGATGGCGGTTTATAGTAGATTTGTGGAAATCTAAAATTAAAATCCATGAAAAAATTACTTGTATTGACCTTGGTTGCTTTAGCTTCCTATACTGTGGAGGCGCAGATCAACACCCCGGCACCCAGTCCCTTTTCAAAAGTGGAACAAAAGGTCGGCTTGACCGATGTGACCCTCGAATATTCCCGTCCCTCGATGCGCGGCCGTACTATTTTTGGAGACTTGGTGCCTTATGACAAACTATGGCGTACGGGTGCTAATACCTATACCAAGCTTAGCTTCGGCGACGATGTCACCATCGATGGCCAAGAGGTAAAAGCGGGAACGTACTCCGTTTTTACGAAACCCGGAGCATCTAGCTGGGAGTTATTTCTGTATACCGATACTGAAGGTGGCGGCGTACCCAAAGAATGGGATGAAAGCAAGGTTGCGGCAAAAACTACCTTGGAGGTCTTTCCGTTGCCCATGAACATCGAAACCTTTACCATCGGGTTCGATGATTTGGAATCAGGTTCCGCCAATATGGGCATCATGTGGGAGAACGTTTATGTAGCCCTGAAAATAGAAGTGCCAACCGATGAAATGGTCTCGAAAAGCATCGAAACCACGATGAGCGGTAGCCCCAAAGGCGAGGATTACTATACGGCCGCCGTATATTATCTAGATTCGAACAAAGATATAAGTAAAGCGCAGGAATGGATGAACAAGGCCATGGAAATGACCGAGGAGCCGGCATTCTGGCAGTTACGCCAACAATCATTGATCCAAGCTAAGGCAGGGGATAAAAAGGCGGCCATCAAGACTGCGAAAAAATCGTTGGCTAAGGCCAAGGAAGCCGGTAACGACGATTATGTCAAGATGAATACCGATTCTTTGAAAGAGTGGGGGGCGAAATAAGCTTCACCTACCTCTTGAAATAGAACTTTTAAGAACCCCGACCTTTCAACGTCGGGGTTTATTGTTTTAAGGCCCAACTTGCTGTCTTCAAAACGTCTTTTGGCACAAAAGGTTTAGGTTCATTCAATCGCCTAGCGTAGGCGTTTATTTTTATTGGCATCAAAAGAAATCAAAATCAAGGGAGCTTGTGGGCCGCCGCACTTGTTAATTTCCGACAGGCGGGTTCTTCAGCAATCGATCAAAGCCCTCAAAGGCGAACGCAATTGCGATAACGAGTGCCGATCCAATAGCGTTCAGCCAAAGGTAGCCGAGTTTTTCTTCGCCATCGGGATAGTTGAATATCAGGGTGTAGAAAAGCACAATAACGATCAGTTGGGTCAATATGGCGGCGAAGAATACCGCATTGCCTTTGACGAACTTGAAGAACAGGGCCAAGAGAAAAATTCCCAGCACGTTACCATAGAAGATAGATCCTATAATGTTCACCAATTGTATCAGG
>JBATUY010000538.1:0-2043 GCA_049671465.1 Pricia sp. | reverse complement strand
CCAATGAGGTGTTCTTGTGCCACACCACGGTGTCGGAAGTGATCAATATTTCATTGTCGGCTAAAGTATTTTCAAAAACGCATGCTTTCAGTTGCGCCAGATAATCGGAAATAGCGCTTCCCATCAATGCTTTGGGATAGACTTCTTCGACCGGCTTGAGCCGTATCTCAAAATCTAGACCCATTTCCCTAAAAAACTGCTGTCTTCTGGGCGATCCGGAGGCCAGAATTAGTTTATGGTTTTTCAGTTTTTCTTTTAGCATAGTAACATCCTCGAATCAAACATCCACATCAATCGTTGTCCGCATTGAAATTCGCCATCCAATCCCCGCGTACTTTTAGAACCTGTTCGATCACATCGCGAACACAACCTTCCCCACCGTTCTTATGCGATACATACTTGGCAATCGCCTTTACCTCTGGCACGGCGTTCTGCGGACACGTGGGCAGGGCGACCGTTTGCATGGGCGGAATATCGGGAATATCATCGCCCATATACAGCATACGGCTAGCTTCTATTTCATACATATCCATGTATTCCTCTAGAGCATCCATCTTGTGGTGTGCCCCTAAATAGATGTCAGTGACGCCCAAGGCTTTCAAGCGGTTGCGCACGCCCTCGTTGGTGCCACCGGAAATAATACATACGTTATATCCCTTTTGAAGGGCGGTTTTTAGGGCATATCCGTCCTTTACGCTCATTTTGCGCAGCATTTCGCCTTCCGTGGTGATAATTAAGGTACTGTCGGTAAAAACTCCGTCGACATCAAAAACGAAGGTGTCGATATCTTTAAGGCTCTCTTTGTAACTTTTTTCCAAGGTTCTAGTTTTCAGGTTATTTTTTTTCAGGTGAAGATTCAATTGTTTGCGATGACCGTTGTTTTTTTCTGATGACCATCTGATGGTCAATAATCTCGTATTACCGATATAGCTTCCCGATAGAAGCACTCATCATCTCATAAATTTCCTTAAATTCTGAGGATTTTAACTGTTCTAAATGTCTATCGATCGTCTTATTATCGCCACGCCGCGCGGGCCCGGTTTGCGCATCATATGGTTTTAGCCGCTCTAATTTTGCGGCAGTTTCCCGAATCAAGGGCTGCAGAATCTCGGTGGGCAGTTCATTTTGCTCGCAGATGTGCTGTCCGATATGATACAGATGATTCGTAAAATTGTTGACAAAAACAGCCGCTAGATGAAGGGTCTTTCGACGTGTCGAATCTACGCGGTACACCTTGTCCGATATCGTGGTGGCCAAGGTGTCGAGCAAATCGGTATCGGGGCTATCATGGGCTTCCAGGCATATCGGGACGGACCTCATGTCTACCGCGCTGTCTTTGCTAAAGCTTTGCAGGGGATAGAAAACGCCGTAGCGATGGCAGGCGGACAAGGCAGCTATAGAAACGCTTCCGGAGGTATGAACGACCAATCCTTTTATATGATTCACATATTCGGAAACCTTGACAATGACGTCATCCTTTACCGCGATGATAAAAACATCGGCCTCCCTGATATTCGAGAAGTCGGACAAGGTGCGCGTTTGCCCGCTAAATGCGCGCAAGGCCTCACTGTTCCTTCCCACGACCTGAACGACCTCTATTTCCTCGCTTTTTAAAAATGCACGGAACAAATGCGTCGCCACATTGCCCGTTCCCAGTATACTGACCCGAATCATCCCGCAAAAATAGGGATATATTTAGAGCTTTTCGCGCAGGGTGGTCAAGCTGCATCAATTTTGAGGCAATTGCCGACGCGCAGCATCCGGCATCCGTCTTCCTGTTCTAATTTTCACTTACAATTAACAGTTCCATGGCATCGAATATGCTCTTTTCATCCTCAAAAATCATCCAAAGACCCGTATTTTTGCATATTGAAAATAAATGCTGCTTCTGATGACAGATTTGCTCAAAAAGTTCTTTTTTTCTACACGTTTAATGGCCATCCTTTTTCTAGTATTTGCGGTTACGATGGCATTCGGCACCTTTATCGAAAGTAAATATAGTACGGAGACCGCCCGTATATGGATTTATAATGCGTGGTGGTT
>JBATUY010000537.1:0-9464 GCA_049671465.1 Pricia sp. | reverse complement strand
AAATATAGCTCATGTAGTTGGGTTTCGTTGCGTAAAAGTAGCAATAAGCATTCGATTTGACGGACTGTCGCCGCATTTTTAAGGAAGAAATTATTTACATTTGTTGGGTACGTGATTCCGTCAAGATTTCGGGATTTTTAAAAGAAAATATATGTCAAACAGAGGGTCAAGGCTTGTTTTGAGTGGTTTGTCTATCTTATTTTTTGCTTCGGTAGCTTTCAGTCAAAAAAAGTCGAATGGAGATGATACCGATTTGAAAACAATGCCCAAATTGGTAGTGGGCGTTATTGTCGATCAGATGCGCTATGACTACATCACCCGATTTTATGGGCAATTTGGCGATGATGGTTTTAGGCGCTTGCTCAACGAGGGCTTCAATTGCAAAAACAATCACTTCAATTATGCGCCGACGACTACCGGTCCTGGGCATACGTCGGTGTATACCGGCACCACACCTGCGACCCACGGTGTTATCGCCAATAGTTGGTACGATAAGACGACCGGTAAAGATATATACTGTGCCGGCGATGACAGTTACGAATCGGTAGGCACGGACTCCGACGCGGGAAAAATGTCGCCGCATCGAATGGCGGTGACCACCATTACCGATCAATTGCGCTTGGCTTCCCAAATGAGGGGCAAAACCATCGCGGTAGCCATAAAAGACAGGGGGGCGGTTCTTCCCGGCGGTCATACGGCCAACGCAGCCTATTGGTATCACGGGAGGGACGAGGGACATTTTGTAACCAGTACCTTTTATATGCCGAAGCTGCCCAAATGGGTCGATGATTTCAATAGTTCGAATGCAGCCGAGAAATACAAAAAGCCATGGTCGACCTTGAAACCCATAGCTTCTTATCTAGAGAGTGGTACGGACGACAACAGGTATGAAGGTCTGTTCGAAGGAGAAAAATCAGCTGTTTTTCCACATGACCTTCCTAAGTTATGGGATGCCAACGGTAAATTTAGCCTGCTCAGTGCAACGCCCTACGGGAATAGTCTAACGGCAGATTTTGCTATTGCCGCCTTGGACGGGGAAAAATTGGGGACGGACGACATCACCGATTTTCTTGCGGTCAGTTTTTCCAGTACCGATTACGTAGGACACAAATATGGCGTGAACTCGAAGGAGATACAGGATGTCTATTTACGATTGGACCAAGACTTGGCACGGTTGCTCAACGCCTTGGATAAGAAAGTAGGCAAAGGCGAATACACCCTTTTCCTGACCGCCGATCATGGAGGGATGGACGTGGCCGCTTTTTTAGCAGATTCGAAAATCCCTGCCGGAAATACCAGCTGGGACGATAGCAAGCAAAAATTTGATGCGTTTTTAAAATATACTTTTGGAACGACCGATGTCGTCAAGACCTTTTCGAACTATCAATTTTTCTTGGACCATGATGTGGTGAAAAATCTTGACATGTCGCCCAAGGAAGTCCAAGAGGCTATCGCTGCCGAGATATTGACCTACGAGAGTGTAGCGCATGTGTACACGGCGTATCAAATGTGGCAGAATGAATACACCCACGGCATTCCCCATCTGATCCAGAACGGATATAACCAAAAGGCGTCGGGCGATGTCATCGTCGTTTTGAAACCGGATTATGTTTCTTATTCCGATACAGGTTCCACTCATGGTTCGCCGTTCAGTTATGATACCCATGTGCCGCTTCTTTTTTATGGTAAAGGCATTAAAAGTGGCAGCACAGTGGTGCGTACAGAGATTCCTGATATCGCTGTCACTATGGCGACCCTATTGGGTATTGCCTTTCCAAGTGGTGCTACAGGAGAGCCTATTCGAGCGGTATTGGAGTAGGGGCCGCTGATGATTGGTCATAAACAATTTATCATCCTAATGGGGCGGTCATTTTGGTAGGAGCGTCATTCCACGAACAGTTATTTGAATTTCCATCCAATGAAAAATAGTCCAATAGGTATCTTTGATTCTGGCGTCGGGGGAACCTCTATTTGGAAGGAAATTCAAAAACTACTTCCGAACGAGGATACTATATATTTGGCGGACAGTAAAAACGCGCCGTACGGGGAAAAATCCGCAGCTCAAATTCTTCAACTAAGTATTAAGAATACCGAGTACTTGTCGGCCAAAGGATGTAAGATTATCGTGGTCGCCTGTAACACTGCGACGACCAATGCCATCGATCATCTCCGCAAAAACTATAAGGTGCCGTTTATTGGAATAGAGCCTGCCATCAAGCCGGCAGCGTTGCAATCTAAATCGAAGGCGGTCGGTGTATTGGCAACCAAGGGCACGCTTACAAGCCAGCTTTTCCATAGCACTGCTGAGATACATGCCAAGGGAATCAAAGTCATCGAGCGGGAGGGTGCCGGTCTGGTGCCTTTGGTGGAGCAGGGCAGAACACATTCGAAAGAGACCCGTGATTTGTTGCAAAGATATCTAAGGCCCATGCTCGAGGAAAATATCGATTGTTTAGTTTTGGGCTGTACCCATTATCCCTATTTGGTTCCCATTTTGAGGGAATTGCTTCCTGCTACGGTTCAAATCATCGATTCGGGGGAAGCTGTCGCTAGACAGACCAAGATCGTTTTAAAGAAAAATAATTTGACAAGCTCCTCGCAAAAAGTGGGAAAGCACGAATTTTTCACCAATGTCGAACCCGATATTTTGAGCTCTTTTCTAAAAGATAACGGGACCGAGTACAGCGTGAATCAAATTGATTTTTAAAGTATGCTGTGCGATGTAAGATATTAAACTTTCAAGGAGCATTGGGACATTGAAATGCTAAGACAATATTTCAGTTGGCTTACTTTTAGAATTGAACTATTAATTTTAGAGGAACGGATGTTACGTTACATTTATTATACCAAATTATAGGCTTGTGCCTTTTTGGATAGTTCCATAAGATTTTTGACCTCCATTTTACGCATCAAATTAAAGCGGTGGGTCTCGACGGTACGCTTACTATTTTCCAGCTTTTCGGAAATCTGTTTGTTGGTCAAACCGGACAGAACAAGTTTTAAGACTTGAATTTCTTTATTGGTCAAGTCGAAAGGGGTTTCGGTCGTAGCGCCCTTTTCCGGATTGTCCGCCCTATTTTTGGATGGCTTCAATAGATTGTTTACCAGCACATTTGAAATATCTCCGCTGTAATATTTACCGCCTTCCTGGACGGTATGAATGGCTTTGATGAATTCGGTTTTACCGGTATCTTTAAGAAGATAGCCTTTGGCCCCGGCATTTACGGATTGTAATATGTACTCTTCCGAATCGTGCATGGAAAGAATGATGGATTTCACCTCCGAATTTTGGGAAGTCAGCTTTTCAACGGCCTCGATGCCGTTCATTACGGGCATGCGGATGTCGATGATAAGTATATCGGGCGTTTTTTCGTTTACCAGGGCAATGGCCTCCTTTCCGTCGGATGCTTCCCCGATTACTTTTAGATTCGATTCGCTTTCCAATAAGGCACGAATACCATCTCGAACCAAGGAGTGGTCATCGGCCAGAACAATGCTCGTAGTTTGATTCAAAATTTGCGTAGTTATACGTACAAATATAGTCGAAATTTAGATAGACCCATGTATATAGAGCGCACGGCATGCAAGAACCGCCACAATCAAAAACGCTTATGATGGCCCTTATCGAAGCATCTTTGAATACTAATTGTTTTTCTGATAGTCGGTAATTGGGACCTCAACGTCAATTTTGTGCGTTTTCGATTATTCCGGTTTCGCCGTGCTGAACAATTTCGGTTTTATGGTCAGCTGCACCCAAGCCCAATTCTGACTGCTAGCGGCTGTGTCTTCTGGAACCCCTTTTAGTTCGTACATGCCGTCACTGGCAAAAAGCTGGGAATAGCCAATGGCGAGTCCGTATCCATTGAAGGTCTTTGAAAACACGAGATCTATTTCGGTACCTAATGATTTTTCGCCACTGGGGAGCTCTTGGTCGCCACTGAAATTTAGGACTTTGACCAATAGATTCGACTTTTCGCCTATTTTAAAATTGGCGCTGGCATGAATGTCAAAGAGGCCTATGGTATTGGCATGGTTGCCTACATAGAAATAATCCATAAAACCGTTGAACTTGTGGTTAGTACCGTAGAGCGGGAAGAAGGCTTCCGTCTCCTCCGGGGTATCCGCTTTATTACCACTGATAAGCTCCGTTCCAATGCCAAGACCGATCTTTTCTGAGGCCTTATAGGTCAGGTCCAGTCCAAGAAGATAGGCGCCGCTCACATCAACACTGTTTTGACGTTCCCCCGATTGTAAAAAAGCATTAAGGGCGGCACCAAAACTTCCCTTTTTATATTCAAGATGCGTACCTAAGGTCTGAAGGTTACTGACACCATCCGCCACTCGTTCATCGCCCTCCCCGGAAAAATTTTGAAAGCCGTTATTGAGCAGTAAAAGGCTTCCGGAAAAACTGTTCCACTGCTGTTTCAGGTACAGATATTGCATGGTTTTATAGGTAAAGAAGCCCGAGGTATTGTATGCCGTACCAACGGACTGAAATCCGGCAGGGTCATCAAAGTCTTGACTGAAGGCCAGACCCACATCCATCATGAATTTTTCTCTTTTGTATTTCAACAGCCCGGCATCATGGTTACGCCCCTGCTGTGCCCAGTCTAGACCGCCGAAAATGCGTTGGTCATCGTACGAGATTATCTGACGGCCCAATTTGGTCGACCATCCCTTTCCCAATTTTAGATGGCCCCAAGCTTCAAAAACGGCGAACGAATTGTTTTCATCATCTGGTAATATCTGCCGATTTTCTCCCCAGACCATTACGTCTTGCAGGCTGACATAGAACTCATAGGCGTCGAATTTGTAGCCGGTGTTCAAGCGTACGCGGGTCGAAATGGCATAGCCCGGATCGGCCGCATCGGGAATAATGCTGCCGAACCCGTTGCGGTATTCGCTTCTGGGCCGAAACTGTCCGTCAAGGGTAAACTGTGAATAAATCGATTGTGCCGATAGGCTTAGTAGGATTATAATGAGGTTGTATTTTTTCATAGTGCTTTTATTTAAAGGAATAGGTGGCTTATTAGTGTTCTAGGAAATCAATGAGGTGTTTGCGGTAGGTGTAGTAGTCCTCATGTTCCAAAACGGATTTACGGGTCCGCGGCCTTTCAAAATCGATACTGAGTATATCGCCGATTTTAGCACTTGGGCCACTTGTCATCATGACCACGCGGTCTGCGAGAAAAATGGCCTCGTCAACATCGTGGGTGATCATTACCGCCGTTATTTTTTCTTTATTCCAGATTTCTATCAAGATGTCCTGTAATTCGCCTCGGGTGAGTGAATCAAGCATGCCAAAAGGTTCATCAAGCAATAGTACTTTGGGTTTAATGGCGAAGGCCCTGGCTATGCCCACTCTTTGCTGCATGCCTTGTGACAGTTCCGAAGCTTTTTTGTCGAAGGCACCATCCAGGCCCACTTTATGGAGGTAGTATTTGGCGATATCCCTGCGCTGCGATTTTGTAGCGTGCGAGAAAACTTTGTTGACCCCGAGCACTACGTTCTGCAAAGCGGTCATCCAAGGCATCAGGCTCGGCGATTGAAAGATGACCCCCCTGTCCGG
This sequence comes from Pricia sp., assembly GCA_049671465.1. GTDB lineage: Bacteria > Bacteroidota > Bacteroidia > Flavobacteriales > Flavobacteriaceae > Pricia. The sequence continues at coordinate 3,895 of JBATUY010000537.1, read as the reverse complement.
TCCCGGTCCCTTAACGGGATTTCCCAAAACGGAAATGTTGCCGCCTGAAATGGGATTCAGCCCTGCTATCATGGAAAGCATGGTAGTTTTACCGCAACCGGAATGGCCTATAATGGTCACGAACTCCTCCTTCATAATTTGCAGGTTGAGATGTTCCAATACTACGTAATCGCCCTTGGGTGTAGGGTACACCTTTTTAAGGTCGTTGAGGTCTAACATCACTTTCGAGGGATATAGAATACCGTTTTCGATAGTGCCCAATGGCTTATTGTCTAAGGTTTCGGTCATAATTTTTGTTTTTAGGCTACAAAACTTTTCGGTGTTATTTCGGGTAAGAGGTACTCCATTTCGGAAACCGACTTTCGCTCATCGCCGATATCCATTAAATATTCGATGATCGCGTTTCTGGTTTTTTTAAAATTAAGATTATCGTTCAAGGCCGTCTTATCCCTTGGGCGTTCGATATCGATTTTAAACTCCGGGCCCAAGGTTGCGTTCGGGCCGGGTTTTAGGGGAATGATTCGATCGGCCATATAAATGCCTTCATCGACATCGTTCGTAATCAACAAGGCGGTACGCTTGTCCTTGCTCCAAATGTTCAGTATTTCGTCCTGTAGGTTTCCTCGGGTCAAGGCATCCAAAGCCCCTAAAGGTTCGTCCATAATAATCATCTCAGGGTTCATGGCAAGGGCCCTTGCTACCGCTACACGTTGGCGCATACCACCGGAAAGTTCTTTGGGTCTTTTGTTAATGGCGGGTGTTAAACTTACCATGTCGACATAGTCGCCCACACGCTTCTGCAATACCGAGCGTTTCTCTTTGGGAAAGGCCTCCTTAACCGCCATGTAAACATTTTGGCCGACCGTAAGCCAGGGCAATAAAGAGTAGTTCTGAAAAATGACCCCACGTTCGTGACTGGTGTCGACCACAGGCTCGCCCTTAAAAAGTACCTCGCCACGGGTCGGTCGCAGCAATCCGTTGATCAGGTTTACGAGCGTGGTTTTTCCACTTCCGGTAAAGCCTACTATCGCGACGAATTCTCCTTCTTCGATCCTAAGGTTTATGTTCGAAAGCACCTCGGTCACATTCTCCCCAGTGCCGTAGGTTTTGTAAACGTTGTTTAATTCTAGATATGCCATGTGCTTTGTTTTAAGGATATATCAGGCCATTTCGTTTTTATTGAACGATACCATATTCTGTACTATTAGCATCAATCGATCAAGCAAAAATCCGATAATACCGATGACGAACATGGCTACGATAATCTTTGCATTTGAATCGTTGGCGCCGTTCTGGAATTCTTCCCAAACGAACAGTCCGAGACCTTGGCTTTGCGCTAGAAGCTCTATCGCGATCAACACCATCCAAGCCACCGAGAGGGTAATGCGCAAGCCTGTAAAAATCAGGGGTAAAGATGAGGGTAAGATGACCTTAAAGACTTTTTGAAAGGTTCCTAGTTTCAATACTTTGGCCACATTGATATAGTCTTTGTCGACCGAGGAGACGCCCATGGCCGTATTGACCAAGGTCGCCCACATGGCGCAAAGACCTACGCTGATAAAAGAAATCACAAAAGCGTTATCGGTACTGTCTCCGATATACAAGGTCTTTACGATCATGAACACAAGCAAGTACCAAACCACCGGTGAAACCGGTTTGAATATTTGGATAAACCAGTTGAAAGCACTCCGCAAAGAAGGACTCAGTCCGATAATGATGCCTATCGGAACGGCGATGAGCATCGCCAACAAAAACCCGGCAAAAACAGTTTTGATACTGGTCACGACAATTTCTACAAAGGAAGCCCTACCGGTATAGGTAATCGCTTTTTTACCCTGTGCGGTCAACCTTTCATTGGTGGCCGCAATTTTTTTGGCAAAGGCCGCTTTTTTTGCATTGATGATTTGATGATCGGCAATCAGCGATTGCAAAGAGGCCCACACCTGTGATGGTGATGGCAAAGTATTCGGCTGACAGCCACTGGCCCCCGATTCGATGCAGGCACGTTCTGCCGCCGCGGCTTCTTGGCCCCTTTCGGTCAAAGCCTTTTCGACTTTATAATCCGCTTCTATATTGTACAGGGCTTTTGATCCCATGTGCCATAAACCGATGAAACACAAAACGGAAAGTAAGGTAATGCCCGTCTTTTTTAGTGACGCTAACAGACCGCCCTTCTTTAGGGTAGGCGTCAATTTGCCCGCGATCGGTCTGAGAAATGCAAAGTTTGAACGTTCTTTGTTAAGGGTGATTTCTTGTTCCATAATAGTCTGCTTTTGCTTCGATTTAAACTGAATGTTATTCATCTTTGTTTCCGATGGAGAAACTGTTGATGTATCCGATGGGATCTTTGGCATCAAATGAAGTACCGTCGATAAAATCAGAAGTGGCGGGCTTATAGCCATCGGTATCGGGCACATCCGTTTCGGGAATCTGTCCTTCGGCAACCAATAGGTCCGCTGCTTTTTCCCAGATATCCGGTCGGTAGATATCCTTGATGGTCTCGTCATACCAGGCTTCCGGTTTTTTCTCTGGAATCTGTCCCCATCGCCGCATCTGTGTCAAAAACCAGATGCCATCGGAGTAGAACGGGTAGGTCGCATTGTATTTATAGAATACGTTGAAATCGGGCATATCGCGTTTATCCCCTTTCTCAAACTCGAAGGTACCGGTCATGGAGTTTGCCAAAACTTCTTCAGGTGCTCCGACATACTGCGACATCGACAATATTTTCACGGCTTCGGCCCTGTTCGTAGGTTCGTCTAACCATTTTCCGGCGCGAATTAAGGCCTTGGTCACGGCAATGGCCGTATTCGGATTGTCATCTACGAACTTTTTGGTCATCACAAATACTTTTTCAGGGTTGTTCTTCCAAATATCATAATTGGTGACCACGGGCACGCCTATACCCTTGAATACGGCCTGCTGGTTCCAAGGTTCGCCTACGCAATAACCATAAATAGTACCCGATTCAAGCGTAGCGGGCATTTGGGGGGGTGGAGTCACCGATAGCAGTACCTCGGCATCAATCTGACCCTGTACGTTACTGGCCGTATACATTCCGGGATGGATACCCGCTGCGGCCAACCAATAACGAATTTCATAGTTATGGGTAGAAACGGGGAAAACCATGCCCATTTTAAAGGGCTTTCCACTGTTCTTGTACTCCGTTACCACCGGTTTTAGTGCATTGGCCGTAATCGGATGTATCGGTTTTCCATCATCGCCTTTGGGCACATTAGGTTTCATTTTAGACCACACGTCGTTGGATACGGTGATGCCGTTACCATTAAGGTCCATCGAAAACGGCGTTACCAATTTGGCCTGTCTTCCAAAACCTGCTCCTGCCGCGATAGGTTGTCCGGCCAACATGTGAGACCCATCTAATTGACCATCGATGACCCGGTCTAGAACATTTTTCCAATTCGATTGTGCCTCAACAGATACGAAAAGACCCTCATCTTCGAAAAATCCTTTTTCCTTGGCAATGGCTAAAGGGGCCATATCCGTTAATTTGATGAAGCCGAACGTCAATTGCGGTTTTTCGACTTCCAACATCACGGTGTTCGATTTGTCTGTGGACTCCGCTGTTGCTGCAGATACCTTTTTACCCTCTTTCCCGCCACAAGAGGCGAGTAACATAAAGAAGGATGCCAGTAGCGCTGTTCTTTTAAAGATTGTTCTCATATGTAGTTGTATTACGTGGTTATTGTACTTCTTGATGGGTCAAAAGTAAGTATATAAATACGTACTAATACGTAGTTTTGAAATTAAATTTGATTTTATACGTATTTTTATGAGGATGATAATTGTAGGCATTTAAAATATTTGGATTGAGAAAAAAGGACGGCTCAATTTGGTGAATACCTATTTCGAGAAAATGGCCTAGTATGAATAC
>JBATUY010000536.1:0-2747 GCA_049671465.1 Pricia sp. | reverse complement strand
GCATATCGGTGTCATTTCATTGGCATGGTTTTTTAAGGTTAGACTAATTTGCTTTCTCATTTTAAATTTTGATTTGGGTCGTTAAGCCGTCGGGAAACCCTTAAAATTGAGATTTCTACCGGGCAATATAGACTGACCGCGAGATGATTTTTATTGAAAAAAATCCAAGTCAGGGGGAAGTGTTTGTTTGATGAACGAATTCATCGGGGGGAAGTCAAAACGGCACTACTTAAAAGTGTTCGTCGTAATAATTTTTTATAAGGGGGATGGAAATACGAGGGGGAAGAAACTACAATATCGGAGGAGGATAAAACTAATACGTGGTAAACTTAGGGCATTGAACGAGTTCTAAAATATAAATGTGTACAGATGGATGTTAGAATTGTATAGGTGGGAGAAAATTACCGATATCTGGGAGACTAAGTCAACTATGTATTCTTACTTGATGCAACACATACCCCGACCATAGTATCCAATCCACTAAAAACGAGGAAGTCGTTTGCGTGGCCGAAAATTGGAATTATCTCAAGAGAGAGCTGCTAATCGGAATACGGGTGTGGTCGGTCAACGTTCTGTTGTTTCGGGTCTTTTATCGATAACATGGATTCTGTCCCAACTATTGAACGAAAATACCTGCAATCGTATCATATAGCATACGAAACCGAGAATATCGACGTTCGTTTTCTAAGGATTTTACCGTTTGGGAATAGAAGCCCCGAACGATGGCCCTCGACCCAAAGGATGTATCCCGTGGGCCATAACCTTTTAAAACAAGATTTCCATGTCAAAGATCATAGCCCCGAAACTCGTCCTCGGGGGCGAGGACTTCCTGCCCAAACATGGCTACAGCGCCACCGTCGAGATGTCCCTCGGCGGGCACAGCGCCTTCAGCGTCAGCTTTTTGGCCAGTGCCACCGAGACCTACGCCGGGGCGATGATGGAGAACGCCATAAAGCTGATCGGCAAGCGCATGTACATCGCGCTCGACGACGCCGCCATGGAGTTCACCGGCCTGGTCACATCCGTCGACCTGCGGAAGGGCAGCGGCGCGGCCGGCACCTTGGTCGTTTCCGGCCATGGGCCCTCGGTGCTGCTGGCCAATTCGGTGCAGTGCACCAGTTACGGGGAGGGCACCCCCCTTTCGCATATCGCCGGGGAGACCCTCGACGGACATTCCGACCAATTGCTGAAGCCCGTCATTGGCACCGGAGCCCATGTCGCCCTGCCCTATACGGTGCAATATAATGAGAGCGACCTGTCATTCCTGCAGCGGCTCTGCCGAAGGTACGGACTTTGGTTCTACCATAACGGCAGGCAGTACTGCATCGGGCGCAGCGGAAGCAAACAGATCGGGGGCACCTACGGGGTGGACGTGACGGCCTTCAACCTGTCGACGAACCTGCGCGGGGGCGGCCCCGAGGTCGGCGGCCACGACTGGGTCGGCGACGGCCTTTTGGAGTCCCCCTCGAAACTGGCCGACCCCAAATCGGGACACCCCTATTTCGGGCAGGTCAAGAGGGAGTCCGCCTTCGCCTTCGCCAAGCCCGGCAGGTACGACCATGCCTCCGGCCAGCACGAGTTCGGCCGCCAGGGCGGCATGGACAGGGCCCTGGAGGTCACCGCCCTGGGCCGCGCCTCGGGCATGGTCACCGCCACCGGTACCTCCGAGATCGTGGGCCTCAGGGTCGCCGACATCCTGGCCCTCGAGGGCCTGAACTTCGTAGACAGCTCCGACAGGCATGTCATGGGCCATTACGACATTGTCGGGATAACGCACAGCTTCGACCATAGCGGCCATTACCAAAACCGCTTCGAGGCCGTACCCGCCGATACCCCCCACCCCCCGTGTTCCGACGGCTTCGCCGCGGCCTTCGCCCCCGACCAGCGCGGGCGGGTGCTCGACAACGCCGACCCCCAGGGGCTCGGCCGGGTCAGGGTACAGTTCCCGTGGCAGGTCGAGATCACCCAGTCGACGCCGTGGATAAAGACCCCTACCCCCTACGGCGGCAGCGGCAAGGGCTTCTACTTCGTGCCCGAGAAGGGCGAGGAGGTGCTCGTCGGCTTCGAGGGCGGCGACCCCGAGAAGCCCTACGTGATCGGTGGCGGATACAACGTTTCCGCGAAGAGCGGGTTTGCCGATAGCGAGAACAACATCAAGGCGATCAGGACCCGAAGCGGGCATACCATCGAACTAATCGATACGGAAAAGGAAGAGGAAATACACATATATAATGGGGACAAGAAAAATATGATTGTGCTATCCTCCAAGGACGAAAATATTCGGATCGTATCCGAAGGAGATATTGTCATGCAGGGCAAGAATATCCAGCTGACCGCCGAAGAGAATATCCGAATGGAGGCCAAGGAAAAAGGAATTTCCCTGAAAGCGAACGAAAATATATCCGCGGAAAGCGACGGGATCAAGTTGAAAGCAACAAAAGCTATCGTTGCCGAAGGTGAGGAAGTAACCTTGGACGCAAAGAACAAGGTAGCTCTTGAAGGGGGTTCGGGTGTTGACGTAACCTCCCCTAAAACGAAAATACAGGGTAATATCAGTAAACTGGAAATTATCTAAAATGGGCAAATCGGCTGCAATATTAACAAACAACCATATCTGTCCCCTGACCACAGGCAGCGCCCCCCACGTGGGTGGCCCTATTTTGGGTCCCGGTGCCGCAGGCGTGACCATTGATGGACAACCAGCAGCTATTGTTGGTGATATTTGCACCTGTTGCGGCCCTCCTGAC
>JBATUY010000535.1:0-11822 GCA_049671465.1 Pricia sp. | reverse complement strand
TTGATACCCCTCTGTGATTTCCCTTATGCTCCGATGACCTGTTTAATTTCCCCTATAATCCGATTTGCCAGACTATCTGCTTCGTTTTGGCTTTTCGCTTCGGTATAAATTCGGATAATCGGTTCGGTATTCGATTTTCGCAGATGTACCCAATTTTCGGCAAAATCGATTTTCACCCCGTCAATGGTCGAAATGTCCTCGTCCTTATACTTGGCTTCCATGGCTTCCAGAATACCATCCACATCGATATCCGGTGTCAGCTGGATTTTCTTTTTGCTCATATAATAAGAGGGATAGCTGGCACGGAGTTCCGCGACCGTACCTCCTTTTTCCGCCATGAGCATCAGAAATAGTGCGGTGCCGACCAATGAATCACGGCCGTAGTGGCTTTCTGGATAGATAATGCCTCCATTGCCCTCACCGCCGATGATAGCGTTCGAAGCCTTCATTTCGGTAACCACATTGACCTCCCCGACCGCAGCGGCCCGGTAGGTGCCTCCATGCTTTTCGGTGATATCGCGTAACGCCCTTGATGAAGATAGGTTGGAGACCGTATCCCCCTTGGTCTTGCCCAGCACGTAGTCGGCACAGGCCACCAAGGTATATTCTTCCCCGAACATTTCGCCTTCATTATCAACGAAGGCCAGCCGGTCGACATCGGGGTCGACCACAATCCCGAAATCCGCTTTTTCCTCGACAACCAATTTACTGATATCCCCTAAATGCTCTTTTAGGGGCTCGGGGTTGTGGGGAAAATGTCCCGTAGGGTCACAATACAATTTGACGGTCTCGACGCCGAGGGCGTCCAATAGTCTGGGTATGGCAATTCCCCCGGTCGAATTCACGCCATCGACGACGACCTTAAACTTGGCTTTTCGAATGGTATCGGCATCTACCAGTGGCAGTTCAAGCACCTCGTCGATATGGATATCGATGTAGGAATCATTGTTTGTGATGGTTCCTAAATCATCGACCTCGGAGAAATCGAAGTCCTCACCTTCGGCGATATCCAAAATTTTGGCACCCTGTTTCGCATCTAAAAATTCCCCCTTTTCATTTAAAAGCTTGAGTGCGTTCCACTGTTTGGGATTGTGGCTTGCGGTCAATATGATGCCGCCGTCCGCTTTTTCCAAAGGCACCGCAATTTCTACGGTCGGCGTGGTCGACAGACCAAGGTCAACGACATCGATACCGAGACCGATCAAGGTCGAAACGACCAGATTCTGAATCATTTCTCCCGAAAGTCGGGCATCACGGCCGATGACCACTTTCAGTTTATCCTTTTTTGAATATGCCTTGAGCCAAATGCCATAGGCGGCCGCGAATTTTACGGCATCAATGGGGGTAAGATTGTCCCCGCGTTTGCCGCCAATGGTTCCTCGAATACCTGAAATCGATTTTATTAATGTCATAATTTTCTGAAAAGTTTTGACAAATATACGGGTCTGGGTCGAATCGGTACAAAAGCAATTTGTAAATTCGACCTGATGAATTTTTTAGCACATATCTATCTTTCCTTCGGGGACGATGAAATCACTTTGGGAAATTTTATAGCGGACAGCATCCGGGGGAACAAGTTCAAGCATTTGCCGAAGCCTGTGCAAGAGGGCATTCTTCTGCATCGGGAAATCGATACGTTTACGGACACGCATCCTATCCCTAAAAAAAGCAGTAAAAAACTACATAAAAATTATAGTCATTACAGCAGGGTCATCGTCGATATTTTTTACGACCACTTTTTGGCCAAGAATTGGATGGCCTATTCCGAAGAGCCCCTGCCCGATTTTGTGGATAAGTTCTATGATTTATTGGAGGATAACTATCAAATTTTACCGGATGGCGTGAAGCGGATGATGCCGTATATGCTATCGGACAACTGGCTCGTGAATTATGCTAATTTGCAGGGTATCGGAAAAGTACTGAACGGTATGAACCGGAGAACAAAGAACAAGTCTAAAATGAATTTCGCTATCATCGATCTTGAAGAGCATTATGTTGCCTTCGAAGCGGAGTTTACCGAATTTTTTGAGGAACTGACCGTATTCGCTAGGGAGCGATTTTTAGCAATTAGGCCGGACTCCCATGTGAGCTAATTTTATAATACATTCCGTTAACTAGTAACATTTTTAAGATGAAATCATTCAAATACAGGCTCTCGCTAAGTTTAGCCATGCTATTCTTGGTCGCCTGCAAAACGGTATCACCCGTTCCTACCGGTCTGGTAACGGAAAAGGCAATGGTGGTTTCGGCCCGTGAAGAAGCTTCTCAAATAGGTGTAGATATTCTCAAGAAAGGTGGTAATGCCTTTGATGCTATGGTCGCCACGGAAATGGCATTGGTGGTCGCCTACCCTTTCGCCGGAAATCTGGGCGGTGGCGGTTTTATGGTCTACCGCAAGGCGGATGGTACGACGGGAGCTTTGGACTACCGTGAAAAAGCACCGCTTGCGGCCACCAAAGATATGTATTTGGATGCCACGGGGAATGTGATTCCCGATATGAGTACGGTCGGTGCCACGGCGGTCGGTGTTCCGGGTACGGTAGCCGGTATGATCGCGGTACACGATAAATTCGGACAATTGCCTTTAGCGGAAATTTTTGCCCCGGTAATCACTTTGGCCCGGAACGGAATCGTGGTCACAAAGAAGCAGGCTGCACATTTTGAGGAATATCGTGATGCAATCCTTAAGGTCAACGGTGGTTCTACGAGCTTTCCGATTAATTCGAAAGCAGGTGATATCGTGAAATATCCGGCATTGGCCGAAACCTTGCAACGTATTGCCGATCGGGGACGCGACGGTTTCTATAAAGGGGAAACCGGCAAAAAACTGGCCACATTTATCCAACAGAACGGTGGATTTGTCACAGAACAAGACCTCGTAAAATACGAAGCTAGATGGCGTAAACCGACCACCTTTGATTACAAAGATTTACATATTATCAGCATGAGTCCGCCCAGCAGCGGGGGAATCACCCTCAACCAGATGTTTAAGATGATGGAACCGTACAAGGTTTCCAAATACGGTCATAATTCCGTAAAGGAAATCCAGCTTTTTACGGAAGCCGCCCGTCGTGCCTATGCGGACCGTAACTATTATCTGGGAGATCCCGATTTCGTGGACATCCCGACGGAGGTTCTTTTGAACGATGACTATTTAAAAAAGCGGATGGAAAACTTCTCCTTCGAAAAAGCAACGAAATCCACCGATATAAAAGAAGGGAACATTCAAATGGCGGAAAGCATGGAAACCACCCACTACTCCATCGTCGATAATGAAGGCAATGCCGTATCGGTGACCACCACCCTCAACGGTGCCTACGGTTCGAAGTTATATAGCGATGAGCTCGGGTTTTTTCTGAATAACGAGATGGACGATTTCAGTGCCAAAGCAGGCGTACCCAATATGTTCGGACTCATCGGTGCAGAAGCCAACAGCATAGCACCTGAAAAACGAATGCTCAGCAGTATGACCCCTACCTTGGTCGAAAAAAACGGAGCATTGTGGATGGTCGTTGGTACTCCCGGCGGTTCCACGATTATTACAGCGGTCGCCCAGACCATCTTAAATGCCTATGAATTCAATATGAGCATGCAAGAAGCCGTCGATGCGCCCCGATTTCACCACCAGTGGCTACCCGATGTGGTGATGTTCGAACCCCAAGGTTTTTCGGACCAGTTGAAAACCGACTTAAAATCCAAAGGATACCTTATCAATGAAGACCGTACACCCATCATCGGCAAGGTCAATGCTATTCGTGTTCTACCCGATGGCCATCTCGAAGGTGGGGCCGATCGACGTGGAGATGACACGGCAGTGGGGTTTTGAAGGCATTTTTCAAACGCTAAGTCGATGAAGCACCGCGTAATGTATAAAAAATTTAGACGTTGAATCCTATGAAGAGCGTTTTCAAAACAGTTATTAAATTCATTATAATCCTAATTCTTGTCGTTGCCGCGGCTTGTGGAATCCTTTACGTTGCCTATAACGAACCACTGCCGCAGGGTAAACCTGGGATCGCTGCGGATAGCTTGGCAAGTAAAATGCTAAAGGCTATCAACTATGAGGCCTACAAGGATACCCGCTATATTGAATGGGACTTTAAAGAGGGCGCACACCGCTATAAATGGGACAAACAGCTGGGCGTCGTACGTGTGGAATGGGAAGCGTATCGGGTACTCGTAAATTTGAACTACCCCGAAAAAAGTAGTGTCTTTGACAACAACAGCCAGATAGAAGATGATGAAAAAGAAAAGGTAATCACAAAGGCGGTATCTATGTTCAACAACGATTCCTTTTGGTTGGTAGCGCCTTTTAAGGTCTATGACAGCGGAACCGAAAGAAGTTTGGTTGCTTTGGAGGAAGGCTCCCATGGTCTTCTGGTCACCTATACCTCCGGTGGAACCACGCCCGGTGACTCCTATCTTTGGATACTTGACGATACGGGTTTCCCCCAAAGTTTTAAGATGTGGGTCGATATAATTCCGATTGGCGGGCTCGAAGCGACGTGGGAAGGCTGGCAGATTATGAAAAGTGGCGTATTTTTGCCAACATCGCACCAACTAGGCCCGATTGATTTTAAAATTGAAAATGTAAAAGCGTATAACTAATTACCGAGGTACATCATGGAAGTAGAAATTTTAAAAAAAACGGACATCAACGATACGGTCCGACAACAAATCACTGAGCTGTACAAACAGTTGAACGATAGTCTTAAGCAATGCCCCTTGCACCAGATTCTGCAAGAAGACAACCACGTCATCTTTGCAATATGTACCGTTGAACAAGAGATTGTTGGTATCGCCCTTTTGGCCACCTATAAAGTAATCTCAGGCCGCCGGGGAATGATCGAGGATGTGGTCGTAGACATTGAACACCGAGGAAAAGGCATCGGAAGAAGATTAATGGAAAAACTTCTGGAGGAAGCCAAAAACAAACATTTGGACAGTGTAATGCTATTTTCCGGTCATCATCGTGAAGCCGCCATTAACTTATACAAAAGTCTCGGTTTTTCGCAGCGCGATAGTGGGGTGTACAACCTGAAATTGACCGACTGACCGTTCCAGAGGAATGTGGATGGATCAAGCATGTATTTTTCAAATCTTAAAAGTACTCGGGCGCTCACAGCATTTATTGACCACTGAAGTCACACCTTCTTCACGTGTTTCAGTTGGTTCTTCAACTCGTCCATAGACTCCTGTAATTGTCTAAGCAGCCCTTTTTCGGTAGTCGCGTCCTCGCCAAAGGTAATTCTACTACTGACCTGCCAGATTTCCTGAATTTGATAGGGCTTAATGTCGTAAGGCGGGTAGGTCTCGTTCAGGGAAACCAAGCTAATATTATTGGAGTTCGGGCGCTTCTCGATTTTCTTAACCAAGACGGCGTCCTCTAAAACGACCACGTACATCTTATTGGGACTGACGTCATCGATATGCTCAACGGCCTTGGCCAAAACCCACTCCCCAGATTTCAGATTGGGCAACATACTATCCCCTTCGACCTGAAATCCGCGATATGTCGCGTTCCTGAACTCGGGTATCGGCAAATCAAAAGCAGGCAATTGTTCATACCAACTGGTATCATGAATATTCTGTGGGTAACCGGCCGCGGCCTTGGCATTTACCAAGACCATGTTTTCACGATCACTGGAGTCAACGGTAACCACCTTGGGAATAACACTTACATTAGAGGTTTCCAAGTATTTCTGTTCGCTCTCCCCGAAAAGCCAAAGCGGACTAATCTTAAACTGCTTCAATAACTCCAACACCACTTTCCCGGCCAATTTGGTGCGACCCCGTTCGATATCGGCCGTTGTACTGGAAACTCCCAATAAAGCGGCAAATTCGGATTGGGTATATCCCAAATCCCTCCGGATATCGGCAAAACGTTTTAAAGTTATCTCATTTTCCATAGGTAATCATTTATGTTGTCACTCTCAAGAGCATTGCGTTGTTACTCTCGCAATAATTGCGTTGTTACTCTCGTATTTATGGTATTGCTATTCTCCTAAAATTGTATCGGTATTCTAAGACAACTCCTTCCTCAATAACAGTAATTTCCATGAGTTGCCTTTCAAACCCTTATCCCCGTAGAAACATCCTTAGATTCCTTAGTCGCCATTTTAAAAAAGCCGAAACCACGCCGTAGATTCGATGATATCGTACATCCATAAGACTGATTATTAGAATTCTACCACCTATACCTATGGACCAAACGACAAGCCGTTCAATGCCCTCCACCCTTCAAAGATAAACTTTTTGGAATATATCCAAAATATTTTATGGATTATTTCCATTAATAGGATTTATTCCATATTTTTGGATTAATTACAAACGCTGCTATATGTCATTTGAAAGAATCAAAGAGAAATTGAATATTTTGGCCGATGCCGCCAAATACGATGTATCCTGTTCAAGCAGCGGGAGCAAGCGCACGAATAAGAACAAGGGCCTGGGCGACAGTTCTGGCATGGGCATATGTCACAGTTATACTGAAGATGGGCGCTGTGTATCCCTTCTGAAAATTTTAATGACCAACTATTGTATATTCGACTGTGCCTATTGTGTGACCCGAAAGAGCAACGATATTCAGAGGGCGGCCTTTAAGATTCAGGAGGTCGTAGACCTGACCATTAATTTTTACCGACGTAATTATATAGAAGGACTTTTTCTGAGCTCTGGTATATTCAAGAGTCCCGATTATACTATGGAGCGGTTGATCGCCGTTGCTAAAAAACTGCGCACCGAAGAAAATTTCAACGGATACATTCATCTAAAATCCATTCCAGGGGCCAGTGACGAACTGATGCGGGAAGCGGGGCTATATGCCGATAGACTTTCCGTGAATATCGAAGTACCCACCATATCCGGTCTGAAATTGTTGGCACCCGATAAGAAGCATGAAGATTTTACGAAACCGATGCTCAAGGTGAAAAATGAAATCCTTCAATATAAAGAAGAAAAAAAAATCATTAAAAGTACCCCGAAATACGCCCCTGCGGGACAAAGCACCCAGATGATTATCGGTGCAACGGGTGAGTCAGATAAGGATATCATGTATTCCGCCACGCACTATTACAAGAACTATAATATGAAACGGGTCTATTATTCCGGCTATGTGCCCGTAGCCGAAGACAGTCGGTTGCCGGCCATAGGTACGCAGGTGCCTATGCTTCGGGAAAATCGATTGTATCAAACGGACTGGCTCCTGCGATTTTATGGATTTGGGGTTCATGAAATTTTGAATGCAACCCATCCCAATCTTGATATAGACATAGACCCTAAATTGGGGTGGGCATTACGGAACCTAGATCAATTTCCAATAGACATTAATACTGCGGAAAAGCAACTGTTGGCCAGAATACCTGGACTCGGGCTAAAATCAGTTCATAAAATAGTGAGCGCAAGGCGATTTCGGAAGTTAAATTGGGAGCACCTTAAAAATATCGGTGTTGCGCTGAACCGGGCCAAATATTTTATTGTTTGCGACTCCAACCATTGGGAACATCGAGACTTGGACGCGGAAACTATCAAAGGACGGATTTTACAAAACTCCGTTGGGAAGTTCCGAGCAAATTATAGCTCGCAGCTGAGCTTGTTCAATTAGAGATTACTGATTGGAGGTTGGTGATTATTAGATTAAAAGCAAATCCCGTTTTCGATAGATCAATAAAAAACATTGCATAGTATGCTAAACCTTAAATTAGAACCTTATGGAAAATGCAAAAACCCTTATCTACGACGGAAGCTTTAATGGCTTTCTGACGACGGTTTTCGTCGCTTTTGACGAAAAAGCAGAAATAGCCGATATTCAAAAAAACACCATAAGCCAGAACGGCCTTTTTTCGGAAACGGAGACTATCTTCACCAACGTGGAGAAAGCAAAACGCGTGTGGAACGGCATTCAAAAAAAGAACCACAACGCCATCAAAAATATCTATTTCGCTTATTTGAGCGAAACTAATGGTATCGAATTGATGCTTTACCGCTACATCCGGAAACTTTTTGCAAACCAAGAATCCATTCATGCTGATTATTCTGACGGACTAGTTCTAAAAATCAGCCAACTAGCAAAATCCGTCGGTCGTGAAAAACATCGTATGGAAGCGTTTGTTCGATTTCAACAGACTCAAGATGAGATTTATTTTGCCAATATTGAACCCGATTTTGACGTGCTTCCCTTGATTTCAAAACATTTTCGTTCCCGATATGCAGACCAGCAGTGGATTATCTATGATGTAAAACGACGCTATGGAATCTTTTACGACTTGCAAAGGGTAGAGATTGTATCGCTGGATTTAAACGAAATCTACGCGAACAGTATCCATAAAAGTGACCGTTTCGTAAACGAGGAATATAGCTATCAAGAGTTATGGAACGATTACTTTAGAAGCACCAATATAAAATCGCGTATCAACATGAAACTTCATACGCAACACGTTCCCAAACGCTATTGGAAATATCTTTCGGAGAAAAGAGAGGCGGTTTGATATTTTGTGGCATTAGACAAGAGCTCACTTCTTAATTCGTTGTCAAAATTGTACCTTTGCCGCCTTGCTGTGAAAAAATGATAAAATACGAAGAGAACATAGAGGTGCAGGGTGCTCGCGTCCATAATCTCAAAAATATAGATGTTACCATCCCAAGGGAAAAATTGGTGGTCATTACCGGACTTTCCGGTAGCGGAAAATCATCTTTGGCTTTTGATACCATCTATGCGGAAGGACAACGAAGGTACATCGAAACTTTCTCTGCCTACGCGCGTCAATTTCTAGGTGGATTGGAGCGGCCCGATGTAGATAAAATCGATGGTCTTTCCCCGGTTATTGCCATTGAACAAAAAACTACCTCCAAATCCCCGAGATCTACGGTCGGTACGATTACCGAGATATATGACTTTTTACGTCTCCTTTTTGCCCGCGCCGGATCGGCCTATAGCTACAATACGGGCGAAAAAATGGTGAGCTATAGTGATGAACAGATCAAAGCGCTGATCAAGACGGACTATGACGGCAAAAAGATAAATATTCTGTCCCCGGTCATTAAATCCAGAAAAGGGCATTACCGCGAGCTGTTCCAACAAATCGGCAAGCAGGGCTTTGTCAAGGTCAGGGTAGACGGTGAGGTTGTTGATATTACCAAGGGCATGAAAGTCGATCGGTATAAGACCCATGATATCGAAATTGTAATTGATAGATTGAAAGTCAACGATTCGGAAGATATAGATAAACGACTATCGGAATCTATAAATACGGCCATGTACAGCGGTGACGATGTCTTGATGGTCTTGGAAGAAGGGGCTTCGGTGGCGCGTTATTTTAGTCGTGATCTCATGTGTCCGACTACAGGTATATCCTATCCGGTGCCCGAACCGAATACGTTTTCTTTCAACTCTCCCAAAGGTATGTGCCCCGGTTGCAACGGTTTGGGCCATGTTTATGAGGTCAATGAGCAGAAAATCTTTCCTGATAAAAAACTATCCATCAAATCCGGGGGTATCGCCCCGTTAGGCGACTATAAAAAATCGTGGGCGTTCAAGCAGATAGAGACCATCGCCCAGCGCTATGGCTTTAAGATTACCGATCCCATCAAAGATATTCCTGAAAAAGCCATGGATGTTCTACTGCATGGCGGACATGAAAGTTTTGAGGTCGATTCAAAAACCTTGGGCGTAAAGCGGAACTACAAAATCGATTACGAGGGCATATCCAATTTTATCAAAAATCAGTTTGAAGAAGCCGGTTCCACCTCCATCAAAAGATGGGCGAAAGGGTATATGGACAAAGTCACGTGCCCGACCTGTGAAGGGTCTAGATTGCGCAAAGAATCGCTGAACTTTAAAATCGATGACAAGAACATTGCCGAACTGGCCCATCTCGACATTTCTGAATTGGCAGATTTCTTCGAGGGATTACAGAAGAGATTGGAAGGCAACCAGCAAATTATTGCGGAAGAAATCGTAAAGGAAATCAAGACGCGTATCCGGTTTTTGTTGGATGTCGGGCTAGATTACCTTTCTTTGAACCGCAGTTCTAAGTCGCTGTCCGGCGGTGAGGCGCAACGTATACGTTTGGCTACCCAAATAGGTTCCCAATTGGTCGGTGTTCTTTATATTTTAGATGAGCCCAGCATCGGTCTTCACCAGCGGGACAATGACCGCCTAATAAAATCTTTGGAGGCCCTGCGGGATATCGGTAACTCCGTCATTGTTGTCGAACATGACCGCGATATGATTGAAAGAGCTGACCACGTCATTGATATAGGCCCAAGGGCCGGAAGACATGGCGGTGAAATTATTTCGGAAGGATTGCCGGAAGATCTTAAAAATTTTCACACCCTAACAGCGGATTATATTACGGGAGCGAAAAAAATAGCGGTGCCCGAAACTCGAAGAAAAGGAAACGGTAAAAAAATAACGCTCTCCGGTTGTACGGGCAATAACCTGAAGAACGTTAGTGTGACCTTTCCATTGGGTCAAATGATAGGGGTCACCGGGGTTTCCGGTAGTGGCAAATCCACTTTGATCAACGAGACCTTATATCCCATCATGAACGCTCATTATTTCAACGGGGTCAAAAAACCGATGGCCTACAAAAAAATCAAGGGGCTGGAGCATATTGATAAGGTCATCGATATCAATCAATCCCCCATAGGGCGAACGCCACGTTCCAATCCCGCCACGTACACCGGGGTTTTTGGAGAGATTCGATCGTTATTTTCCAAGACTCCCGAGGCGGCCATTCGCGGATACAAACCCGGGCGTTTCAGCTTTAATGTAAAAGGCGGTCGCTGTGAAACTTGTGGTGGTGGCGGTGTACGGGTCATTGAAATGAATTTTCTTCCGGACGTTTACGTAGAATGCGAGACTTGCAACGGGAAGCGGTTTAACCGTGAGACCCTGGAAATCAGATATAAAGCAAAGTCTATCGCCGATGTTCTTGAAATGACCATTAACGAGGCCGTCGATTTCTTTGAACTTATACCCAAAATACATCGTAAGTTAAAGACCATACAGGATGTTGGACTGGGCTATATTACGTTGGGGCAGCAGTCCACTACCCTATCCGGCGGAGAGGCGCAACGGGTAAAACTGGCCACCGAACTGTCGAAGCTCAACACGGGGAATACGTTTTATATCCTGGACGAACCTACAACGGGACTCCATTTTGAGGATATTCGGGTACTAATGGAAGTTTTGAACCGTTTGGTAGACAAAGGGAATACCGTGCTGATCATCGAGCACAATATGGACGTCATCAAAATGATGGATTACATTATCGATATTGGATACGAAGGCGGTCGCGGCGGTGGCATGGTAGTTGCAAAAGGAACTCCTGAAAACGTAGCGAAGGACAAAAAAAGCTATACGGCGGAATATCTGAAAAAAGAATTGTTCCCGAAAAAATTGAAAAAAGAAAAACAAAAGGTCGAGGCTTAAAATGAACATAAGCCTAATTGAAGACTTTTGAGATGTAAATACAGGCTTTAGGAGTGAAATTGGAGAAACCGAGGAGGCCATTGTTAGTATAAAAGGCACTATTGAACCAGACAAAGAGTATGTTTTTCCAAAAATAAATTCAGTTTATTGTTTTAATCCAAAAATTCGACCGATTCGTAAGGAATATCGACCATACCAATATATTCCCCCTAAAGTTTACATTTGATTCGGTCTTGGGAGGGTGATTATAAAAACAAATAGTAAATGCGAAAAGAACAACATCACAAAGGCTGGAACGAGATAAAGACCAACGATTCTTGGGCCATTTTCAAGATTATGGGCGAATTTGTAATGGGATATGAAAAATTGGGAACCATAGGTCCCTGTG
>JBATUY010000534.1:0-10005 GCA_049671465.1 Pricia sp. | reverse complement strand
GATGCCAACCAAAAACCCTTGGTCATCGATGCCGATGCCTTGAACATACTTTCGGAGAATAACGAACTTATAGAAAAATTACCATCTGGAACCATACTGACCCCACATCCGAAAGAGCTCGAACGCTTGATTGGAAAGTGGAAAGATGATTTCGATAAATTGGCCAAGGCCAAGACATTCTCCAAAAAGTGCAAGTGCGTGCTGGTCATCAAAGGTGCAAACACCATTACCGTTTTCGATGGAAAAGGCTATGTGAACACAACGGGCAACCCCGGAATGGCAACTGGCGGTACGGGCGATGTGCTGACGGGAATACTAACCGGCCTGGTGGCGCAAGGGTATCAACCTTTACAAGCTGCTATTTTTGGAGTGTATCTACATGGTAGGGCCGGGGATATAAGCATCGAGAAAACGGGGTATCAGGCGTTGACGGCCTCAGTTGTGGTCGATGGGATCGGAGGAGCTTATTTAGACTTGTTTTCTATCGTAGAAGCATCCATACCTGAAAACGGAACAGGTTAGTTCTTTATGTCTGACACTATTTTCCTTTAACCCGCTTCTTTACCCAAGCCAACGCATTATCAAACTCGATAAAAAACTTCATAGGTTTCTTATAGAACAACTTCTCGATTTTAAAATTATGCATGTCAATTTCTTTGACGGAAACAATGGCAAAGGCCTTTAAGTTGTCGAGCTGGCGCAGATAGGTATAGGTAATGGGATCGACGGCATAAGAGTTTTTACGCAGACTGATAATCCCAAAATTTTTGTTTCTAAAATGTATTTCGGTGATGCCGATGACTTGGTAGGCGGTTTCCATAGTGAGTACCGCGTCTTCGTCGAAATGGGATACGATGTAGTTGTCGTATACTTGAATCTTCCCATTTTCCAGCTCATATTCCCTCACGATGATTGTCTTCTTCGGCCGTTCCACTTTCATTTTGTTCTATTGTTATAGCGTTCTAACTGCTCTGAAACGAAAGTAGACCTATGCCGCGCATTCGGACAAATTACTAGACAAATGACATAAATATCGTTTGTATTGCGTTCTAAAATCACGATGGGGCTATATTTCTCTCGTTCAGGGCAACGGAAACGAAAAAGGGAATCAAATTAATGATTCCCTTTCGTTGTAACTGTAAGCGTTTTATAAACTGTTACTCATCATCGTTGCCCGTTAAGCAGCTAGGGTATAGCTACTACACTTACTCCGTCTTCGAAGATTCTTCGGCCTTTTTGATGTTGATGGTGAGCTCCTCCGTTTTCTCATCGAGGTCCATTTTAATCGTGTCGCCTTCCTCGAGTTTTGAATTGACTATCTCTTCCGCCAATGCGTCTTCAATGTATTTTTGAATCGCTCGTTTCAGCGGTCTTGCGCCATATTGTTTATCAAAACCTTTCTCGGCAATATAGTCCTTCGCTTTTTCGGTCAGCTTTAAGTCGTAACCGATATCCTTGATTCGAGCGAAAAGTTTGACGAGTTCGATATCGATGATTTTATGGATGTCTTCCCGTTCTAACGCGTTGAAAACAACCACATCGTCGATACGGTTCAAAAATTCAGGAGCGAAGGCCTTCTTAAGGGCGCCTTCGATGACACTCTTTACATTGCTGTCTTCTTGGGCTTTCATCGCCGCGGTTCCGAAACCAACGCCTTGTCCGAAGTCCTTCAATTTACGGGCCCCGATGTTCGAGGTCATGATGATGATGGAATTTCGGAAATCGATTTTCCGTCCCAGACTATCGGTCAGATATCCGTCATCAAGTACTTGTAACAGCATGTTGAAGACATCGGGATGCGCTTTTTCCACTTCGTCCAACAAGATGACGGAATAGGGCTTGCGGCGTACCTTTTCTGTCAACTGTCCGCCTTCTTCGTAGCCGACATATCCCGGAGGTGCTCCGACCAAACGGGAGATGGCGAACTTTTCCATGTATTCGCTCATGTCGATCCGTATCAGGGCGTCTTCGGAGTCAAAAAGCTCCTTGGCCAATACTTTTGCCAATTGGGTCTTACCGACACCGGTCTGTCCTAAAAAGATAAACGATCCGATGGGCTTGTTAGGGTCTTTGAGTCCCGCACGGTTCCGCTGTATGGCCTTGGCCACCTTGGCGACCGCTTCGTCTTGACCGATGACATTGGCTTTGATCAGGCTGGGCAATTCGGCCAGTTTGTTACTTTCTGCCTGTGCAATACGGTTTACGGGTATACCGCTCATCATGGATACGACATCGGCGACATTGTCTTCGCTAACGGTTTCCTTATGCAGCTTGCTATCTTCTTCCCATTGCTCCTGGGCGGATGCCAAATCTTTTTCGAGGCGTTTTTCATCGTCCCGAAGCTTGGCGGCCTCTTCGTATTTCTGTTTTTTGACAACGGAATTTTTGAGTTCGCGAACGTCTTCCAACTGCTTCTCCAGTTCCAGAATCTGCTTGGGCACATCCATATTAATGATATGCACGCGTGAACCGGCTTCGTCAAGGGCGTCGATGGCCTTGTCGGGAAGAAAACGGTCGGTCATATACCGATTGGTCAACTTGACACAGGCGATGATGGCCTCTTCGGTGTACTCAACATTATGATGGTCCTCGTATTTTTGTTTGATATTATGCAATATCTCGATGGTCTCCTCGACCGTAGTGGGCTCAACGATAACTTTTTGGAAACGTCGCTCCAAAGCACCGTCTTTTTCGATGTATTGGCGGTACTCATCTAAGGTAGTCGCTCCGATACATTGAATTTCGCCCCTAGCCAATGCGGGCTTGAACATATTGGAAGCATCAAGGCTTCCGGTAGCGCCCCCGGCACCTACTATGGTATGGATTTCATCTATAAATAAGATAACATCGTTATTTTTCTCCAATTCGTTCATTACGGCTTTCATCCGCTCTTCGAACTGGCCGCGGTACTTGGTTCCTGCTACAAGGGATGCCAAATCTAAAGTGACCACCCTTTTGTTATAGAGGATGCGGGATACTTTTTTGTTGATGATCCGCAGGGCCAAACCTTCGGCGATGGCACTTTTGCCCACACCGGGTTCGCCGATCAAAAGCGGATTGTTTTTCTTCCGACGGCTTAATATCTGAGACACCCTTTCGATTTCCTTCTCTCGGCCCACAACGGGATCCAAACGGTTTTCCTCGGCCATTTTGGTGAGGTCGCGTCCGAAATTGTCGAGCACCGGGGTTTTGGATTTCTTGTTCCCTTTTTGACCGGATGTAGACCCAAAAGCACTTTCCTTACCGTCGTCGTCGTTTTCACTGGGGAAAGATTCCGCGGTAGGGGCGTCTATAATGTTATCGTCACTGGTAATCATAAACTTGAATTGTTCTTTGACCCCATCATAATCCACCTTCAGCTTATGAAGCAATTTAGTGGTCGGATCATTTTCGTTGCGCAAGATGCAGAGCAGCAAATGCGCCGTATTTATCGACGAACTTTGAAAGAGCTTTGCCTCTAAAAAGGTAGTTTTCAATGCGCGTTCGGCCTGTCGGGTCAAATGCAGGTTCTTTTTATCTTTTTGTATCGTATTCGGATTCGGGTTGGAAGGGCTGAGTATTTCCACCTTTCTTCTAAGATGGTCCAAATCGACCTCCAAGGCATCCAGAATACTGATGGCTTTACCGTTTCCATCGCGCAGAAGCCCCAACATCAAGTGCTCGGTACCGATAAAATCGTGGCCGAGGCGAAGTGCTTCCTCCTTACTGTATGCTATTACATCCTTAACTCTTGGTGAGAAATTATCGTCCATATATATTATCCTTTCTTCAGTAAATGATGTGCCATTCTTTTAAACCCAGCTTAAACTTGAATAAATTCCACAAAAAAAGCTGAAATAGCCTCCATCAATCTATAAAATTAATAAAACTCTACCAATCTAACGCAAATAGTGTTCCTATATTAGATAAACTTGCCCGAAATGCCGAAAAAGGGAGGTGATACCTGAACAGGGCGTATCGGATTTTGGATGTAGACCTAGTGAAAAGATGTTGATAAATTGTTGATTAAAGTCCTGCCAATACCTGCCATACCTTCTGATTTTGCGTATCTTGGCGTGTTTTTAAAGTATATATTCTCACAAATTATTATATAGGATTTTAATATGGCGGAAGGAGAAAAATTGATTCCGATCAATATCGACGAGGAAATGAAATCGGCTTACATCGATTATTCGATGTCGGTCATTGTGTCACGTGCCTTGCCCGATGTCAGGGATGGCCTCAAACCAGTTCACCGACGGGTACTTTATGGCATGCACGAATTGGGTGTGCGATCTTCTAGTGCGCACAAGAAATCGGCGCGTATCGTGGGTGAGGTACTCGGTAAATACCACCCGCACGGCGATACATCGGTCTATGATTCGATGGTGCGGATGGCGCAGGAATGGAGCCTTCGCTATATGCTGGTAGACGGACAGGGAAACTTTGGGTCCGTCGACGGCGATAGTCCCGCTGCGATGCGATATACCGAGGCCAGAATGCGCAAAATGGCCGACGAAATGTTGGCGGATATCGACAAGGAAACGGTCGACCACCAGCTAAATTTTGACGATTCGCTGGAAGAGCCCACCGTTTTGCCGACCCGGATACCCAATTTATTGATCAACGGGGCATCGGGCATCGCGGTAGGTATGGCCACCAATATGCCACCCCATAACCTTACAGAGGTGGTAGACGGTACGGTCGCCTACATCGATAATAATGATATCGAGATCGACGAACTGATTACGCATATCAAGGCGCCCGATTTTCCGACCGGGGGTATCATCTATGGATACGATGGCGTAAAAGAGGCCTTCCATACCGGTCGCGGCCGTGTTAAAATAAGGGCAAAGGCGGAAATCGAGGAGGTACAAGGAAAAGAATGTATCATCGTCACCGAAATTCCCTATCAGGTCAATAAGGCGGACATGATCAAAAAGACTGCCGATCTGATCAACGATAAAAAAATCGAGGGTATTTCGATGATTCGGGACGAGTCCGACCGAAACGGGATGCGTATCGTGTATATTTTGAAACGCGATGCCATTCCCAATATCGTACTCAATACCTTATATAAGTACACCGCGTTACAATCTTCGTTCAGTGTCAACAACATTGCGCTGGTCAACGGCCGGCCCGAGCTGCTGAACGTGAAGGAGATGATTCATTATTTCGTCGAGCATCGCCACGAGGTCGTAGTGCGGCGCACAACTTATGAACTTCGAAAAGCAGAGGAGCGGGCGCACATTTTAGAGGGACTTATCATCGCCTCCGATAACATCGATGAGGTCATTGCCATTATCAGGGCATCGTCGAACGCCGATGAGGCCAGGGCGAACCTGATCGAACGCTTCAAGCTGTCGGAGATACAGGCCAAGGCCATCGTCGAGATGCGACTACGCCAATTGACCGGTCTGGAACAGGATAAATTACGGGCGGAATACGACGATATCATCGCAACCATCGCCGATCTGAAGGATATTTTGGATAGAAAAGAACGCCGGATGCAGATCATTAAAGACGAGCTTCTGGAGGTCAAGGAGAAATACGGTGACGAACGCCGGTCTACCATCAATCTGGCGGGCGGGGACCTGAGTATAGAAGATATGATTCCAGATGAGCAGGTAGTCATTACCATTTCCCACGCCGGATACATCAAAAGAACACCACTTTCAGAATACAAGACCCAAAATAGGGGCGGGGTAGGCCAAAAGGCATCCTCTACGCGAAATGAAGATTTCTTGGAGTATCTTTTCGTGGGTACCAACCACCAATACATGCTGTTTTTCACCCAGAAGGGAAAATGTTTCTGGATGCGCGTCTACGAGATTCCCGAAGGCAGCCGTACATCCAAAGGAAGGGCGATTCAGAACTTGATCAATATCGAACAAGACGACAACGTCAAGGCCTTTATCTGTACGCAAGACCTGAAAGATGAGGAGTATGTCAACAGTCATTATGTCATTATGGCCACCAAAAAAGGAACCGTTAAAAAGACTTCCTTGGAGCAATATTCGCGTCCACGCCAAAACGGAATCAACGCCATTGGCATCCGTGAAGACGACGAGCTGCTAGAAGCCAAATTGACCACGGGAACCAGCCAGATTTTCTTGGGACTCAAATCGGGCAAGGCCATTCGTTTCGAAGAGAGCAAGACCCGGCCTATGGGCAGAAATGCATCCGGGGTGCGGGGCATTCGCCTAGCGGACGATAACGACGAGGTAATCGGTATGGTTTCCGTACATGATTTCGAGGATAATATTCTGGTCGTTTCCGAAAACGGATACGGCAAGCGTTCGAGTATCGACGATTATCGAATTACCAACCGCGGCGGAAAAGGCGTAAAGACCATTTCCATTACCAAAAAGACCGGTGGACTGGTATCCATAAAGAACGTATCCGATTCCGATGATTTGATGATTATCAACAAATCGGGCATCGCGATCCGAATGGGTGTCGAAGATCTTCGAGTGATGGGCCGCGCTACGCAAGGCGTAAAGCTGATCAATTTGAAGGACAATGACTCCATCGCCGCAGTGGCCAAGGTTATGAAAGAAGAAGAGGTCGATGATACGGATATTATGGACATCGACGTGGAAACGGATACCGATAGCTCTGATGTCGACGCGGATAGCAAAGGCTTAGACAACGATGGCACGGACCTTGATATCGATGGTACCGATGAAGCTAAAGAATAGATGGATGCCATTAGGGTATTTGTATAAAATTTGTATTTTGCGGCCAATTCCGATACTTAATAAAGGTCTCAACGAATCACTAATTAAATTTTAACGAAAATGAAAACTAAATTTTTAATACTGGCAGCACTGTGTTTTTCCTTTGTCGGGATGGCACAGAAAAAAGAAATGAAAACGGCCGAAAAGGCTTTGAAGGATAGCAACGCCACGGCGGCGAAAACAGCGCTTTCCTCCATATCGGAAATGATGGCTTCCGCGGAAGATCTTAAGGATAAAGCGGAATATTATTTCTTACTGGGTAGTACGAACGCACAATTGGGAAAACAAGGGAATGATGCAGCCCTCGAAGCGGCGGTGTCTTCCTATCAGAAAGTAATCGAAATAGAGGAAGAAAGCGGAAAAAGCAAATATTCCGATGATGCCACCCAGAGATTGAACGCCCTGACCGCTGATTTGGTAAATTCGGCCGTAGAGGACAATGGTAACCAAAAATTTGAAGAAGCTGCCGATAAACTATATCTGAGCTATAAAATCAGCCCGAAAGATACGTCTTACTTATATTATGCCGCAAGCAGTGCCGTAAATGGCGGACATTATGAGAAGGCCCTCAAATATTACGAAGAACTTCAAGAAGTAGGCTACGATGGCAGCGGAATGATCTATAAGGCGACCAACGTAGAAACCGGAGAAGTCGAGGAGATGGATAAGACCCAAAGGGAACTCATGGTCAAATCGGGTGCCTATAAAGACCCCGTTGACGAAAAATCGCCGTCGAAAAAAGCGGAAATTGTAAAGAACACCGCTTTGATATATACGCAGTTGGGGCAAGACGATAAAGCTTTGGAAGCCTATCAGAGCGCACGGGAAAGTAATCCCGATGACGTAAACCTTGTGCTCAATGAGGCCAATCTGTACTACAAAATGGGCGATAAGGAGAAATTCAAGGAACTTATGGCCGAAGCCACCGCCATGGCACCCGATAACCCAGATTTACAATACAATATCGGAGTGATCAATATGGAGCAGGGCAACATGGAAGCTGCTAGAGAAGCTTATAAAAAAACACTTGAAATCGATCCAGGTTACACCAATGCCCAATTAAACCTTTCTACCACGTATGTGAACGAGGGCAACGCTTTGATAGACGAGATGAACGCGCTGGGAAATTCTAAGGCCGATGTCGCAAAATACGACGAACTCAAAGAGAAAAAGGATAATTTGTTTAAAGAAGGTGCGACTGTTTTAGAGGAGGCACTAAAAACAAACCCGGGCAATCAAGGTATTTTGACACAGCTCAAGAATATTTATGGTGCCATGGGTGATAATGACAATTTTATGCGCCTCAAGAAAATGTTGGAAGAGGCTGAAGGTGCATCCGGAACAACCGAAGATGGTGAGTAGTTTGTTACTGCTTTGCACTAATCCAAAAAAAAATCCCCCGAAGCCAATAGCTTCGGGGGATTTTTTTTGAATTGCAGTTTATTTTAGGCTATGAGTTCGTCTCGACAATTTTTTTGATGACCCGAAGTTGATAGGAATAGGTGCGGTCATCGGCATTGAAAATTCCAGTATGGTCCAGCCGGTCAATACGTACTTTTCCGTCTACATGAATGATGTAGTTGTGAGCCATAATAAGACCTACATGATGAATCTCACCATCTTTGTTATCGAAAAAGGCCAGGTCTCCAGGTTCGCTCTCCTCTATAAAACTTAAAGGAGTGCCCTGTGCGGACTGTTCAGAAACACTTCTTAGCAGGTTGTAGCCATTGATCTTGTAAACCATTTGGGTAAGACCCGAGGCGTCTATTCCGAAAGGTGTTTTGCCGCCCCAGAGGTAGGGGGCGTTCAGAAACAACAGGGCGGTCTGAACCAAATTGGATTTCTGTTTTTTTGTGGCGTTCGAATTACTTTCATAGACATGTGAAAGCAGGGATGCATTTTGTGGCGACGAGCCTATGGTAATCGGGAGTAATACCGATGCGGTGGTTTCCACGAAAGAAATTAGCTCAGCATTGCATTGGTCGTGTTTTGATTTTTCTAGCGAATCGAAAACCTTTTGTTCAATGAAATTGAATTGCGAATTGCTGACCCATCCTTCACAGTTATCGAACGCAATACGAATTCGACTCCAAGATTTTCGGCATTCCAAAACCTTAAAATGTTCGCCGTACAGCACTTGGGAAACCATTTCGGACGTATCATCGGGATGCGATCGAATGGGAACAATACTCAGGGGACAAATACCAAATTGCATGGGCGAAACTTACAGAAGTGCTTTAATTTTATCTTTCCACGATAATGGCTGAGGCGCCACCACCACCATTACAGATGGCCGCGGCCCCGATTTTGCCATCATTTTGTTGCAATACGCTGAGCAAGGTGATCAAAATACGCGCTCCCGAACAGCCCAAAGGATGCCCAAGGGAAACGGCGCCCCCGTTCACATTGGTATTTTTATCGGAGAGGCCCAATAGTTTCATATTGGCCAAGCCCACTACCGAAAAGGCTTCGTTGAACTCGAAGAAATCGATATCCTCGATTTTTAGACCCGCTTTAGCTATGGCTTTAGGCAGCGCTTTGGCCGGTGCCGTGGTGAACCATTCGGGGGCCTGGGCCGCGTCGGCATAGCTTTTAATACTTGCCAAAGGTTTAAGATTGAGTTCCTTGGCCTTTTCGGCACTCATCAATACGAGTGCGGCGGCACCATCGTTTATGGTAGAGGCATTGGCAGCGGTTACTGTACCGTCTTTCGAGAAAGCGGGACGCAAAGCTGGAATCTTTTCCATTTTCACGTTCTTGAACTCCTCATCCTCGTCAACTACGACAGGTTCCCCGCGACGTTGGGGTACCGGAACGGGTACCACTTCATCGGCGAACTTCCCGGCTTTCCAAGCATCGGCCGAGCGTGTATACGACTGAATGGCGTAGGCATCTTGATCTTCACGGCTAAAATTATGTTTGACAGCACAGGCATCGGCACAGACCCCCATGGCATTTTCGTCGTATACATCCACAAGACCATCCTTTTGCATGCCGTCGATCAAACTTGTAGGTCCGAATTTTTGTCCGTTCCGTAAATGAACATAGTGAGGTATAAGACTCATATTCTCCATTCCGCCGGCAACGGCAATGGAAATATCGCCCAAAGCTATAGCTTGCGCGGCCTGCATTACCGCTTTCATTCCCGAAGCACATACCTTGTTAACGGTCGTACAAGGCACTGAATCGGGCAGGCCGGCAAAGATGGCGGCCTGCCTGGCGGGAGCTTGGCCGGCACCTGCCTGCACCACATGGCCCATGATTACTTCCTCGATCAAAGCAGGGT
>JBATUY010000533.1:0-28433 GCA_049671465.1 Pricia sp. | reverse complement strand
CGCAACCACGACCGGTGCACGAACCCCATTTTATCTTTACCGCCGAACCATTCACTACTACGTAACGATTTCTTTTTTGCCATGAAAATGTGGATTGTAATGTGTGATTAAAGTACTCAATATCGCCGATACCTACAAGACACGCTTATACCTTGGCCGGTACCCTTTCCGGTCGTTCACCATCTAGATCAGGTTCGCCAACTCCCTGCCGACCAAGCTTCCGATAGCGATGCCCATACCGCCCAACCGGACGCCACAGAAAACATTTTCGGAAACCGGTTTGACAACCGGCTGTTTTTGGCTTCCGACACCCATGATACCGCTCCATCTTCGTTCGATTTCAAAGAGAGTATCGGGAAGGATAACGCTACTGAGCAGTTCATCTAACGCTTTTTGAATGCGCTCGGTCTGTTCGAATATCGTCGTTTCTTCGGTTTTGAAATCAAGGTTTCTACCGCCGCCGAACAAAATGCGGTCGTCGATATTTCTGAAGTAATAATAGCCCTCGTCAAAATGAAAGGTTCCTTGAATCCCAAGATTTTTGATTGGTTTTGTTATCAAGACCTGGGCTCTTGCCGGTTTCACGCTTTCGTCTAAAAGTTGCCCTGCGAACCCGTTTGTCGCTATAAACAGTTTTTTGGTCGCTACTTCAAAGTGGTCGGTCTTAACGGTTACGCCAGATGTATTTTCCGAAAAACCTTCAACGGATATATGGTTTAGAATAGTAACACCTTGATTTCGGACAAGTTTCAGTAATTCGTCCATCATCGCCCCGGTGTCGATTTGGGCCTCGTACGTATTCGTGATATACTTGTCCGCGATATTTTTAAACTGAAACCTGTTCGGCCGCTCCTGAAAAGCATCGCCGCCAAAAACAGGGTCTAACAGTTGATTGATATACGCCCGCTTTTCGCGACAAACATCGAATAAGGACTCATCTTTTTTTAAAAATAATTCATGTCCGCCGTGTTGCTGAAAATTAAGAGCCTTATCACCCAAGGTTTTGCGAAGCAATTGTACACCGTTCCACCTTTTTTGCACGAGCTCGATCACCTCCTGTTCAGAATGATGGCTTACATCTGCCAAAATCTCCGAAATACTACCGTAACAAGCGAAACCGGCATTTTTAGTACTGGCGCCTTGTGGCAAAAATCCCTTTTCCAAAACTAGAATTTTAGCTTTGGGATAGCGAGTTTTAAGATGCAGCGCGCAATTGAGTCCGACAATACCGCTGCCGACGATCGTGTAATCGACATTGGATAGCCAGGCCTTATATTCCCAATAGCTTAGGTTCATTTTGTTGCGATGCCAGTGGCGGAATGCGGTACATTCTCAATGGGGTATGGCCACCGATATCAAGCTGTGGTGGACTTACTCCTCAGCCTGCGGCTCCATCTTAAAGGTGTCCATAAACGCGGTAGTATAGTTGCCCGCCAAATAGTCAGGATGATCCATCAGCTGTCTATGGAAGGGTATCGTCGTCTTGATACCTTCTATTACAAATTCGTCTAAAGAGCGCCTCATTTTGTTAATAGCCTCTTCACGGGTCTGCGCGGTCGTGATAAGCTTGGCGATCATACTGTCATAATTGGGTGGAATACTGTAACCGCTGTACACGTGCGTATCCATCCGCACCCCATGTCCTCCGGGGATATGCAAGGTCGTTATCTTTCCTGGGGATGGCCTAAAATTGTTGTACGGATCCTCGGCATTTATGCGGCATTCGATGGAATGTAGTTTCGGAAGGTAATTTTTTCCGGAGATGGGAACGCCCCCGGCGACCAATATCTGTTCCCGGATCAAGTCGTAATCGATGACCTGCTCGGTAATCGGATGCTCGACCTGAATACGGGTATTCATTTCCATAAAATAGAAATTGCGGTGTTTGTCGACTAGAAATTCGATAGTTCCTGCACCTTCATATTTGATATATTCCGCTGCCTTTACGGCGGCCTTACCCATGTCCTCTCGCAGCTTGTCGGTCATAAACGGGGAAGGTGTTTCTTCGGTCAGCTTTTGGTGGCGCCGCTGCACCGAGCAATCGCGTTCCGATAGATGGCAGGCCTTGCCGTACTGGTCGCCTACAATCTGAATCTCGATATGTCGAGGCTCCTCGATAAGCTTTTCCATGTACATATCACCATTGCCGAATGCCGCGGAGGCTTCTTTGACGGCGCTTTCGAAAAGAGCTTCCATCTCTTCCTCTTTCTTTACGGCGCGCATGCCCTTGCCACCGCCACCAGCGGTCGCCTTTATCATAACCGGATAGCCCATTTTTTTGGCCACCTTTTTAGCGTCGGCGAGGTCTTTCAACAAACCGTCAGAACCCGGTACGGTCGGTACGCCCGCTTTTTTCATGGTCGCCTTTGCTGAAGCCTTGTCGCCCATTTTATCGATATGGTCGCCAGACGCCCCAATAAATTTTATTTCGTGCTCGGCACAGATTTTCGAGAATTTGGAATTTTCGGATAGAAATCCGTATCCCGGATGAATGGCATCGGCATTTGTAATTTCCGCGGCGGCGATGATATTGGGGATTTTAAGGTAGGATTCACTGCTGGCAGCAGGGCCGATACAGACCGCCTCATCGGCAAAACGGACGTGTAAACTTTCTTCATCGGCCTTGGAGTAGACCGCCACCGTTTTAATGCCCATTTCCTTACAGGTGCGAATTACCCGCAATGCGATTTCTCCTCGATTTGCTATCAGTATTTTTTTAAACATGCGCTATAAAATTAAAATCCTGAATAACTGGTTTAGGAAGGGTCGACCAAGAATAACGGTTGATCGAATTCTACGGGCGAGGAATCCTCCACCAATATTTTTACGATCTTACCGGAAACCTCCGATTCGATATCGTTGAAAAGCTTCATGGCCTCGATCACGCAAAGTACGTCTCCTTTTTTAATGGCGCTGCCCACTTCGACAAACGAATCCTTATCGGGAGAAGGTTTTCTATAAAAAGTTCCGATTATCGGAGATTTGATGGTGATGTATTTTGAATCGTCATCTTTCCCCGCAGCTTTCTGGGCGTCGGAAGAAGCCGCCACCTCGCCTGTTTGCCCCGGGGGCGGTGCCGCCTGTGTCATCTGGGGCTGCCCCATAGGAATCTGTTGAATGTAGGTGTGCTCGTGCTCCGATTCGGGGGATCCCGTCTTAATCGTTATCTTGATTTCATCGGTTTCCAGTTTTACCTCCCTGGCGCCCGACTTGGCGACGAATTTGATCAGGCTCTGAATTTCTTTTATATCCATGGAATTTGAATTTTATGTTGTTGGATCGGTTTTGTTATTTTCTAATTATAGGCCCATTTTAAATAAATCGAGCCCCAAGTAAAACCTCCCCCAAAAGCGGCAAATATAAGATTATCGCCTTTTTTAAGCTGTTTTTCGTAGTCGGCCAACAAAAGTGGCAGCGTGCCCGAGGTAGTGTTTCCGTAGCGGTCGATATTCATCATTACTTTTGAACCGTCAAGGCCCATTCGATTCGCCGTTGCGTCGATAATGCGTTTGTTGGCCTGATGGGGTACCAGCCACGATACATCCGTAGCTTCCAGATCGTTTTGTTCCATAATCTTTGCGGCGACATCGGCCATGTTCGAAACGGCGAACTTGAAAACGGTTCTTCCTTCTTGATAGATAAAGTGTTTGCGGTTCTTGACCGTTTCTTCCGTGGCGGGCATCAAAGATCCCCCGGCATCCATCCCCAAGTATTGTCTTCCGTTACCGTCAGCCCTGAGATATTCGTCTTGAAGGCCGAGACCTTCGCCGTTCGGTTCAAAAAGAACGGCCCCGGCACCATCACCGAAAATAATACAGGTTGTTCGGTCGGTATAGTCGATGATCGATGACATTTTATCGGCGCCGATCAGCAGTACCTTTTTATACCTGCCCGATTGAATGTAACTGGCGGCCGTAGACATCCCAAAAAGAAAGCTGGAGCAAGCGGCCAACAGATCATAGGCGAATGCATTGGAAGCCCCAATTTCGGAAGCGACAAAGGCGGCGGTGGAAGCGACCAAACCATCGGGAGTAGCCGTAGCAACAATCACTAAATCAATTTCTGAAGGATCGATGTCTTTCTTTCGGATAAGCTCTTCGGCGGCCTTTATGGCCAAAAATGAAGTGCCCTGACCTTCTTCGGGCTTTAAAATGCGCCGCTCTTTGATACCGGTTCTGCTAACGATCCATTCGTCATTGGTGTCTACCATACCCTCCAGCATCTGATTGGTCAGCACGAATTTTGGCACGTAACCACCTACAGCCGTAATCGCTGCCGTTAATTCACCCATTCTAAAGTCGGTTTGTTCTAAAATCCTTTGAAAATCCCTCAAAACTCGTGAAAATTAATCATTTTCCGGGAAAATAATTCTAAAAAGACAGTGTTTTTTGATTTTCGCCCCATAGTTCTTGCATTCGAAGCTAGAACGGTCTACTGAGGCGCTATATCCTTAAAAATGTACCGGAAATTGTTGGGACTCATCTACAAAAAAACTCCCGCTCGTATGAACGGGAGTCCTATTTTTAAGGAAATAAACGGATTGAGAAGTTTAGGCCTCGGCCGCTTCGGTCTTGTCGATCAAGATTTGACCCCTATAGTACAGTTTGCCCTCGTGCCAATGGGCCCTGTGGAACAAATGCATCTCGCCCGTGGTCGGATCGGTGGCCAAAGTAGGCGCAACCGCTTTATAATGCGTTCTTCTCTTGTCTCTTCTGGTTTTCGAAATTTTCCTCTTGGGATGTGCCATTGTAATCTATTTATCCGTTAAAAGTTTTTTAAGCTCGTCCCATCGGGGATCACTCTCTTTTTTATTTTCTTTAGGCTGCAGTTCTTCAAGTCTCTTCAAGGCCTCCGACTGCAGGGTACCGTCCAATACTCCAGGATGAATGCGTTTCTGGGGAACGGCCAAAACCAACATTTCATATACGTATTGAGCAATATTGACCTGATGTGTTCCGTGGGGAACGATCAATATCTCATCATCTTCATCATTGTAGGTGTCACCGAATTTTACAACAAGCTCCAATTCGCTGGAAACTGGCTGTTCGAAAGGCTCGTTCGTCAAATCACAGTTAACGTTGACCGTGCCCGACGCATCCATATCGAATTCGAGCATCGTGCTCATTTTAATCAAGCTCACGTTCAGAACTATATCGGCGGCGTTGAACTCGTCATACCCAAAAGATGCAAAGAACGCATTGTCGATGCTGTATTCAAAATTGTGTTTTCCTTGCTTTAAACCCGAGAAAGGAATGTTAAACTCCTTTTGCTTCATCATCTCAACACTAATTTAATACGAACACCAATTTAAAGGCGGATGCAAAGATACTATTATTTTTAGAATTGCCAAACGCATTTAGGGCATCTTGGCCTTCACTAAAAATTGGGTAAAGTCTGCTCTAAAACGATAGTTCGTAATCGTAAGTTTTTATACATTCACGGATGTAAATCACATAACATTTTTTAATATGGATAGCGCAAAACGTACCCGTATCAGCAATGAATTGCAACAATCTCCCGTTGATTGGCAGAAAGTACTTTTGAATAGTATTGCCTGTTTTCACTGTTCGACCGGCACTCTTCATTTTTTGGGGAACGGCGGCGCCGCAGAAGATGCAAACCCTGCCGATTCTGTGTTGCATTTAAAGGCCCATGTGGGAATTCCCGAATTCTTGCTTCCCAAAGTATCGCAGATTCCGATAGGAAAAGGGATGGCGGGTATCGCTGCCGAGCGACGGGAACCCGTTGAAATGTGCAACCTGCAGACCGATACCTCGGGAGTTGCGCGGCCGGCAGCGAAAGAAACCAAGGTTGAAGGTTCGATTGCGATACCGCTAATACTAGACGGTATTTTGTATGGTACCTTGGGCATTGCAAAACCCGTTCCCTATGAGTTTACCGAAGCGGAAAGAAAGGAGTTAATGGCTATTGGGGAAGAAATTGCCGTAGTTATTAGTTTGACAATTATACGAGGCTAAAATTACAAATACCCATTTGGTTGTAGGCTTCGAACGATTGGTTCTGAACTTTAACCATTTGAACTTGTGGCTTTGGGTTTTGGGTTAAGGCCACCCTAATTAAACTACCGCCTTACCCGTTGTCGTTGCAGAGGATTCTCGGTCAGTTCTTGATATTCCGTCCGGTTCTTGAAGATGGAGAGGGCCGTAAATACAGCTTCCTTGAATGAATTGTGGTCGGCCTTGCCCTGCCCCGCAATCTCGTAGGCCGTTCCATGATCGGGCGAGGTGCGGACTTTTGAAAGGCCCGCGGTAAAGTTGACCCCCATGCCGAAAGACAAGGTTTTAAAAGGAATCAGACCTTGATCATGGTAGGCCGCCAAAATCGCATCGAAATTTTTATAATTCTCCGACCCAAAAAAACTGTCCGCCGAATACGGCCCGAAAACCAAATGGCCGGCATCCGACATTTCCTTGATTATCGGTTTGAGCACCTCATCATCCTCTTTTCCAATGACCCCGTTGTCGCCGCTATGCGGATTGATGCCCAACAACGCTACCTTCGGGGCACGGATGGCAAAATCCATCCGCAGCGATTTTTCAATGGTGCGCACTTTACTGCGAATCAAGATGGAATTGATGGCCGACGAGACATCCTTGACGGCTACGTGATCGGTGAGCAGACCGACTTTCAAACCTTCGGTGACCATGAACATCAGGCTTTCACCTTCCAGTTCCTGGGCCAAAAAATCGGTATGCCCCGGAAATTTGAAATCTTTCGTCTGAATATTGTTCTTGTTGATCGGGGCAGTGACCAAGGCATCGATATCCCCTTTTTTCAAGGCCTCCACGGCAGCACGCAACGACTTTAAGGCATATTCGCCTGCCTCTTTGGTAGATTCGCCGAACCTGACCTCGGGAATTTCCTTCCAGACGTTGACCACATTTATTTTTCCGTCGATAGCCGCTGAGGCCTCTTGAATTCCGTTGTATTTTAGGTCTAGTCCCAATTGTTTTTGCTGATGTGAAATGGTCTTGCTAGAGGCAAAGAGAATCGGGGTACAGAAGTCGAGCATCCGGGAATCTTCAAAGGTCTTGAGCGCGACCTCGCATCCGATGCCGTTCAAATCACCTATTGAGATGCCCAATTTTATTTTACTGTCTTCCTGCATGATATTCTTTACCTTTGAGGGATTATTTTTTACAACTGCACTAGCTACAAAACTAGTTAAATTAGACGGATTATGTTTACAGGAATCATCGAAACCTTAGGCGAGGTTCGGCGCTTAGACCGCGAAGGGGGTAACCTTCACATCACCATAGAATCCGCTATGGCGGCCGAGCTAAAAATTGACCAAAGCGTGGCCCACAACGGGGTCTGCCTAACGGTGGTTTCCGTTGACGGTCAGACCTATACTGTCACCGCCATCGCCGAAACATTGCAGAAAACGAACCTTGACAAACTTAGGCTCGGCGAAAAGGTCAATTTAGAACGCGCCATGATTTTAGGAAGCCGCTTAGATGGCCATATCGTACAGGGCCATGTCGACCAGACCGGCCTCTGTACGGCTGTCAAAGAAGAAAACGGAAGTTGGTTCTTTACGTTCAAGTACGATGCTCCCGCAGGAAATCCGACCATTGAAAAAGGTTCGATTACCATCGATGGCACTAGCCTTACCGTGGTCAATTCGGGTACTGATACGTTCTGCGTTGCCATCATTCCCTATACCTACGAGCACACCCGATTTAACACGTACAAGGTTGGAACTGTCGTCAATTTGGAGTTTGATGTGATTGGAAAGTATGTTGCAAAATTGATGGCGCAGAACCTTTAGACCAAGAAGGTAATTCTACCATTAACACATTCGGCATGGCTTCTTCTTTCTGGAATTGTTCGAGCAAGGTCGAAGGGAAATCTCTCCGTTATGCCTCCCTGCCGGAAAAAGGGCGTCCAAACATTGACACTCAAACCCCGTCTCAGCATACCCCTTAAGAGAAATGATGGCAGTGCCAATCGTTCTCATTAATAAAGAGAACTCTCAAAATACAATCCTAGAAATTCTATTTTTCAAAAAAACTGATCGACGATCCGACCCAAGTTTCGTTCTGTTGATGCGATACATTGATCATCTCCCCTTTGCTCATACGCGTAAGATTGATAACGGGCTTCAATTTGCCTTCCTCTTTGCTCCACACATATAGCATACGAAGCTCGACCTTCGAATTCTTTTCGTTTTTCGTTTTGACCAAGGGCGCATACTTCACTTTTCGCTGAAGGATGTAGTTCTGCTTATCTTCTATCGCGTCAATGGTTTTTTGATCCGGATGTAAATTCACGCCCTGTCCGGCAAACGAAAACAAGGGCTTTAGCACATAGTCGGCAAGCACCAAATCTTCGGGGTAATCGTTCAAATAATAGGATGCGGGTATGCTTTCGTGCTTTAATAGCGGCATGATACACTTCGAGATGACGAAGAACCAATCGGGGTGTGTTACCCAAGTTACGTCAAGGTCATCGTTCAGGTTAAAGGCGATATCAAGGTTTTCGATACGTTGCAGTTCGTCAAAAATGACCCGGTTGTACATTCTGTGGATGGCTATTTTGCGACCGTCCTTTTCGTAAAAAAGCTTTCGGCCTTCTTTAATGACCTTGGTCATACAGACCACCTCGATGCCCAGCGCCTTTTTGGTGGCCCAAAAGTCGATTCGGGTGCGTTGCTTATCTGGAAAAAGCTCGAGCAAGATGACGTTTTCGGGTTTTTCATCGCCAAGTATGACCTCACTGATCAACCTATGATAGCTTGTATCGTCTAGGTCACTGAAATAAAAATGCAATTGTTCTTCGGGAATCGTCGGATAGTATTCTAAAAACGCTTTTCCTAAAAAAGGTTGATAAAAGAATAAGGTGGGAAATGCCTGCAATTCGATGAGCTGTGGGGCGATACCACCCTTTCCGTCGTCACAGAGTCCGAAATCGACCGAAAAAAAATCGGGATTCCCCATGGGCAAGGGCGACTGCAGCTGCTCGGGAACGAATTTTTTTCTGATATCCTGAAAATCGATTTGCCAAAGTTGATCAACGATGGCATCACAGGCAGAAAGTATATCCTTCTTCAATTTTTTATCAATGAAAACAGGTGTTTCGGAGATACGGAACGCACTGGGCTCGGCAAAAGTATCTTCAACGTGCTTTAGGAGGTTTTCGTAATATTCCTGTTTGAATTCCGCATTGAAATTATCCCTGATTTTTGATATCATACCGTCTGTAAATTTTGGGCGTCTATGGTTTCGGCGGCCAGCCGTAAGAAATTTGGAATTATAGTGTTGTTGGTCTTCATTATTTTCTCGTCATCGACCAATTGTTCCAGCATATTGAGGTATTTCCGCTTACCGAATTTCTTGATGATCTTGTTGCGCTTTTCCTCTTTTTTAAAATGGCGTAGCATACCTTCGGAATCCGCTTCGGGATGAAATTGCACCCCAAAAATTTCCCTACTGTATCGAATGGCCATGACGGCCCTTTCTAAAGGTACATGGGAGCGTACCTTTTCCCGGCAAAGCACCTTGCCGTCTAGGGTATCGAGTTTCCACTCCGATGGACCGACGACTTGGTAGTCCCTAGAATCTACGGCGAAAAAGGGATTGGCCAATCCTTCGAACAAAACTTCATGTTCCCCACTATTGGTCTTGAAAATGGGATAGATTCCAAAGGATGTCGAGCGGCGCTTAGTGACTTTGGCAAGATCCCAGTGCACACAGGCCAGCTGAAACGAATGACAGATTAAAAATAAATGTTTCTTATTGGGTTTTGACAGGTTGTGCAGCAGCAGGGCGTCTAGAAACCCGAAAAATTTGTATTCCCATTCTTCCCCCGTAGGAAGTGGAGATCCGGGGCCTCCTGACGATAAATAAATATCATAATCTTCCAAAAGCGGAATCTCACCGTTAATGCGTACCTCGAAAACATCATAGTGTCCTTCCACGCCCTCCTGGGCCAAAAAATCGCCCGCGAGCATTTTTAGGCAGCGCATCCCTTCGTTGGGCTCGCCGGCGTTCATATCTAAAATCGCTATTTTGTATTTGGTGCTCATGTCTCTTTTAAATCGCATTGCGCGCTCAAAAGCTTTCGCCTTAAAAGCATGGCAACCTGCTGAATTTTAATCAGAGGTTGATTTAAATTTCCCGCAACATTCAGCATACTATCTGCGGGGCAAAGGAGCCATTCATTAGTTAAATGAACTAATCTCCAGCTCAACAGATGGTTGCGCCATTTTGGGATTAGGCCCTAATGGCTCGCAATTATTTTTTTAATAACGCATTTTGAATTGAAATAGTACGCATTTTGAAAATAGCTTTATAGTCCTTTTTTTGTCTGCTCTACCACATATTTCGCCACATCGCAAAGGTCGCCCGTCTCTTCGAAAACCTTGAGCTGTCTATCGGCGCCCGAACCCTGCTCCAACATTTGGTAGACATAGTTCACTTCTGAACGACACCCCAAGTCATCGACTACATCATCGATAAAATCTAAAAGCTCGTTCATCAACTGACTGAAATGTACCTCTTCTTCCTTACCAAAGTCGATCAATTTGGCCTCTACGCCCCATCTTGCGGCGCGCCATTTGTTTTCATTGAGCAGAAGCCGGCGGTAGTTTTTAAAGGTCTGGTTTTTTTGGTGCATTTTATGCAGCTTAGCCACGATACACTGCATCAAGGCCGCAATGCAGGTTACCTCATCAACCGTCATTACGACATCACAGATCCTAAATTCTATCGTCGGATAGAACGGGTGCAAACGAATGTCCCACCATATTTTTTTGGCATTGTCGAGACATTTGGTACGCACCAAAATATCAACAAACTTATCGTATTCGGCAACGCTTCCAAAAAATGGGGGAATGCCCGTTCTCGGAAACTTGTCGAACACCTTGCTTCGGAACGACTTAAAGCCAGTTTCACGCCCTTCCCAAAACGGACTATTGGTGGAAAGGGCGTACAGGTGAGGCAAAAAATAACGGGCCACGTTCAAAATTTCAAGTCCCTCTTCACGACTGGGTATAGCTACGTGCACGTGCATACCAAAAATCAGATTACCACGCGCCACGTCTTTCATCTCTTCGACAATCTCATCGTAGCGGGCATTTGGCGTAATCAACTGCTCATTCCAACGTGAACTGGGATGTGTGCCCGAAGCGGCCACTTTGAGTCCCTCATCATCGGCTAGTTTGATAATCTGCTGCCGGAGATACGACACTTCATCACGAACCTGATGGATATTTTCGCAAATATGGGTGCCCATTTCGATCATCGACTGATGCATTTCTTCCTTGATGCGTTCTTGCAATAATACTTTACCTCCATCGATGATTTTCGACATCTGTGAACGCAGTTCGAACGTATCGCCGTCTAAAACTTGGAATTCTTCTTCTATACCCAGCGTGAATTTATGCATATCGGTCGTTTGGTTTGAAAATACGGCTTATTTGGCGTCTTTGGAGGCTCCTTTGGTCGGGGCTTTTTTCACGGCACCGGTTTTAGGTTTCGCCCCAGTTTTACCTTTTGGGGCGTCTTTTGCCTTGGCAGGAACTTTACTCTTGGTCAAAGTCTTTGTTTTTGTGGCGGTCTTTGCCGGGGCTTTCGTTTTGTCAGCGACTTGGGTCTTGGCAGGAGCCTTTTTGACTGGTGCGGACTTTGATGTAGCATCCGTTTTCTTGGCTGCGGCCGCTTTTCGCTTTGCCGCCGTAGTTTTTTTGACCTCACCTGCGGTCTTCAAATTGACCTGTCCTCTCTTCGGTGCTACGGGCGCAATCGAATTTTTGACAAAACCTCCCCAAGATGTGTTATTTTGTTTTGCGGTATGATTATTTGCCTTTTCGATAGCATACTTGGCCGAGTGCTCAACAATCCAATCAAAGTTTTCTTGGCCCACGGAATGCAAATCCGCATCGGGTGCCGGGTTACAGAAATCGATAGCATAGGGGATACCGTCGCGTACCGCAAATTCTACCGTGTTGAAATCATAGCCTAGTGCCTTGTTGAGTTTCAGGGTGTAATCGTGTACCGTTTTCAAAAGTTTTTTTCGTTCCTCGCCAGTAGCTTTGATATCACTGACGTAGCGCTCGTGAAAAGGTTTTCTAGGGTCATAGGGCATGATATGCACATATTTTTGACCAAGGCAATACACCCTAAAGTAGTCGTCAAAGACAATTTCTTCCTGTAGCATCATCACCAATTGGCCGGTTTCGGAATGGCTTGCAAAAAGGGCCTCGGGGTTATCTACCTTGTACACATCTTTCCAGCCTCCGCCATCGTAGGGTTTCATGTATGCGGGAAATCCGATGTAATTGAAGATATAGTCCCAATCTAAAGGACCGACCAGATTTCGAAACGACTTCTCGCTAGTATCGTTGGGCCTTTCGTGGGAAGGCAATAGAACGGTTTTTGGTACAGGAACCCCTAGCTCCATGGCCAGACAATTGTTGAAGAATTTTTCATCGGCACTGAACCAAAACGGATTGTTGATGACCGCAGTACCCATCAGGGCCGCATTTTTCAAATAGGCGCGATAAAAAGGCACCCCTTGCGACATCCGGTCGAGAATGACGTGATAGCCATAATCGATACCTTGCTGTACCTTATCTATCTGTACGGATTCGGCAACGACTTTGCCTTTTCCCAATTCATTTACTTTGTCAATAAAGGCCCAAGGAAATGTATCTTCCTGGCCGAATATAATACCTACTTTCTTAGTCATATGATGTTTGTTTTAGTTGTTGTACTTTGATAACTCGTTGCATTTGACGCTATGTCAATGCCCATATTTGATTTCAATCGCACTTAACTATCAATTTAGAAAAAGTGCAACGATACTTCAAGAAAAGAAATATAAGCACTACCTCCGGTGAAGTGTTGCTTCAGACCGATCATTTTTGCCTTATATGCTCAAAAGCATTGTTCTTCATCCTTTTAGAATCGCATCAACACCCAATTATTTTGTTTTAGGCGCTTTGTAGAACGATTCTGAAAAAAAAGCCCGCCTATTTCGAGCAGGGCCGAAAAGAATGCCCTATTCCTAAAAACTGCTGCTTAAGGATGGTCAAAAAAACCGGTCGATATACTCGGGATACATCATTTTCCAGAGGGGCCAGTCGTGGGGCGTCCACTTTTTTTCATCGTACCAGTGATCGATGCCCTTGGCGTTCAAAATACCCGACATATGCAGGTTTTTATCCCTACAGATATCCCAATCCGAAGTGCCCAGCACAATGTGCATGTGATTGTATTTCCATCCTTCTTCATTTTGCATAAACTCGTCGGGGCAGTTGTAATAAATGCGCATATCATCGCTGAGCTGTGCCATATTGCGAATGTTGTAAGCAGCGCTCATCCCAATAAAATGGGAGACCAGGTCCGGAAAGCGAAAAGCCGTGTTGGCAGCGTGAAAGCCCCCAAAACTGACCCCGGCAACGGCAATACGGTGCACGTTGCATTCCCTTTGGATATACGGAATCAACTCGTTCCGTAAAAATTGCATGTACAGTTCGTAATTATGGATTTTCTGCTCCGTAATCATGTTGTCATGATAGAACGAAAGCATGTCTAAAGTCTCGACGTTATATAGTTTGATACGCCCTTCTTCCACAAATTGCATCACCGCGCCGGTCAGGCCGAAATCGGTATTTTGGGTATACTGCCCGCCCGAAGAGGGAAACATTAAGATGGGATGCCCCCAATGCCCCGTAACCTCAAGATTGATGTTGCGGCCAAGGGTGTTGGAATAATACGGTATGTGCTCGATTTTCGCCATGTGTTAAATATACTTTAAAAAAGATGATTTTTTTAGGAATTTGGGCGCACAAAAGTAATTTATTTTTCTAGAGGGTGCATTTTTACCTCGCGGTTTCAGTATACTTGCAGGCATATATCCCCTGATATGCAATTTCGATTTGACTTTTTTAGCGGCAAGGGCCGTTTCTATTCAAAACATTTAGACCGTACCGTGGTTTTTCGGTACGTGGTGCCCCCGAGCTATCCGCGCGCCAAACAGAAATTTCCGGTACTGTTGATGAACGACGGGCAGGATTTTACGGCTATGAAACTCGAAAAAACACTTAGCGAGGCCTACGCCAAAAAGACCATTAGACCGTTCGTCTATGTAGGTCTGGAGTGTAGCGAGAATCGAATGCACGAATATGGTACGGCATCTTCTGCCGATTTTAAGGGACGTGGCGGCAGGGCGCTCGAATATTCAAAATTCGTCATCGAGGAGTTCTTGCCTTTTTTGAAAAAGGAGTTTAAAGTATCTTTGGAGGGTAGGGATTGGGTGTATTGCGGAATGTCTTTAGGAGGATTATCTGCCTTCGATATCGCCTATCGGCATGCTGACCTGTTCACCAAAATAGGGGTATTCAGCGGTTCGTTCTGGTGGCGAAAGAAAGCCTACGTCAAAAAGGATGTCGCCGACCGCAGCCGCATCTTGCTCGATGTCATCAAAAACGGAAAGCCCGCGCCCCACCTAAAATTCTGGCTGCAAACAGGCACCGAAGACGAACAGGCCGACCGGAACAACAACGGGGTCATCGACGCCATCGACGACACCTTGGATGTTATTAAAGAACTAAAGGCCAAAGGCTATTCGTACCCCGGCGCTGTCAAATATGTGGAAATCAAGGGCGGTAAGCACGACTTGCCGACTTGGGGGAAGATTTTTCCGCAATTTGTGATATGGGCGTTTGGGAAGTAGTTTGGTGAAAAAATCAGCAATCGACGCAACCATTGGGCAGTTTTGCATCTCTATTAAAATGCATCGAATGAAATTGACCTTAACTCTCCTGGCCATTCTGCTACTGTCCACTTCTTGTGACAAGATGAGTAGTGGGCCGATAGACGCCGATGAATTGTCCATCGCAGGAACATGGACCTTGACCGAGGCCTACATCAGTGCTGGTGGCCCTCAATATTGGATAGATGTGGAAGACGGGGAAGAGATTACTTTTTTTGATGACGGAACTTTCACT
The DNA here is from genome assembly GCA_049671465.1 of Pricia sp. Classification (GTDB taxonomy): domain Bacteria; phylum Bacteroidota; class Bacteroidia; order Flavobacteriales; family Flavobacteriaceae; genus Pricia. Next base: position 13,459 of record JBATUY010000533.1, on the reverse strand, counting down.
TCGAACCGATTTACAGAATGCGAAACCGGTAATTTTTCGATAACCGGAGATGAACTGCTTTTAGAATACGACTGTGAAGGGTTCGAGTTACCATCCCAAAATGACAAGGGCCCAATCAGTTATACTTTAGAATTTTTTTCCGATTATTTTATTCTCACACCGACGAGTGGCCCTATTTGTATCGAAGGTTGCAGCTACAAGTATGAGAAATGAGCCACTAAAAATTTCATTCTCAGACCTTATATTCCAGTAAGGTTTCAAAATCGGTATACTCTAATGCCTTCTCGTGGGTAGCTTCTAGCACGACCTGCGGTGCCTTGCCCGCTTTCTCCGCTTCTTTCCAGCGCGATACGCAGAGACACCATTTATCACCGGCCTTCAATCCGGGGAACTGCCATTCGGGCCTTGGGGTCGAAAGGTCGTTGCCCTTTGCCTTGGTATGCCGTAAAAAATCGTCGGTCATGATAGCGCAGACCACATGGGTGCCAACGTCTTGTTCGCCGGTTTTACAATACCCATCGCGGTAGAAGCCGGTTACCGGGTCGGTGCAGCAAGATTGCAGTTTCGTGCCCAGAACATTTTTGATTTCTTTCTCCATAGTTTCCAATATACGGAAAACCCGCTAATGAAACCACCGAAAAACGGTTCGAGCCAACTTTAGCTTCCATGCCGTTCTTGTTTGCTCCATCACGCCGCCTATCGCCTTTTGGTTGATGCGCGCGGCGACGGGATACGGGTAGACCCTGTCGTTGAGTTTGTTTATCGGGGTACCTGTGTGTTTGGCCAGTTCGAGCTCCTGTACCAATTCCCCGGCATGTGGGGCGATCATGCTGCCGGACAGGATTTTCTTTTTCCCGATGCTGCGATTATTGTCGAGCCAGAGCGACATGCTGCCGTAGGTATACTCTTCTACAATGGCCCTGTCGTCGTGCCCGAAATTCTGGTCTTGACGATGAAATCGAATGTTTCGCTCGCGCAGCTTCTCTTCCGTCGACCCGAAATGGGCGACTTGCGGATCGGTAAAGGTGACCCAACTGAGGTCGTCATACGTGTTTTTTTTCTTGAATATCGGTATCAGCAGATTGCGCCAAAGCTGTCGTACCATTTTTTCGGCGCCGTGGGAGAACATATAGCTTCCGGCGGCATCACCGATAACGTAGACTTTTTTGTTAGTGCTTTGCAGGTATTTGTCGACTTTTATAGTGCCCTTTTCGGTCAGTTCGATGCCGGCTTTCCCGAGTTGCATCCCTTTTGTGTTCACTGTTCTTCCTACGGAAATCAAAACGGCATCACAGGGTATTTCAAAGACTTGGTTTTCTTTCGTAGGATTTCGTTTTGCAGGATTTTCCTTTTCGCTCGAGAGAGTTACCTTTTCCTTCGGAAGACTATTCTTCTTTGGAAGAACATTTTCAGCATTAGATGTAATAAAGGCCTTCCCATTTTCGAATCGCTGTACCTCCGCACCGTTTAAAATTTGGATACCCTCCCCCTGAAATCGACCTTCCAAAATTTCGGATACGTTTTCAGGCTCCTTACCGAGTAACCGCGTTCCCCTATTGACAATGGTGACCTTAGCGCCCAAGCGTGAAAATGCTTGTCCCAATTCGCAACCTACCGGGCCGCCGCCGATAACCATCAAGTTTTCGGGCAACACGCGGCAATCGAAGAAAATAGTTTCGTTGGTGTACACTTTTAGGATATCCATCCCTTCAATCTCAATGCTCCTTGGTGACGAACCTGTGCACAATAGTATGACCCGGGCCGTATAGCGCTCGGCACCGACCTTTACACTATCCTTTGCATCGAAAACAGCCTTCCCTATGACCACATCGATACCTTTTTTTCGTAAGGCTTGTGCATCCTCCGTATCCTTGATATACTCTTGCATTTGGTGGATATGGTCTAAAACGCGTCCCATATCGGCTTTACCGCTGGTTTGGAGTCCGAAACGCCCTGCCAATTTCGCTTGGTGGAACTGGTTGGCGATATGGATCAAGGCCTTACTGGGCACGCATCCGAAGTTGGTACAGTCGCCCCCGAAATTATCTTGATTTTTTTCGATAAGCAGGGTTTTCAGGCCCAAGACGTTGGCGACCCCCGAGCTTCCCAGGCCGGCAGCGCCCGCACCGATTACGATAACGTCATATTTCTTCACTTCGAAAAGTCTTATACCTTAATAAAAATCTTCCGCTGGTATAGCACATAGGCCAGCAAGCAATAAAACGCCACTACGGTCAGTGCATAGAGCAGCGAGGAGAGTTGTAGCGACATAAAACCATGTACGTATACCGTATCGAAAAGCCAACCGTGCAATGAGGTTTCGCCTTCGACCTTGATCATGCCCATAACTTTCGATATAAAGCTCGACAGAAAATAGAGGATGATGGCGTTGGCCCCCGCATACCGGAATATACTGCCGAATGCAATTCCCCGTATATCGGTCAGATAATAGATGAGTGCCAAGATAAGATTGGCCCAGCCGGCGGTGACCAGTACAAAACTGCTGCTCCAAAGGGCCTTGTTGATGGGGAACACGACATCCCAAATATATCCCACAATCAAAAGCGCGCCGCCGAGGCCCATAAGAATCGTAGCCTTTTTGGGCTGTTTTGAGGTCAGTATCAAGCCCGTAAAGACACCTAACAGTGAACTGACGATGGCCGGAAGGGTGCTGAGCAGGCCTTCGGGGTCGTAATCTTCTTTGTAGTTGTGGGTGCCAAAAACCTGCACGTCTAAATAGTTGGCCAGATTGTTCGGGGCCCGGTCGAAGGTGGATGCCATTCCCTCTACCGGAATGAATGCCATTAAAAGCCAATATCCTATCAATAACAGGACGGAAATACCGATCAAGGTCTTCCAATTACAATTAATAAAGAGGATGGAGGCAAAAAAGAATACCACCCCGATGCGCTGCAGCACACCCGGAAATCGGATGTCGGCAAAGTTCTTTACAAAAGGAAAGGTCAAGGTAAAGGCCCCCAGAAAAAGGCCAAGACCGATCAGTTTCAAGGCGCGGACCGTAATTTTTTTATAGGTGCCCACGTCGACCGCCTTGTTCTTATACGAGAAAACAATCGAGGTGCCTACGATGAACAAAAAGAACGGAAATACGAGATCCGTGGGCGTGTACCCGTGCCATTCGGCGTGTCTGAACGGCGGAAATACGGCAGCCCACGTGCCGGGCGTATTGACCAAGATCATCAAAACGATGGTCATGCCACGGAAGATATCTACGGAAAGTATGCGGTCTTTCATTGGTATAGAGTTTTGGTCATGAAAATCGTGAAATTTTATATCTCACCTGAACGGTTTATTGTGGTGTCACATGCATAGAAACTTAAAGAATAGGCCCAAAATTGGTTACACCACGATAAGCGGATATACGTACTTCTTCATTCTGCGCCCTTTAACCAATTTTTTACAGAATAATCGTCTTCATTCTGTTCCAAGCCTTGATCAACAGAAAAGCCGCGATAAAGGCAATTCCCGTAAGCACCAAGGCAGAAGTGGTTCTGCCGTAAATCCAGTATCCTGTAGCGAACATGATACTATAAATAAGCACGCAACCAAGCAGCATCGCCGTGATGCCCTGGGGGATGCTCCATTTTTCGCCGTTGTCTATCTTGTCGCCATCAACTTCCGCTTCATGGACCACTTTAGACCAGCCCGGCCCACCAGGTTGTATTCTTTTGTAAAAAGACCGTAATACCTCCGTTGATTCGGGTTGCGTCATATAGGTGGCCGTCAACCAGATTACGGTGGTGACGACAACGACAAAAGGATATTCGGCCCAATCGGGGAAAATACCCGTTTCCGGGTCGAAAAGAAACGGTCCGAGCGAGGTTGTTTTTAAGATAATGGATAGAATGCCCGATGCGAACATCGCGGTAATTTCGCTCCAGGCGTTGATACGCCACCAAAACCAGCGTAGAATGAAAATAAGTCCCGTACCCGCGCCGAAAGTGAGGAGGATATCGAATATCTGCAAGGCATTCTCCAAGGCCAAAGCCAATATGGCGCTGAGTACCATCAGCGCTACCGTAGAAATTCTTCCTACGGCAACCATTTGTTTTTCGGTCGCCTTCGGATTGATCTGTTGTTTGTAGAAATCAAATACAATATACGACGAGCCCCAATTCAATTGAGTGGATATAGTACTCATATATGCCGCTATCAAAGAGGCCAGTACCACCCCTAAAAGTCCGCTTGGCAACTTTGTCAGCATAGCGGAATACGCCAGATCTTGACCCAGTTTACTCTCCGCGATATTGGGGAAAGCTTCTTGAATACTGGCGATATCAGGGTAAACCACCAGTGAGGCCAATGCCACCAAAATCCACGGCCAGGGGCGAAGGGCATAATGCATGATGTTGTAGAAAAACGTAGCCCCTATCGCATGGTTCTCATCTTTGGCCGCTAACATTCGCTGGGCGATATAGCCACCGCCACCAGGTTCGGAGCCGGGGTACCAAGAACTCCACCATTGTACCGCCAGTGGAATGATGAAGAGCATGATCAGGGTATTTTTGCTATCAAAATCAGGAAGGATGTCTAATTTTCCTTTGACATTTTCATGGTTTATCAGGGCCTCGATACCCCCGACCTCCGGAATATTCACGAGATAATAGGCCGCGCCGATGGCGCCCGACATGGCCACAAAGAATAATAGAAAATCAGTGTAGACCACTCCCTTGAAACCACCCAAAGCGCTAAAAGTGACGGTAATCAGCCCGGCACCGACGACCGTCTCCCAAGGTTCAAGCCCGAGCATGATGCCCCCGATCTTTATGGCGGCCAAGGTTACGGATGCCATGGTAATGATATTGAAAAGCGCCCCAAGATAGACTGAGCGAAATTTTCTTAAAAAACTGGCCGGTGCCCCGCCGTACCGCATCTCATAAAATTCCAGGTCGGTATTGACGTTCGACCTTCGCCAAAGCTTGGCATAGATAAACACGGTCAAAAGACCCGTCAATAAAAATGCCCACCAGACCCAGTTACCGGATACGCCATTGGTACGTACAATATCGGTCACCAAGTTGGGCGTATCGGTGGAAAATGTAGTGGCCACCATCGAAAGCCCCAAAAGCCACCACGGCATAGTTCGCCCAGATAGGAAAAACTCGGTGGAGTCTTTCCCTGATTTTTTAGACACATAGATTCCGATACCTAGAACAATCGAGAAGAATACGATGATAAAACTGTAATCGAGTGTAGATAATTCCATTTGGTCGGTTAGGGTTGATAAATTGTAAACCTAAATTACTTTTAGGGTTTAGCAATTTCTAAAGATATTATTTTTTAAGATACTTTTACCGTTCAACTGTTAAACCTCGTTTTTGTTTTTAGCCACTTCCTTTGACATCACCCTAACTGCATGGGCCCTTGCCATAACGGCCGCCTTCATCGTAGGTCTTTCCAAAGCCGGCATCAAAGGGATCGCCATCGTTAACGTTACCTTGATGGCACTAGCGTTCGAGGCCAAGGCGTCGACCGGGCTAGTGGTTCCGCTTTTGATCGTGGGCGATGTTATTGCGGTCATTTATTATCACCGTCACGCCAACTGGTGGTATATCGTTCGCTTTTTGCCCTGGGTGGTGCTAGGTATTCTTTTCGGGGTCTATTTGGGGAACGACCTCGACGAGGGCGTTTTTAAAATCTATATGGCGATCATTATTTTGGTGAGCGTTGCCATGATGTACTGGTGGGACCGTCGAAAATCGACATCCGTACCGACCCATTGGGCCTTTGCGGGTTTCGTCGGCACTCTCGCCGGTATCACCACTATGATCGGTAATCTGGGCGGACCGTTCAGCAACCTCTATTTTTTGGCCATGCGGGTAAAGAAAAACGAGTTTATCGGTACAGCGGCCTGGCTCTTTCTCATTATCAACCTCATTAAGCTGCCCTTCCATATTTTTGTATGGGAAACCGTTACCGCAGACACCTTATTGTTCAATTTAAAATTGGTGCCCGGCATCCTCTTGGGTATGCTGGTCGGGGTGCGGTTGATCAAGATCATCAAAGACGATTTCTACCGCAAAATGATTTTGGTGCTAACGGCCTTGGGTGCCATTATGATTATGATACGATGATTGTGGAGCGGGTGTCGCCTGCCGCGACAGCGCATCCTAAACGCAATATCGCCGAGTCTGTTTGCTTTGCATACGCTGCGATGTATCGTCCTTGTAATACATCCTTTTGCTCTCCGAATACCCTATGGGCCCAAAGTGAAACTCCCGTAGTCTTTCACAAAACTTTAGATATATTAAGATAAGTTTTGTCTTGTTAAAATTGACTGTCATGGTCTATAATTGTATATTGGACACCAAGCACGATGCGCTCTAGCCCGAATAACCTAATAATATCTATCGTTGCATCGGCCGTTATTAGTGCGATATTCTGTTAAAAGCGGAGTTTATCCGACCAAAGTCATACTAAACGATTAATTGAAGCGTTCGCTAATTATATGAAGCAGTTTTTCACATACTTAGGAGTTTTAATGCTGGCCTGTTCATGCAGTACCTTGGGCATCGGCAACAAATCGGATAAAAGATCGGAAGGAGCGGCCCTCACCAGTAGTAATCCCAAAGCCTATGACAGACTGATTACCGAAAAGGCTAGAACCCAAAAAGGACTTTTTGATGTTCATAAGGTCGACGACAAATATTATTTTGAGATTCCCGATAGTCTGTTGAACCGCGAAATGCTGGTCGTGACCCGATTCATTAAGACTCCGTCTGGCGCCAGAAATTATGGTGGCGAAAAAATTTCGGAAAATACCGTAACTTTTGAAAAAGGGCCTTCCAACAATATTTTTCTTCGAATATCTACTTTGGTCAGCGCCGCAAATGAGAACGATGCAATTTCAAAGGCTGTAAAAAACTCGAACATCACCCCGATTTTAGAAGCTTTCGATATCAAGGCGACCAATGATGATACGGCTTCCCACGTAATCGACGTCACCAGTTTTATTAATGGGGAAAACCCGCTACTAGCCTTAGGCAACGACCAGAAGGATGACTACAAATTAACCTCCTTGGAAAAGGATAAATCTTACATCAAGGAAATCAATTCGTTTCCGATGAATACCGAGGTCAAAACGGTGAAGACCTATAAGGCAAAATCCAGTTCTGACAAGCGTAAAGAACTTCCAGCAGCGATATTGGCTGGTGTGGTTACCTTGGAAATCAACAATTCCTTTATTCTACTTCCCAAAGAACCCATGCAAAAAAGACTGTACGACGCTCGGGTCGGTTATTTTGCGAGCTCATATCTGGAGTATGGCGACGACCAACAAAAGGTCGATCGCAACACCTATATTCACCGATGGCGTTTAGAGCCCAAAGCGGAAGATTCGCTAGCTTGGAAACGTGGTGAATTGGTAGAGCCTAAAGAACCAATTGTCTATTATATCGATCCGGCCACGCCTAGAAAATGGCGGTCTTATTTGATTCAAGGCATTAATGATTGGCAAGTCGCTTTCGAGCAGGCGGGATTTAAAAATGCCATAATCGGCAAAGAATGGCCGCAGAACGACCCCACCATGAGTTTGGAAGATTCCCGGTTTTCGGTATTGCGCTATTTTGCCTCTCCTTCTAAAAATGCTTACGGACCTAATATCGTCGATCCACGAAGCGGAGAGATTTTGGAAAGCCATATCGGCTGGTACCATAACCTCATGAGCCTTTTGCACAGTTGGTATATGATACAGGCCGGTGCCGTCGATGAGCGTGCGCAGCAAATGGAATTTGAAGATGAACTCATGGGAGAGCTGATTCGTTTTGTGGCTTCCCATGAAGTGGGGCACACCTTGGGCCTACGTCACAACATGGGCGCCAGTTCGGCCACCCCGGTAGAGAATCTACGGAATGCGGAATGGCTGAAAAAGAACGGCCATACCAGTTCTATCATGGACTATGCCCGTTTTAATTATGTGGCACAGCCCGAAGACAGTATCCCGACGGAAGATTTGATGCCGCGTATAGGCGATTACGACAAATGGGCCATTCAGTGGGGGTATTCGCGTTTCCCCGAGGACATGAGTCTATCCGAAGAAAAAGAAATGTTGAGCCAAATGGTCGTCGATAGTGTTTCGAACAACCCGAGACTATGGTTCGGTGGTGAGGGGCGCGATTTCGACCCCCGCTCGCAGACCGAAGATTTGGGCGATGATGCCATGCAGGCCAGTATGTACGGTATTCTCAACTTGCAGCGTATCGCTCCTTTTCTAAGAAAATGGACTAAAGAAAACAACAGTGACGATTACGCTAACCTTGATCAAGTTTATAAAGATCTCGTCGATCAGTACAAAGACTATATTTTTCATGTTGCGCAGAATATCGGCGGCATCTACGTGACCCCAAAAACAATGGGCGAAGAAGGTGAGGTATATCTCCCGGTAGACCAAATGAAGCAAAAACAGGCTTTGGTATTTTTGAACGATTACATCTTTAAGGAGCCCAAATGGTTGTTGCGCAAAGACATTTTAAACGCCATTCAATCTCCACAATCGAAAGAAGCGGTCACCAAGACCATGGAAAGTGTGATGATGAACCTGCTCGGAGGTAGCCGCCTAAGCCGTATGACCTTTATTGCCGAACGTTACGAAGATGAAGATCCATATACCCCTGAAGCTTATATGGATGACCTTGCCCAAGTGGTATGGGGCGACATGAATGTTTTTTACCAGACCAATGCCTATCGTAGAAAGCTGCAAAAGTCGTACGTATCGAACCTCATTGCCCTATACAAACCCGATGAGGCAGTGGGCTTGGTTGGCGGTATTTTGGCCAAACTCTCCGAAGGTTACACCGTCAATACCGATGTGCGCTCGTTAGCGTTGGATAATCTTTTGACCTTACAGGGAAAAATTAAGCGTACGTTGCCAGTGATGACCGACCGTTTGACCATTGCGCACCTCAATTACTTGAAACGTGAAATTGCCTCGGTAGTGGGCGAAACGAAGGATGTCGACCCGTTATTTATTCCATTTCGGAGAGATGTTTCTATCCAAGAAGGCGGAGGGGAATAAACAGTTGGTAGTGGCAGATGCACTGTGTAGCATTCGATTGCTTTAACATCACCGTGCTGTAAACGGCGGAACTCGAACAGAGACTAAACATTCCCATCGAGCGGTTAACGCTATTCAGAAACTTTTTACGTTTTGATTTTCCCTAATCCCGGGGCCGTAGTTGGGTATAAAACACCTTTTTCAAGTCGGAACAGGCCTTTGAACGGGTCGTCGACAATATCTAGATGCCCATCGAGATCGGCGAAGTGAATGTTCGGTCGCGAAAGTGCAAAATGCAATCCCGCGGAAATACCGAGCGCACATTCATCGTTGCAGCCTATCATACTTTCCAGTCCGGCAGCTTTTGCTACCGAATTGATATGCGTACCTTCTAAAATACCGCCTACTTTCATCAGTTTGATATTGACCATATTTACCCGCTCGTTCTGCGCTAAGCGGAACACGTCGGTCAAGGTTTTTAGGCTTTCATCTGCCATTACCGGAATATCGACCTGATCGGTGACCTGCCCAAGACGCTCCTCTTTTTCCATTCTCGTAGGCTGCTCGAAAATTTCGATTCCTATTTTGGCGGTGGCCTCGACAAATGCCACGGAATCGACTACGGAATAGCCTTGATTACCGTCAAAACGGAACGTGGCCTGTGGATGTTTTTCATGGAGGCGCATCATCTTTTCGATATCGGCCTCAAGATGATTACCGCCTTTGATCTTTAAAATAGTAAACCCTTGTAGTATAAATTCATTGGCCTGCCGCAAGGTTTCGTCAATTGAAAGGATACCAATCGTAATGCTTGTTGGAATGCTCTTTCGATAGCCCCCCAAATATTGGTAAAGCGGTACCCCGGCCTTCTTTGATATCAGGTCGTGCAAGGCGGAATCTACCATCATCAGCGACGACGATTTTTTGCCCAGCAAAGCTTTCAGTTCCTTAAGGATAAGGGCATAGGTAAAAGGGCTCTTACCTTTGAGATAGGGCGAAATCACGTCTTTTATCGCATTTTCAACATCTATCGGATGCTCTCCGGTAACAGCCTTGTCGGGTGCGCCACAACCGTAGCCGACGATGGCCCCGTCGGTCTCCACTTTGAGTATAAAATTGGTGCTGCTGTCTATAGTCTCGTATGCACTGGTGTAGGGTTCGGAGAGTTTCAGGTCTAAACGTTCGTAAGAGACTTTAGTGATTCTCATACTTTTTCCCTTAGCACTTCGATCAATTCTTCCACGCCATATTTTAGGACATCAAAAGCGGGCAGTTTTGTCTCTAGCGTAATCTGTTTACAGGCCTCTCGAATTTCGTCATCGGCCATATCTTCGTGGTTTACGGTAATGGCGATTACTTTTTTACCGGAAATCACCTCGATGGCGTTAATCTGTTCTTGTAGGGAATGCATTTTGTAGCCCGGAAAACCGTCATATTCCAATCGCTTCGGGGCATGCTGTAAGACGACATAATCAGGACGGCCAGCTGCCAATATTTCGAATCCACCGGGATACGCGGGGTTCATTAAACTGCCTTGCCCTTCGATGACGATTACGTCAGGCTTTTCGTTTTTGTAAGCGCTGACCACGGCATGCTCGATTTCACCGGACACAAAGTCGTTGATACAGCTATCCATCACCATGCTGTATTTGGCGCCTTGCATCCAAGCGGTCTGACCGGTACCGATCATTTCGGCCTTCAGGCCTGCCTTTTGGAAGCCGTGTACCAATAACCATGCGGTGGTACGTTTTCCCAAAGCGGAATCGGTGCCGAGTATGGCAAGTTTCAAGCAATCGACCTTTTCGATGTCTCCCGTAAAAAAATGGAGTTTATCGCGATCCGGAGTCTTTCGTACATCTCTGATGCGACAATTGTTCTCGGCGGCAATCTGGGCCAGCACCGCATCGTTACTCAAGAAATCATGCAGTCCGCTATCGACGTTCCAGCCCATTTGCAAAGCTTTTTTAATGGTCGCTTTAGCCACGTTGGGCAAACGGCCACCATCGGGGGCAAGGCCGACAACTAATGATTTTGGCAGGTTGTCGCTGTCCGTCAGTTTTTCGATGGCGGCCTCTAAATCCTTAAAAATTGGAATGCCATTTGGCTTTCCGTCAAGAACGTCACCTGCATCTTGTCCAGCATATTTTCCGTCTAGAACCCCTACAACTTCGTAACGCTCGGTAAAGCGTACCAAGCCGTGGGCGGTCTTTCCATTGGGGGTATTAAAAGCGCCTTCGCAGTATACAAGGGCCTTTCCATCAATTGATTTTTTCATGTGTTTTGTTCTAGTTCTTGTTTCTGCCGATATCCGTTTTCACTTCTTCGTTGCTTATCTAACCCTAATTTTTTAGGGCCGATACCCTCAGTGTTTTGCGGTCAGCACGGCTACATAGCGTCCCGGTTCGAAATTCATTTTTTCATCCAGTTCCAAAAGAGCTATTAACCCGGCGGTTGCCGCCGGAAGTATCCGAAAACCTTCCTTTTTGGCTAAGAGCGCTGTCATTTCCCTTAGTTTCTTGTCGCTTATGTTAAAAGCTTCGCCTTTCGATTCACGCAACGCGTACAGCGCTTCCTCTCCGTCGAAACTATGCCAATTAATCAACGGTTCGTTGTATTTGGTCTCCTTGATGCGGTCGGGGTCTAAATCCTTACAATACTCCAGACCCTGCAGAAATGATTGAACGATCGGGTTTTTTCTCGTAGACGATGCCGCGATCATTTTGGGAATGCGGGAAGTCTTCCCTCTTTTGTACAAACTTACAAAGCCTCGATAGATACCGGCGAACAAGGTGCCGTTCGAAACCGGAATGGCGCAATATTCGGGCGCATCGCCCAGTTCTTCGAAAATTTCCAATGCTATCTGCGAATAGGCCGATATCTGCAAAGGGGTGTTGGAACCCCCCGGATTGGCATCGTACCATCCGTTTTGTCGGGCCAGTTCACTACTCCTCGTCACAACATCTTCGTAGCTGCCGGGCAAGCGTATAATTTCGGCCTGCAAACCTTCCATCTCGGAAATACGCTCCGTGTGATAGCTCTCGGGTATATAAATTTTACAGTGTATGCCGGCCAAGTTGGCGGCCAGGGCCATCGCGACCCCATAGTTTCCACAGGTTGCCAGCGACACCGTGTCGAATTCACGGCGTAGGGCATCATATACTTGAGCGAAGGCGATACGGTCTTTCTGGGTTCCGGTAGGGTTGTCTCCCTCGTACTTTACATACAACTGGCGGATATCGAACTCCCGCTCCAAAGTCTTGGCACGCTGCAATCCGGTATCGCCCACTTCGAGGTTGATAATGTCTTCGTAAGATTCCAACCGGTCTACCAAAGACTTTTCGGCATCCCTTACAAAATCACCCAATTTCTTAGCTTCGGAAGATACTTTGTTCTCGGCGGTCTTAACGCCATCTTTTAGGTTCATTCACTTGGCAATTGGTAAATCAAATGTAGTGTAGATTTTGGTTCCAAAGCAAAAAATAAACCGATGATCAGATCGACCATCGGTTTGTCTCTATTTCCGATTCAGGGTCGAAACCCTAAAATTGGTTTATCCCATTTATAGCCCGGGTATCGGTTCCATCTTACCGTTCTTTAGCTTCCCAAGAACAGTGACATCTTTGGTCTTTTTATATTCCTCAATGGCCATTATCAATTGTTGTTTGGTCTCCCGAACGATTTTAATGCCCGATTTTTGGTTCTTGTTTCGCACTTCGATATAATATCCATCGCGGAGTTCCGTCGGCTTTGTAGCTGGTCTTCCCATAATTACTTAATTCTTTAATGTTTGTACTTTAGAATTCCGTCTATTATTTGGTTTGAACTGATTTTGTTGGATTACCGTCGCTAATCGTCTCGGTTCCAAAAATCTTATGGAATTCGCCATAAACATAGGCAAATTAAGCTAAAATTTTAAATGGCTAAGGGTTAAGCATAAGTTAAAATACATGAATTGTTTCAACATCGCGATTTTCAGCTGTCTATTTGGAACTTATTTAACTCCGACATTCTCTATATACTCGATGTAGGGGTAACCGGTCTCTTCGCACCGTTCATCGCGTCTTTCAATGTGTCAAGGTGAAGGGCACTTTGTGGCATGGCACGGTCATTTTTAATCAAAACTGTCTTTTACCCCTGTTCAACACGAATTTTCTTACGTAAAATTGAATGTAGGCCTTGTCGTATCAAAATTCAATTACGGCGTACAATAAGCTCGCTGACTTGAATCATGGCTTATGTTTTTCTTTGAAAGGCAAAATATTTCGGTGATTCTTGGCAATCTTGGATAAGATTTGCGTTTTTTGCCGTATGATTTCTTTTTTGAGAAAAATATTGTTCCCGACCCTGTCTGTTTTATTGGCCTGGCATCAAGGATTCGGCCAAGAAAAACAGCGTTATGAAGGTCCTTTTCAAGTCGGAAGGTATTTCGGTGAGGCAACCTACGAA